>CAJWGB010000369.1 GCA_913031625.1 uncultured Planctomycetaceae bacterium | reverse complement strand
CAGTCATCCCCCCCCCACGGCGTCCAACGAGCCAGCAGCAGAATCCACAACCTGAGCGTCCGGCCGTCGGTGTCCTGACATCTGTGACTCCCGTCGTTATCGGTCAGACACCGATCAGCCCCGCTGACATCTCCGATATGCGAATAAGTCCGGACGGGAATCACATCGTGATCCACAACATCCTCCAGCCAATTCGTTACTGGGAGCGAGGAGTTGGGTTCACATGGCATGAATTCAAAGGACACACCAGAGGTGTGTCCATCTGCGGCATTTCTGCTGACAGCAAACTGGCAATCACGTGCGGTGGCAACGAAACCTGCGTCTGGGATCTGGCGACGGGCGAAACAAGGACAGTCGTAGAAGCGAGATCAGATAGCGGCGCCGTGTCGCATGACGGGTCTCGACTGGCACTGCTAAAGCATGGCGACGTTTATCTGTATTCGATGGGCACTGGTCAGGAACTTGGGAAAATGGACCTCGGTTACTCCGGCAGGACCATGATGCTGGGCGCGGAGGACAAAACGATGATCAGCATCGGATCCATGCATGAAGTTGCCGTCCATGACACCGGCGGCAACCAGCTCAAACACTGGAAAGTTGAAGGCGGTGGGTTTTCGAATGGTCATATTGCCGCGGATGGCAGTCGGGTGCTGGTGCTGCACAGCAGTGACGCTTCCGTTCTGGACACGGAAAGCGGCAGAATTCTTGCTCACTGGCACGAAAACATCTCCAGCTCCGACGGCGCAATTTCGGCAGACGGCAACATCGCGGTGATCTCCAGTTCGACGGAACTGCGAATCATCGACATGTCAGATCCGGACGACGTAAAGTGGATGCAGTATGTCTTTCCGAAGCGTGCCTATCACCGAGCTCAGATTGCAATGTCGGCGGATGGATCATTACTGGTGAGCACGATAAGCAATCAGAAGGTGGGCGAAATCTGGGACCTGAAGGCAATGATGGGCAGGGCGGGCGGGCGATAGGTCAGTCCGAGGCCTCGGGCATTAACGAGCAGCCAGACAGTGCGTTTTCCCCGAACACCTGCGTGTCTCGTCTACCAACAGAAATGCTGCCAAACGACTTACGCCGACCGATCCGGTTTCCGGGCAAACAAGGGACATTCCCAACTGGCAGTGGTCAATTTTCCGGAACCGCTGTTGACGAGTAGAACGGATGAGCCGTTGCATCCAGCAGGCCTGCGGAGTTCCATGGCTCAATCAGTTCTGCGATCTCCGACTGGAACCGCCGGGTACTCTCGTCACTTCCAATGCTGATTGCTGTAGCAAGTTTTGACTCGGCCGCCGTCAACATTTCGCAAAACGCACTGCTGGAGGCATGCAGGAAATCAGTTGCGGCATCAGACCGCTCGCCACTTGTAGCAGCTGCAAAGTACAGCATGCACCACGTGCACCATAAATCGAACGAAGGCAGTCCGGCATAGCAGCCTGCGACGAGTCGATCGACATGGCGGATTTCAGACAGCACCTGGCCCGAATACTGCTCCAGCAGAGTCTCTCTCCGTGTTGTGGTCAGGGCTTCAACAAGACGAGCCACACCAATCAACGTATGAGCAATTCCGGTACTGTGCAGCGGGTCAACAAACCCGGCAGTGGCCGGCAGAGCGGCCCATGTTGGGCCAGCAGCCTGAGTCGTTAGCCTTTGAAGCCGCGACGATGACCGGAGTCCGGAAGCGGGGCGAAGACAATTGGAACAGGCGAACTGCTGTTGCAGGAGTTCTGATTCACGGATCGTTGCATTCCAGATTTCGTTCGGCGCACTTTGCCCCTTGAGTGGGCCCGTGATTCCGCAGCTCACAGTTCCGTCGTCGAACCGGAGTTGCCACATCCAGCGATCCCTGAGAACCACGTGAACGGCCGCTGCTCCACAATCAAACGGATGCTGCGCGCGGACGTCCTGGGGTATGAGTTCTTCGAGGGGCGTTAGATTCTGAAAGTGCCCAAAGACCGCGCGAGAGTTGGTTTGCAGCGTTCTGCTGTCATCAGGGATTTCTAATGATCGCAGCAGCGTTTTTGCTCCTCCCGTCGCATCGACGACGAACTCTGCGTGTTCAATGTCGAACGTTGCGTGAAGAGACCGAAGACGCCAGCCGTTGGGAACACGTTCAGGTTGAACCCCAGTCCGTTCGAATGTTCTAACGCCCCGAACTGCTGCCAATTCAAACAGCCAGTGATCCACGTCCCTGCGTAACCAGTGCGTGTCCGCCAGTTCATCGCGTTGACTCGCCGCAACCAGCATCTGTCCCGACACTGACTTTGGATTGGCTGCATTGAGGTAGGTGAAACCACGTTTGCGTCCGCAGCCTATGTCAGGAAGCTCTTCCTTCCAGCGTCCCCATGAACTCAATGGTTCAAGCTCCGGCAGGTCGAATTCCGCAGCGATAGCTTTGAGAGTCCGGGAGGCGAGAGGAGTGCTGGACTCACCGATGGCAAATCGAGGATGTGCGGCCGCATCGACCAGTGCCACCTGCAGCCCACGTTGGACAAGCATGAGGCTCAACAGGCTGCCACCGAACCCCCCCCCCAGAATCAGCACGTCAACTCGGTTAGACACCGTCCGGCTCCTGTTGGCAGTGTGAACAATTGATGGGCTGCTGTCCCTGCTGTGTCAGGTTAAGTTGATTCAGTCGTTCAATCCGATCTACGGCACAGGATTCGCAGTTTGTAAATCGAGCAAGATCCCAGAGATCCGCGAAAACCCGACCGCGCTGCCAGCTGGTCGTCACATCCATGACTCGTTCAAGAGATGTGAGACGTGGAGACGAGAAGTACCCGATGGATTCCAGCTGATCCAGAATCCCGTTTCCGCTTCGTGTTGGAATGACAGCACAGCAGCTAACTCCACATTCAAACGCGAATCGCACAGATTCGATCGCGCGTTCGACGCCCTCTGACTCCGACGTGAAAGGTGGCCGGAGAAGAATAAAGCAGCGAATTTGAATCTGATCCTGCAGCAGTGTCTCGCAGGCATTCGCGAAATCGCGAGTTGTCATCTGTTTGTTGAGCCGTGCGAGTGTGGGTTCATGGGACGTCTCCAGTCCCATCGCGACCTCCAGCTGGATGCCGCAACGCTGCTGGAATTCTGCACAGCGTGGCCCCGTCATTCGCGGATGGTTCTCAACGATGACGGATTCAAATTCGCTCACAAGCTCAGCGATTTCGCTGAGATCTTCGCGGGGAACTGAATTTGGATCAAAGAAGTTGCCGCTGTTGTACAGCTTGATCTGTTGGGCGGGCGGAAGCCTCTCGAGGACATATCGAATCTGTTGTGGAATCGCACCGGAGGGTGTCTTCTGTTCTGTTGTGTTTTTCCACAGGTCGCACATCAGGCAGCGAAACGCACATTCCCGATTCGTCAGAAAAACGGTCGCAACATCTTTGATGACTCCGTCAGCAGCCAGTTCCGGTTCTACCAGAGAGTGCCACGGACGATCGAACGCCAGAGTGTTCCGAGCAGGCCGTGCTCCGACGATCTGGTCATCAGTCAGCAAAGGGAGTGGCGTGTCACTCATCCGAACAGAGTCATTGAAAGGAATTCAGACAGAATTGCGGCGTCACTTTATCACTTACGCAGAGCTGTCACAGTCGTGAGAGAATTCCTCAACAACGCGTCTCAATAGCAACCACTGGCCCTGTCATTTAACCGGAGGCCCGCAGAGCCCCGGGCGACGAGTGTTCAGCCACAGCAATGTGCGACGCTTGCGTCTGCGGCTGCCGGTTAAACGAGTACGCTGCTCGTGTGAGTCTCCGACGCAGGTCAATCTGCCCGGTCAGGGCACGATTTCAGTACCGACACCCACGTCAGAGTAGATCTCAAGCAGAACAGAATGAGGCATCGCGGCGTCGACAATGTGAACTTTACGAACGCCAGCATCCAGCGCATCCAATGCCGCTTCCACTTTGGGAACCATACCGCCTGCGATCGTTCCGTCCGCGATCAGTCGCCTGACTTCCTGAGCGTCCACGTGCGAAATCCGTGATTCAGAGTCATCCACGTTGGTCAGAATGCCTGGGATGTCGCTCAGGAAGACGAGCTTCTCTACGTTGAGCTCCCGGGCAACTGCTGCTGCTGCTGTGTCAGCATTCACGTTAAGTCGATGTCCCTGGCGATCAAGTGCGATACAGGGAATGACGGGAATTGTTCCCGTTGAACAGACTCGAACAAGTACTTCGCGATCAACTTCATTCACAAACCCGACGTGCCCGAGATCAATGGGCTGGCCATCGGAACCGCTTAGTCTGAGCGGCTCGGCGATTAATACGTTCTCTGTTCGAAAGTGCAATGCGGTCGCCGAGGCTCCCTGAGCTGTCAGCGCGCCGACAATATCCTCGCTGATCTTTTCGACCAGAACTTTGGATGCGATACGAAGTGTGTCCGCATCCGTGTAACGACGTCCTTCCACAAACCTGGGTTCGATGCCGGCTTCGGCCATGGCAGCGCTAATGGCTTTACCGCCCCCATGCACGATAACGGGCTTCATGCCAACGGATGACATGAAGACAACATCGGTCAACAGGCTTTGAACGGCCTCCGGCTGATCCAGCGTGCTGCCACCAAGCTTGACCACCACATAACGCCCCTGGAATCGCTGAATCCAGCTCAGCGCTTCGACAAGGACGCGGGCTTTGCGGATGGCTTCCTGCATAGATTCTCCAGGGATCGTGAAATTCGCAACAAAACCACGATTCTATGGAGGCTGTTTCCGGATTCAATTGGCGGATGGCCTTGTATTTGTGCTCACTGAGGATACTGTGCCGGTCACAACGATCAGGGTGTTCGCCACGCTGCAATGCGATGGGGCGAATGAAAAGGGAAGACGGTGTAAGTCCGTCGCGGTCCCGCCGCTGTAACCGGGGACGTCTCTGGCAAATCCACTGCGACAAGTCGTGGGAAGGCGCCAGAGAGGGTTGATCCGGAAGTCAGAAGACCTGCCCCGTTCGTCCGAATATCAACTCGAGGAAAGGCGATATCGGCAGAGTGAGTATCCGTCCGAATGCGCAGACTCGCCGCATTCCGTCGTTGCTGACTGCCGGTGCGCAACAGGGCAGTCTCATGCGAACCACCAACACTCCACGACCACACCGCGGCTTTACACTGATCGAACTCCTGGTCGTGATCGCAATTATCG
>CAJWGB010000368.1 GCA_913031625.1 uncultured Planctomycetaceae bacterium | reverse complement strand
CAGGATCAACTTCCGACAGCTCTGACAAAGCTGCCTTGTAAACGTCTCCCAGACGCTGCAGAAGTTCGGACGGCGACATCTGTCCGTCGGCATCCGGATTCGGCGTCGTCTGTCTGCTGTACGCCTTCCGAAATTTGCCAGGAATCAGTTCAAGGTCTTCCGGACGCCGTCCACGAACCCGAAACATCAGCAGTCCATACTGACTCACTGCAAGATGGCCGACCTGCCACGCAACATTGGTGGGCAGGCCCTCTGGAATCGTGAACCACTGTTCATGAGGCAGGCTCTCGAGCAATTCGAGCGTGTAGTTTCGTGCAAACTGAATCTGGCCAATCGTGCCCTTCAGAATGCTGGCTGCGGTGTCGACGTCTGGAAGCTGTTCGCTCATGAGTGTTTCTCCGTGGTTTCGGGAGGCGGGATCTTATCCGCAGGTCTGTCCAGCGACGAGTGTCGACCCACTCAGAATTCCAGCCAATTCTGAGTGCGGAGTTCCCTTTGCCCGCCGGTTACCTAGACTCTGAATCTAAGAACCAGTTCTTGAAAGATGCAGATGCGAACGAGCGTGACAGACCTTGTGGTGGTCGTCATTTACCTGTTGGCGGTCACCGCGATCGGGTGCCTGATACCTCGACGGCCAAAATCCACTGACCAGTTTGCTGCGGCGGGCGGAAGACTCCCGGGCTGGGTGGTCGGCCTGTCCATCATCGGGACTTTTGTCAGCAGCCTGAGCTTTATCGGCAGCCCAGGGAAAACCTTCGGCGGCACATGGGTGCCTTTCGTTTTCTCACTGACACTCCCCTACGCGGCCTGGGTCTCGACGAAATGGTTCGTGCCATTCTTCCGAAACTGCGGAAGCCTCTCGGCCTACCACCATCTGGAAGAGCGATTTGGCGCATGGTCCCGCCTCTATGCCTCGATCTGTAATGTGCTGTATCACATCGCCCGGATTGGCGCCATTCTGTTTGCCGTGTCTGTCGCCGTCGCTCACCTGTTCTGCGAAGACCCCGAAGATATCCAGATCGTCGTACAGACGCTGATCCTGATCATCGGAGTTCTGGTGATCATCTACGCGGTGATTGGCGGGATTGAAGCGGTGATCTGGACTGACGTGATTCAGAGCATCATTCTTGTCGGGGGCACGCTGGTGTGCCTCGCCATTGTCCTCGGAAAGATTCCGCACGGTTTTGCGGGCGTCATATCTGAAGCGACCGGCACGAAGCCAAACAAACTGGCGCTGGGCAGCATGGCGTTTGACCTGTCAGCCCCGGAGTCTTTCTGGACCATGATCCTGTTTGGCTTCTTCATTAACCTCCAGAACTTCGGAGGCGATCAGACGTTCGTTCAACGGTACTTCACGGCCAAATCGGAAGCGGCTGCCTCGCGGAGCGTCTGGATGGGAGCTCTGCTGTTCATTCCGATTTCTGCACTGCTGTTTTTCATAGGGACCAGCCTGTTTGTTTATTACAAGTCGGCCGGAATTCTGCCGGAAGGCATTGAGAATGACCACGTCCTGCCTCATTTCATTGCCACAGAGTTACCAACTGGTGTTGCCGGCCTGTTAATCGCGGCAATTCTCGCGGCCGCCATGAGTACGGTCGATTCGTCCCTCAACAGTTCATCCACACTCCTGCTGGTTGATGTTCGAAACCGCTTCTTTAATCGCGCCGTGACGCAACCAGACGGCACAGAACTGCGCGATGAATCCAAAGACTTATTCTTCCTGAAGCTGTCCACCGTCCTCATCGGAATCCTCGGCATCGGTCTGGGTCTGATCCTGAGCACACAGCCGTCCGGCATTCTGGATGGCTGGTGGACACTCTCCGGCATCCTGAGCGGCGGCACCCTGGGGTTGATTCTGCTGGCCCGGTTTACTCGTGTTCAGGGCTGGCAGGCGGGAGCAGCAGGAATCGCCGCCGGTTTTCTGGGAATGGCGGTGGTCGTAATTGCTGGCCTGGACTCCGACCTCGCACTCGTCCAGACGCTGAAACCTGTCTCCACTGTGCTGCACAAACGCATGGCCATTGTCGTCGGCACACTGCTGATCTTCGGAGTCGGTGCGTTGGCTGGTCGCACCAAAACACCTCGGTGAAACAAAGAAGAGATTGCCTGAAAACCCGAAGCGTGACAGGAAATTGCATCCGTCGTTGTCACTGATTGCAACGCCTGGCTTTACTGCATGAAGGACAACCTACCAGCGGAAGTGCTCCAGCACTCCGGCGGAACCACCTTCCGAATTCGAATTGACCAGTCCGGCAGCCAGCTGGTAAACGCGCTCGGCCGGGCGGCTCGCGGCGCTTCGCTATGAAGCTGTCATGAGATAGCCGCAGGGCCTCAACGATGCGGCCCGAGGCCTCGCGGTCCTGTTGATTAATTTAACCTGGACTGCGATCTGGGACCGGTAACATTGTGCCAGTGTCTCGTTCGAGCACCACCCGAGCAGCACTTGCGAGTCCGCGATAGCGGATGGGGAGATGCGCACAGGTATCCTTAAGTCGTTCCAGCATCTCGGGCCACTGTTCGAGTCTCCATGCTCTCCACACAGAGCTTTCTGTCGGCGGATCAGGTTGCGGCTGCAGATTGAGACCTCCTGCTGGCTCCTCCATGTCAATTTTCAGCAGGTCTTCCTGCGGGCCGTCGAATGCGATGGCTGACAATTGCATAGTCAGCTCCGGACTCCATTCCCTCTGGTGCGGCTGCGAGCGGTCGATCCAGCGCATGCTCAATGAGTTCGTGGTCATTCATTGCATCGAGCGTGGCTGAGCTGTTGCTGTTACTTGGTCCGAAGCATTTCCATCACCAGCTGATCATACGACATTCCCGATCTGGCCAGCGTATATCCGGTTTCGTATTCAGAACAGTATTCCTGCACCTTATTCAGATAGCCAAGTACGGCTTTCTGGTACTTTTCGATGTGCTGTTCCGTCACCACCATCTGTCGCGTTTCACCTGTTTCTGCGTCCGTGATCTCAAGGTCTCCCAACAACCCCGGTTCAAGATCTTCATCCGAAACGATCTGGATCACGTGAGGCTCGAATCGATGATGCCGCAGAACGTCAAGGCCCCGTTGAAATCCGGACGGCGCAAACAGGTCGCTTAGAACGATCACGACACCACGCCGTGGGCTTCGCTGCACAAACTGCTGAATCACCTGCTCCAGGTCCGTCTGTTTCCCGTCAGCTACCAGCGACTCAAGAAATCGTATCAGCCGCAGAATCTGGCCCTTACCTCGAGTCAACGGAAAACGATGTTCCGATTTTTCCGCAAACCCGGACACAGCGATGCGGTCGAGATCCGATAACGCCACGTAGGCAAGAGCCGCGGTCACCTGCCGGGCAAGGTCAAACTTGGCAGGAATCCCGGTGGACATACTGCCAGAGCAGTCGAGCAGCAGGTAGACGTGCAGATCCTCTTCTTCCTGAAACCGCTTCAGCAACAGTTCGTCGTGACGCGCGTAGAGGTTCCAGTCGAGGTACCGAAAGTCGTCTCCGGGACTGTACGGCTGATGATCGGCAAATTCGATTCCGCTTCCGGTCTGCGTTGTTCGTCGCTGAGCCATCATCTGGCCACGAAAGACGTTGCGAGAAGCGATCGAAAGATACTCTAGCCGCTTCAGGAAGTCGTTATCGAACAGAGCCATTGAGTTATACCGCCGACGCTGCAGCTGCAGCCTGTTCACCGGCAGACTCAGTGCTGCGAATCAAATCCGTCAGTATGTGATCCACAGAGACGTTTTCAGCCTGCCCCTCAAAATTCAACATCAACCGATGTCGCAGGACCGGAACGGCAGCCTGATCTATGTCATCACAGGCTACGTGATAGCGTTCATCAAGAATGGCAAGAATGCGAGCATACAGAATCAGAGCCTGAGCTCCGCGAGGACTGGAGCCATACCGAACAAATCGCTTCACCAGTTCAGGAGCATTCTGCTGCTCCGGATGGCTGTTCAGGATCAGGCGAACTGCATATTGCTGTACGTTATCACTTACAGGGATCTGTCTCGACAGCTCCCGCATGCGACGAATCCGATCTGCATCAACCACAGCGTTCACTGTTGCTGACTCAGTCCCGGTGGTTCGGTTGAGAATACGCTGCAGATCGTCGGCGGACGGGTATTCAACAAGCAGCTTCACAAAGAATCGGTCCAGTTGCGCTTCCGGCAACGGATAGGTGCCTTCCATCTCCAATGGGTTCTGAGTGGCCAGCACCAGAAATGGGTCTGGCAACTCCATTGTGCTGCCCCCTGCTGTCACTGACCCCTCGGCCATTGCTTCCAACAGAGCAGACTGAGTCTTCGGAGTCGCTCGATTGATCTCGTCGGTCAGGACGATGTTGGCAAACACTGGCCCGTGCTGAAACCGAAACTGTCGTCCATCTGCGGTCTCCTCAACGACGTTGGTCCCAATCAGGTCTGCGGGCATCAAATCAGGAGTAAACTGAACTCGAGAAAAATTCAGCTGCAATGCGTCGGCCAGAGTCCTGACCAGCATGGTTTTACCGAGCCCTGGGACACCTTCCAGCAGCACGTGCCCCCCCGCAATCATGGCGGCGAGCGTCCCGTCGACGACTTCCTGCTGCCCAACGATAACACGCCCTACCTCCTGCTGCAGGGCCCGAAAATCGTCCCGAAACTGCTGGAGATCCTGTTTCAACTGTTCTGTTTCGCTCATAGCGACAGAGTAGCCAGTTGCCGGAACTCAGACCACCGTACAGACACGAATCCTGAGTCTGCCGGCATCATCAGGTGGGCATTCGAACTGAACTTATTACATCAGGCCACGACGATTCAGTTCAGCGACAACCTGCTGCACAATGGCAGAAACTTCCGCCGGATTCGGTGTCGACTGACCCGGGTCGATTGGGCAGCCACCAACAGGCTGGTCCGTAAACCCATGAGCTGACAGCATGCACTGGAGTTCATTACTGAGTGTGCTCAGGTCCGTTCGCTGTTCACTGGACAGCGGCTGACGCCCCTGGCCCATGTCAAACCCACGCAGGTTCACGGCCGCTCGAAACCCTTCGGGAAACTCAGCCGAATAAATCATGGTGTCAAATAGTTTCACAAGGTCGTACTGAATCTGACGGGCTGCATCCAGTTGTCCGGACGTTGTCAGGTCATACAGCCGCCGAGTCAACTCGGGCACGACACC
>CAJWGB010000367.1 GCA_913031625.1 uncultured Planctomycetaceae bacterium | reverse complement strand
CGACCAGGGCTGTGGCCGTGATCTGACGCATGTTTTCTCGGTAGTCCTCCAGAGAATGGAAGGGCAGTCGGTCATCGCCACTTGGACCGGGACATGCGATCCCGAATCCCATATCACCATCTTTTGCGTCTGCCAGGATAAAGTCACGGCAGGATCGATCAGCTGCAATCCGCTGGAGTTTCTCGTCGAGTGATTTTTGCATGAGAACACAATTGATAGAGTGAGTTGATCGGCAGGTTGCCGAGTGATTGTCAGACGGGATGGTAGTGGAATGAGTGCAGAATTCGACTGCGTGGTGTGCGGAGAGATTTGCATCGACCTGACGATCGGTCCAATTGATCGCAGCCGTCCTTTACTTGAACAGGAGACGGCGCGTATCGAGCCGATTCCGGTGGGCACTGGTGGAATAGTTCCTAACAGTGGCCTTGCTTTGGCTCGGATGCAACAGAAGTCTGCAGCACTCGGATGCGTAGGAACCGACAGCTGGGGACAACAACTGGAATCACAGCTGGCAGCCGGAGGACTCAATACTTCCTCGCTGCGACGGCTTTCTGACCATGCGACGAGTGTGACGGCAATTCTCGTTGACAATTCCGGCGAACATAACTTTGCGTTTCACGCAGGCGCTTCCGCACAGTTTGATGCGAGTGCCGTCAGGAGTTCCATTGATGTCTTCGAGCAATCTCGGTTTGCTCTGTTTGGTTATTACGGGCTGTTCGATCAGCTCCAGCATGATCTTCCTGGCCTGCTGTCTGAGATTCGGAGGCTCGGATGTCGCACGGCACTGGATGCTGCTGCGGGAGGCGGACTGCTGCAGCCGCTGGACGCCATTCTGCCGCATCTCGACATTTATGTTCCTAGTCGTGAGGAAGCGATAACTCAGACTGGACAGGCAGACCCTCGAAACATGATCCGTGTGTTCCGCCAGTTCACAGAACACACCCTGCTGGGCGTCAAGCTTGGAGGTGAAGGAGTCCTGCTGAGTCCAGGTCGGGACGCATGGATCGAAATTGCTGCCGTGAATCCTCCCGGGCCGGTCGTAGACACCACTGGCGCAGGAGACTGTTTCTACGCAGGGCTGATCACAGGGCTGAATCATGGCCTGTCTGTTGAAAAGGCCGGACGATTAGGGGCAGCGGCGGGAGCGTGTTCTGTGACCGCAAGAGGTGCGACAGCAGGACTGCCGGAGTTTGGTGAGCTGAGGAGAATCGCCGGAGTCTGAACTCGGGGGAGGCCGCCTCACAACTGGGTCGCCAGTCCCACAACCGGGGCGAGAAAACCGCGGGGATTTGATCTCTGTGAACCTCTGTGGCCTCCGTGGTGAATCCGCGGATATCCAGTTAAGACTCTGCAGGTGCCCGACTCTGGAGAGTCAGGTTACGATTTCTCTCGCGAGGAACAGAAGCCGGACTGTAGTCGTCATGGTATCAGGCGGCGATTCGAGTTTCGGATTCTTCCTGAATCCGCCGCGACTTCGTGCGAATTCGTTTAGCTCCCAGTGCGAGAAATGCGGGCAGTAGTACGAGATCACCGATCAGGGCTGCCATCAGCAGCAGGAACATCAGGACGCCAAATCGCATCGTTGGCTGAAACGGCGACAGTGAGAGTGCCAGCAGGCCGACTCCGGAGATGACGGCGGACGAGATAATGGGCAGCCCGGTCGACAACAGAGCGAATCGAACTGCTCGATACCGGCAGTCTTTCTGCTCGAGTTTCTTGCGGTAGGCAAAGAGGAAGTGGAATGTGCCATCAACAGCCAGTCCCAGTGCGATGCTGGCCGTCATCATAATCCCGATGTCGATCTTCCGGCCCATCCAGCCAAGTGTTCCGAACACGAGGAAGATGGGAGTGAGGTTTGGAATCATTGCGCTAAAGCCGGACTTCCATGACTTCAGCGCGACCATCATGACGACGGTGATCAGACCGAATGCGGAGAAGAAGCTCACCCAGAACCCTCGGAAGATCTCCCCCTGAGCTTCTTCCAGCAGAGGCGCCAGACCCGTGAATGACACAGAAGCGTCTCCGCAAGCTGCTTCAAGATCTGTCATTGTCTGTGCGATGGCCGCGGGCTGGTCGTCTTCAAGGCGAATCGAGAGACGCCAGAGTCGACAGCCGTCAGCAACGAGCCCGGCGACATTCTCGTCGGCTCCTCCTGCAAGTTCGCGGAAAGAGAGTGCTTCGGAGTCTTTCGGAAAGAAGTCTGCCAGAGACAGGACGTGGCAGATGTTTTCAGTCTCTGTGATTCTGGCTTCGATCCGCTGCACTTCACGAAGACGTTCGATGAAAGAGTATCCTTCGTCGCCGAATTCGATTACTGCTTCGATTGATGTTGGGCTGGTGAGTGCTTTTTGAATGGTCAGTGTGTCCCGCAGCACCGGGTCATCAGACGGGAGGAAATCGAGAGGATCGAGTTGAGCATCAAGTTTAAATGCTCCGACGGCACATGCCAGAGTGACCACTGTTCCTGGCACGAGGATACGAATCGGATTGTTGACGATTCGCATGGCCAGCCGTTCGAGCCACCTGTCGGACGCCACACTTTTCTGAGGCGTATACTTCATGCTGACCAGAATAGCTGGCGTTACACAGATCCCGACAATGAAGCTGATCGCCGTTCCCGCTGCTCCCAGGTAACCAAAGTCCGGAATGGGGCCGACGTCTGAGGCGGCGAGTGACGCAAGTCCGATGATTGTCGTAACAGCAGCGAAGAATGCCGGCCTGAAGACGTACTTGAGGGAGTCACCCGATGCCTGTTCGTCCGGGTGCAGTGATCGGAAATGACCTATGTAGTGGATGGCCGCAGCCGTCGTGAAGACCATCACCATGACGGGAAGTGAGGCCAGGATGAAATTCATTGGCGTGCCGGTCAGCCAGAGCACAGTCAATGTTGTTTCGATACTGAGGATGTTGGCTGTGATCAGCGCGATCGAGGTTCGCCAGCACCGAATATGAAAGTGCAGCAGTGCGCCACAGATTACCAGCGTTCCTGTGAACAGTAATAGTGCTCGTTCGCGGCTCCCGAGGACCTCAAGATGAGTTCCCACGATTGGGCTGCCGGCGAGAATCGCATGGTCCAGTCGACAGTACTCCAACTGGTGGCGTAAGGCGTCGACAGTCGCATAACGATTCTGGGTCCCGTACTCATTGAGTGTGACCAGCAGAGTCTCAATCGACTCGTCAGAGGTGGCCATCAGATTGATGAGTCTCTGATTGGCGGTCTCTTCTTCAACACCGTTCTGCAGCATTGCTTCCACAACGCGCTGCCGTGTCCAGCATGTTTGTATGCCTTCAAGGCCGGCAATCCGCCCGGCTGCTGCACTCAGCCGATCGGACTCGGGGAATGGTTTCTGGAAAGCGATGAGAATCGTCTCATCTGCGCCGAACGTCTCGCAGAACTCGTCGTAGTCCGTTCGCAGCTGACTGTTGCGCGGAAGCCACGTCTCAATATCATTATTTGATGGAACACTCTCACCGAAGTAGAACACTACGGGCAACAGTAATACACAGAAACTGAGTACTGTCAGAGAGTGTTTCCTGTAGAACTGAGAGAGCATGCACCTGCACCCGTTGAGAATCCATTCTACGTTTCTATCGAACGGGAATGCGGTGAGTGTGACTTTGATCAGGCGTGGATGAGCTTCCGTGCCCACTTCGACAATGGCATTCCGAATTGTCCGTAGAAGCCACCTTGACCGATCTTGTGTGCGCGATGACTCATAGTCGCTGACCCGTACGGACTGACTAATCCGATTCTGAACTCTGCCGGAAGGCAGTACATTGCAGCAGATTTCGCCGGACATTCGCGACAGCGTGGATTCCAGCGGCCGGAGTGGAAGCTGTGAGAATTCCTGAACATCGGGACTTCTCACGTCGTCCGCTATTCCATACCCACGCTGGAATACGTGTTAGTAATCCGAGCAGCGAAAAGTTTCTCTGCGTTGATGTTTAGTTCCCGCCTCCCACCACAGATGGGCACAGGTGAAAGACTGATGGCAATGTCAGGAATTCTCAGCGGTCATGCCCCAGCACAGGGATTAGTGGCCCCAGGAAGTTTTCTGTTCAGCGGCGGCTCTTAGGAGGCCAGCATCCGGCAATTTCACAGTTTCGCAGATTGCGGAGGGTCGAAGGTGTGTTGCGTGATCGCTATAGTCCCGGGCTGAATTTCCACGCGCACAACAGGTGGCGCGGTTTCTTTTTCTGCTCTGAATACAGTCAGCCGCATGAAGATCCACGAGTACCAGGCCAAAACGCTGTTCCGCAGTGCCGGAGTAGCGGTTCCCGAAGGAATTGTCGCCAAGTCCGCAGACGAAGTTGCTTCCGCTTACGATTCGCTTGGCGGAGATATCGCAGTCGTGAAATCTCAGATTCACGCCGGCGGACGTGGTAAAGGACGGTTTAAGGAACATCCGGATCAGCCCGGGGTCGTGCTGGTCCGCTCAGCTGACGAAGCCCGCGAAAACGCCGAACGGATGCTTGGCAGCACTCTGGTCACGATTCAGACCGGGGACGAAGGCAAGCAGGTCAACACACTGTTTGTCGAGCAGGGTCTGAAGATCGCTCGGGAACTGTATCTGGGGATCGTCGTTGACCGTGAGGTTGGCGGGCCCGTTCTGATCATGTCTTCAGAGGGCGGAATGGAGATCGAAGAGGTCGCCAAGGATCATCCCGAAAAGATTCTGACCGACCCCTTCGATCTGAATGCCGGCCTGTTTCCGTATCAGGCACGCAAACTGGCTTACGCTCTGGGATTCGACAAGACAGCCGTTCGTAGTGCTGAAAAGTTTCTGCCCAAGCTCTGTAAGTTCTTCGTCGACAATGACTGCAGCATGACGGAGATTAATCCTCTGGTGCTGACCGAAGATGGACAGTTGCTGGCTCTGGATGCCAAAGTCAGCTTCGATGACAACGCTATGTTCCGCCACAAAGATCTGCTGGAGCTGCGTGACCTGTCAGAAGAGGACCCGGCGGAAGTTCAGGCGGGCGAAGCCGGACTTTCATACGTGAATCTGGACGGCAATATCGGTTGCCTCGTGAATGGTGCCGGCCTCGCCATGAGCACCATGGACCTCATCAAGCTTCACGGTGGCGAACCTGCCAACTTCCTCGATGTTGGGGGCGGTGCAAAAACCCATCAAGTAAAGGCAGCTTTGGAGATTATCTCCAAAGATCCCAATGTA
>CAJWGB010000366.1 GCA_913031625.1 uncultured Planctomycetaceae bacterium | reverse complement strand
TCTTAAGAAACTGGGCTATAAGAACGTTCATGTCAGAGACGGGGACGGCTACAAAGGCTGGGAAGAACACGCACCGTTCGACAGTATCATCGTGACCTGCTCTCCCGAGAGCGTTCCGGCGCCACTGGCAGACCAGCTTAAAGAAGGCGGCCGCATGATCATTCCGCTGGGGGAACGCTATCAGCAGGCCTTCTATCTTCTGCGCAAGACGGAAGGCAAACTCGTCAAAGAGAAACTGGTCGCCACGCTCTTTGTTCCCATGACGGGACAGTCAGAGGATGAGCGACTCGTCAAACCGGATCCGCTGAATCCAACGGTGGTCAACGGCGACTTTGAATACGATTTGAACGATGACGACCGTGTCGACGGTTGGCACTACCAGCGGCAGGTGGAGTTCTGTGAAGAGTCACCAATGAGCGGCAAGCGATGCCTGCGATTCGAGAGTCAGACCAATGATCTTTCTCAGGCACTTCAGGGAGGCGGAATCGACGGCAACCGGATCGCAGGTCTTGACCTTGCGGTGTGGGCCCGCACAAAAGACATCATTCCGGGCAGCAATCGTGAAGACCGTGCCGGAATTTCAATTCACTTCTACGATCATATTCGCCGTGAAGTGGCCAACATTCCTGTGGCAACATGGCGGGGAACGGGAAACTGGCAACAGACAAAACGGCGAATCGCGGTTCCCAGATCGGCTCGAGAAATGGTCATTCGAATCGGTCTGAATGGCGCCAGAGGCCAACTGGACCTGGACGACTTTAAAATCCGCGCGGTGCGAAGGTAGAATCCGGCCAGCGAATCGGTGATTTGGGTCGGTCGTCGGGAGATTTTGTTCTTGTGTCCTGGCGTCCGGAAACTGACACTGTTCGCAGTCCCTGGACACAGTTGCTGGATAACTCATGAGACCGTTTGTGATTCTTTCACTTCTGCTGGCTGTCGCGCCAGCAACTCTCGCCGATGACCTCGATGAATCCGTTCGAGCAGCGGTGGGCGAAGTGGCCCCCAGTACGGTCCGAATCCGCACCATTGGAGCCCCCGGCCAGGACAACCTGCCTGTCTCAAGTTCCGTGACAACAGGAGTCGTGATCTCGGACAAGCGTGAGATTCTCACCAGTGTTTTTGGATTCAGTACGGGCCCGGCCGCCGTGTTTGTCGAAGACGCAACAGGGAAGCGAGTGGCCGCCAAAGTCGTTGCAACTGACCATGTGCGCAAGCTGGTCCTGCTGCAGTGTGACGATGGCCAGTTTACGCCGGCCACATACTCACAGAAGGCATGGCCGTCAGTCGGAGAATGGTCGGCCGCCCTGGGCCGCCTTTACCCCGTCGCTGATCCCGCAACGTCACTGGGGATTGTCAGTGCTGTCGGACGAATTCATGGTCTTGCCATCCAGACAGATGCCAAGATCTCTCCCGTGAACTACGGGGGCCCCCTGATCAATCTTGAGGGAGAAGTCACGGGGATTCTTGTTCCGCTTGCTCCGTCTGACTCGGGCACCCAGATTCGCGCGGGTGTTCAGTGGTACGATTCAGGAATTGGATTTGCAATTCCAATTCAGGAAGCATTGCAGGTTGCTCAGACTCTGCGAGGTCGTGAGGACCGATTTCATGGCCTGCTGGGGATCCGCTCGTCGACCAGAAACCCTCTGGCACCAAAATTCATTGTGGCTGATGTTGTCCCGGGATCGCCGGCCGACAAAGCAGGCCTCAGGAAAGGTGATGTCCCTGTTGCGGCAAATGGAAACCCAATCGCCCGATTCGGTCTGTTCGACGCTTTGGTGAAAAGTGCTTATGCAGGCGACACGATCCGCCTGAAAGTTCGTCGAGAAGAAGAGGAATTCGAGGTCGAGGTCACTCTTGTCGAGCAGCTGCCAATTCCTCAGCGAGGCTTTCTTGGTCTGACAGTCGACGGCCCGGATGGAGAAGAAGGGAAAGACGGGTTTGGAATGAAGGTCTTCGTCTGGCCGGGCAGCCCGGCCGACACAGCAGGCCTCCCGACATCGGCAAAGATCATTCGATGGAATAAAGAGGAAATCACGAAGGCCGCCGACCTGAATGCCCCCCTGAGTCGTGTCGTGGAAGGCGTTGCCACGGAAGTGGGATATGTTACTGCAGACGGTGAAGAGAAGACCGTCACCCTCACTGCCGGACCACTTCCGGATGAGTTGCTCAGTGCTTCTGATGTCATCCACGCAAATACCGTTAACGGAAGCGGCAACCTCAAATGGGCACGTGGCGAATCAGACAGCGGCGAGAAGGGCAAAGCATGGTACTACGCACCGCAGACCGATGAGAAATTCACAAGCGGACTCGTGGTCCTGTTATCCGAAGCGGCAACACCGGTTGAAACCGTCATGCATCAGTGGGAAGAACTCTGTCGCCGCAACAACCTGATCCTGCTGGTCCCATCAACAGCTGAGGGGACGGCACTGACGCGCGAAGACGCAGCCGGTTTTGCTGCCGTGATGGCGGGCGCACTGAAGGGGCGATCGATTTCGATCTCGAGATCAGTCATTGTTGCAGCCCGCCAGCAGAACGAACTGTGTGCCGAATTACTGTTGAACAGGCGGCTGCGGCAAATCAAAGCCGCCGTCTGGCTGGACTGTGCACCGCGACTTGCCGGCATTCCGACTGCGATGCTCGCAGCCAAGTCGCCAGCCGTCCTGCTGCTGGATGGTCAGAGTGTTTCTCGCCAACAGCAGGCACTCCGTGCGGCCGCCGCCAAACAACTGAAGGAAGCAGGCGTTCCGGTTCTTCGGCAGTCGATCTCTGACAAGGGTTTCATGGAATCAATCGCCGACTGGACCATTCACCTCCGGGCAAAATGACGCCTTCGACCGGCAGAGATGTTGAGTCATGGAATATGTACACGCACTGATTCTTGGCATCGTCCAGGGCGTCGCTGAGTTTCTGCCAATCAGTTCTTCAGGTCACCTGGTGATTGCTGACGCAATTCTGCGGGATACGTCTGGCCTGAGCACGCCGAAAGAGAGTGTGACGATGGAGATCGCACTTCACTTTGGCACTCTCCTGTCTATTCTCGTTGTGTTCCGCGAAGACCTGCTGAAGCTGGTGGCCGACAAACGACTCATCGGCATGATCATCGTGGCCACGATTCCCGTGGGCGTCGTTGGACTGGCGTTTAAGTCTCATCTGGAAGCAGCGTTTGCAAGTCCACTGCTTGCCGGCTGCGCATTGCTCGGCACGGCTGGATTCCTGCTGGCCGGCCGATGGCTACAGAAGCAGCAGGGCAGGGCACTGGACCAGATGTCATGGCCAATGGCGACAGCGATCGGTGTCTTTCAGGCAATCGCTGTTGTTCCTGGAGTATCGCGTTCCGGAAGCACGATCGCAGCCGGAATGGCCTGTGGACTGGATCGCCCTGCCGCCGCACGGTTTTCTTTCCTCATCGCGATTCCGGCAATCGGCGGTGCAACAGTGCTGCAGCTCAAGAAGATTGTTCTGGACGGGGAACCAGTCACAGGCAGCGTCGGAGCGGTGGCATTGGGAACGGTGGTCGCATTCGTCGTCGGCTGGCTGTCTCTGCAATGGCTGTTAAAGATCGTGGTTGCGGATCGCCTGCACTGGTTTGCAATCTACTGTGTGGTCGCAGGGGCGTGCACGATTACATGGCAGTTGGCCCGGTAACGGCGACTCGAGCCCCCGTCGAAATGATGCCCTGAGCCCCAGCCGTTTATCAGGCAACTGTCCGTGTTCAGTCGGACACGAGGGCCGTGGCGTTCAATTCACCCAAAGAGCCACTGAGAGCCATATACCGCTCAGGAAGCAGCGGTATGGAATCGCTGCAGCTGGGCTATGACTCTGAACTCCCCTGATCTTCCACGATGGCCGTCTGCAGTCGGCGGAGAGAATATCGGGTCAGCTTGGCATTGATCTTGTCACTCAGAGCATGGCACATCTCGATGAAGCAATCGACCGCTCGATCTTCATTGAGTTCGTGGGCGGTGAACTCCTGTAATGCCTCCTGTCGCAGAATCGTGACCTGATCCAGAATCTCCTGCAGAGCATCCGACTCAGGCTCACCACCTTCACCATCAACCCCCATCTGATGAATCTCCAATTCGAGCAGTTCGCGAATATAGCGATCCAGACGATGCTCCTGACTCCGAATCTGCTTTCGAGTCCACCACCGGTGCAGTAGCCAGACTGCTGCCACCAGCGACACAAGGAAGGACCTCAAGCCTTCGGTTCCCTCGACGAAGTCAGGGTTAAGCAGTGGCTTGAGTCCGGGAAAATGGACATTGGCCGCTCCCGTATGGATCGCGTACTCAGGTCGTTCCACGGCGTAGTCACGCCCTCCCGCAAACAGTTCTGTGAGTTTCATTCGACGTTGAAAACGTGCATCAGACACGATTTTAGTGACTTCTTCGACAAGCCGTACAGACGCTTCGCGGTCTGCGAGTAGTTGAGCAGCGAAGGCGACCGTGTGATATTCCTGAGTGGGACTCATTGGCTCTGTGGAGAAGTAGCCGGCTGGAATCGTCCGCATCTGAATGGACGCATTCTTGGCCGCCATAGCCTCGACGCCCGGAATAGGAACGAGCTGCCCCGTCCCGCTTCCCATCACCTGGGGCAGGACCGGGGCCTGCAGCCCACAACACAGAATCCCAATATTGATCTCCTGTTCGCTGAGCGCGTCTGAAAGCCCCGTATAGCCAATCGTATTCACTTTCACTCTTGAGTCAGCGTTCAAATGCTGCAGCAACAGACGGGTTGCCGCATAGTCTCCCGACTTTTCGTCATTACAGCACCACAGCTGGCCATCCGTCTTTGGAAATGAAGCCGGGGATCCGGCAGGAGCAATCGGCAACAGGTATTCCGAATACATATTGGAAATAAACCGCGCGGGCTGCATGATCTTCTCGTGGTGTTCCGTATCTCCTTCCAGAATAAGTCTTGTTCCCGGCTGGTACAGGGCCAGATCGACCTCGTGCGACTCCAGCAGCTGAAGGTTTTCCAGGGACCCCTGAGACGGCACCACCTGCGCGTCGATTCCGTGGCGATCTCGCAGCTCCTGAGCGATACTTTGCGCTAGCTGATCGTACCGGCCACCCTCCGGCCCACCTGCGATTCTGACTGTTTGCGGCAGGCCCGTATGGGACCAGTACATGGCAGTAACAATCAAAACCACAGTGATACAAATGAGACCAATCCAGGGAACCCTTTGAGGGTCGAACTTTTTCTTTCCTCGCGTGGCTACTGATTCAATCGCCGACATAGTGTTCATCCTG
>CAJWGB010000365.1 GCA_913031625.1 uncultured Planctomycetaceae bacterium | reverse complement strand
AGCTGAAATCCGGTGTAATGAAAGCCGGCAATGGAGAGGCCCGCCAGTACGAGGGGCAGGGCAATCGGCACTGTCGTCCACAACCAGCGCAGCCGGCGGACAAAATCAGAGACACCACAGATTGAACTAACGATTGCGTTCCTCCGCGGAAACAGCAGGCGGATTGCCACGGCACAGATTGCAAGCATCAATGTGACAAACAGGAATCGCTCCAGGATATCGTCGCCGCGTCCCGTCAGACGAACAAACATGAGACAGAACAGGCCGGGGAGGGTCAGCACTGCAAGAAAGGTGCTCCACCTGTTCAGACGGCGACAGACACTTTCATGAAGCTGAAAGTGAGCTTCAGCAAGCCCATCAACACGTACCGCCAGACGCAGAAAATTCATCCACAACATGACCCCCGCAAGATTCACGAGCGTCGTTCCTGCACCTCGTGCGCCACCGAGCAGGCAGAGGTTACCGAGCACCACACAGAAAATGGGCCACTCAGACGCATCGACTATCGTCATCAGCACGGCACGGATTGTCGGAGCCATCGATTCACACGTACTACGTCGTGCATCTTCGGCAACCTCATGCAGCACGGCGCGAGCCTTCCGCTGAATCACAAGCAGAATGACAAACATCACAAACGTGACTGCTGCGAGCCCCGTGTAAATGCCCGCCCGCTGCCCGATGGCAGCCTTGATCGAATTGACCAGTCGCTCGCTGGCAGCCGCAGCCTGCGGAGAAAGTTGCTTCAGATCGGAAGGGCGAAGAGCCAGATGACTCCGAAACCACAAGGCATGCTCACTCTCGTACTCCGCCCATGTGGCCATTTCCTTTAGGGTGCGGCGACTTTCACTATCAAGGTCTGAAAGCAGTGTCGACAGTCGAAGGGAATTGTCGGCCAGCGTTGAAAGCAGCGTCAGGTGACCATCAATCACCTTAAGATCTGCCGGGTTGAGCAATTCAGCGTCTCTGGCTTTGAGATCCCGAACCTGTTGTTGTTCGTCGGAATAGTCGAGCTGCAGCTGGCGAATCTCGGACAGCCGTCCGTCGATTTCTTTCATCCTGTCGCGCAGGTCATCGGGCTGAGGAAAACGATTTCGAAAGTACAGGAGATCGCGCCCAACCGTCCCTGTAGCCCCGAATCGCCGAATGCGTTCTTCGATCTTCTTCCGTTCCAGACTGATGCGTTCATTGAGACTGCTGGCGCGCGCAAGCTTCTCTTCGTAACGGGGAATCTCACTCTTGACGAGCTCCTGATTCTCCTGTGCAAGTTCCTCTCGTCGCCGGGCCAGTTCACGAAGTTTCGAAGACGACAGAGCCGCGAGGTTTGCTTCACGTGCTTCTTTAAGCTGACGTTCAGATTCCACCTGCCGTCGACGTTCGGCCTCTTCCGATAGCAGTCGAAGCTCATCCTGTTGGGCAGCCACAAGCTTCTGCTGCCATTCACGACGCAACGACGGCAGGTTGAGTTTCAGCTCAGTCTCGATTCTGGCCTGCGTCGCCAGCAATACTTCGCGGTCCGCCGCCAGTCGAACCAGCTGAGCCTGGATTCCGAGTCGTGCCGCTCGATTACGAGCCGTTGGATTGTCGACTGGAAGCTCTTCCAACTGTCGCTGCAACTCGGACTGACTGGTCTCGAGCGCCGTCAGTTGCTCCTGGATTTCCTGTCGGCCACTGGCAGGGCTGGTGGCCGCTTCTGTCAGCGACTTCAGTTTCTGCTCACTCTCCGTGACGTCGATCTGCAACCGAGCCAATCGGGCGTCAAGTGCGGACTGCTCGAGACCAACCACGTCGTCCTCGTGAGCAACCTCTGGTGGTGCCCCCAGCTTCTTTACCTCGGCTGCAAACGCAGCTGACTGCGTGCGACTGTTTTGGGCCGACTGATGCTGCTCCCTCGCCTTCACTACATCTGCGGCGGCCTTATCAAGAATCTGGCCGGCCGCTTTGGCATCGGCTTCATTCAGGCCAGCATCACCCAGTGCTGTTCTTGAACTTCTGATACGGGTTTCAATTTGTTGAAACGCCTGTTCAGCCTGATCAGCTGCCGGATTCGAATCCTGCCCAACAGGAGGATCCTGTGCTGCGGTGGAGACGCTCAGGAGGCACAGCAGCCAGAGCGCGCAGGAAGTCCGTTTCATAATCGGCCCCATCCGTGGGAGACAACAAATCGTGGGAGTATCGTCCGGTTTTCCCAGCGTGAAAAGACGGATTCAACGGCATTTACAGTACACCTGGACACGTCTGTGGCTACCAACCGGCGGTTTCCGCGCAGACCCAAACCAGCGGGAGTCTCGTTTCTGGTGATTTCCGCAGAAAAGCTTGTCGTGACCTGTTCTGGAATCTAGAACACGCTCAGCGATTAGATATTTAGTCTTCCTGATTTTGTGTCTTCCGCATTCTGACAGATACGGAGCCTGTCAGAACTCCCACCTCAAACTCCCCACCTCCCTGCATCCCGCAGGACGACTACACAATGAGTATTGCACTTCGACGGAGTGAAGTGGCGGAAAGGGATTCCACGCGCCACCTGACAATTCCCGAGTTGCGACGTGCGCGACAGATCATCGCCACTGAGGGGCAGCTGGCGTCATTTGTCCCTGAAGGTGGGTTTTCAAACGAGCTGGAAGCATTGAATGCCATCGGAGCCACCCTTGGCCTGACCGTCGTTGACCTCTCAAAAGAAACACCTGAAGAATCCCTTCTTAACGACTTCCCGGTCCGCCTGATTCATCGATACAACATCTTTCCGATCCGCAGGACGGAAGACTCAATTACGCTGGCGGTCTCCAATCCATTTGACGTCCAGGCTGCAGATGCCGTGGCCGAAGCGACCGGCGTATTCGTGGAGATCGTCCTGGCGCTTCCTCACGAAGTCGGCGCGATGATCAAGTCGCACCTTGGTGTCGGAGCCCAGACACTGGATGGGCTCATCGCCCAGACCGAGGAATCGTCCGACATTGAGGTCATTGGCGACCTTGAGTTCGACGAATCTGAAGCCTCCACGATGGCTCAGGAAGCTTCCGTCGTCCGACTGGTGAATGACATTCTGGTGGAAGCAGTCGCGGCCCGCGCGAGCGACATTCATATGGAAGTGCAGGCCACAGGGCTCAAGATCAGAAACAGGATCGACGGCGTCCTGCAGACCCAACCCGTGCCACCAGAGCTGAATCGCTTTCAGGCGGCCATCATCAGCCGGCTGAAAATCATGGCCCACCTGAATATCGCTGAGAAACGCGTGCCTCAGGATGGACGAATCAAGATCCGTGTGTCTGGCCGTGAGGTCGACATTCGCGTTTCCATTATTCCCATGCTGCACGGCGAGAGTGTCGTCATGCGTGTGCTGGATAAGGACGCGATGTCATTTTCACTGTCAGGCATCGGCATGGAAGACGATGTCAATCAACAGTTCCAGAAGCTGATTCGGATGCCTCACGGCATTGTGCTCGTAACGGGCCCAACCGGCTCTGGAAAGACAACCACGCTCTACAGTTCGCTGGCAGAGATCAAGAGCGAACGTAACAAGATCATCACGACTGAAGACCCAATCGAGTACCAACTCGAGGGAATCAATCAGATTCAGGTCAATCACAAAGTGGGGCTGACGTTTGCCGCCAGTCTCAGAAGTATCCTGCGTCACGACCCGGATGTGGTTCTGGTGGGCGAAATCCGAGACTTTGAAACTGCCGAGAATGCTGTGCAGGCGTCGCTGACCGGGCACATGGTCTTCAGCACACTCCATACAAATGATGCTGCCGGAGCATTCATGCGGCTGGTAGACATGGGAGTCGAACCCTTCCTTGTCGCAAGCACTGTCGAAGGCATCATGGCTCAGCGGCTTGTCCGCACACTGTGCAAAGAATGTCGACAGCCGTGGGTTCCAGCTACGACCGACCTGCCGGATGACTTTCCTGTCGACGAAATCGGCAAAACTCCCATTTATCAGCCTCAGGGCTGCCGCCAGTGTCGAGGCACCGGGTACTCCGGACGACTTGGCATCTACGAACTGCTTGAAACAAACGACGAAATTCGCAGTCTCGCAAACGATCGGACGGGCACTGACTCAATTCGAAAAGCAGCGATGGCTGCCGGCATGAAAACACTGCGTCAGGACGGCTGGCGTAAGGTCCTGAAGGGCAGGACCAGTATCGATGAAGTACTCCGGGTTACGAAAGCTGATTAGCCACTGACTGCCGGCGTAGGCAGCTCAAAATGAAATTCACATGCCGCCGAAGCGGCTCAATACAATAGGTTGATACGAAAGGATAACACGTGAAGAACCGCAAGCCCGCAACACGACAGAGACGTCATGGATTCACACTGACCGAACTTCTCATCGTGATGGCAATCCTCGTCCTGCTCGTTTCTCTGGTTGGGCCACGTCTCCTGGGAAGCAAGGAAAAGGCCGACATCAACACGGCGAAGACTCAGATTGGGATGTTCAAGTCCTCTCTGGAACGATACGCCCTCGACATGAATCGCTTTCCCTCAACCGAGCAGGGTCTGAAAGCACTCGTTTCTGCCCCCGCCGCCGATTCAACGGGTGGAGAAGAGTCGTTTGATGAAGGTATGGACGACGGGTTCGCACTGGAAGAAGAAGGCGAAGAATCATCTGGGGGAGGCAACACCAACTGGTCCGGCCCCTACGTCAAAACTGAAAAGCTCCCCAAAGACCCATGGGGCAACACCTATCGCTATCAGTTCCCACCATCACACAACAAGCTGAATGAGCCGGACATCTGGTCTCTGGGCCCTGATGGCAAGGAGAACACAGATGACGACATTGTCAGCTGGACGGGCGATGGAAAAGGCGTTGAAGGCGGCGACGACGATTTTGGAAGCGAAGAGTCAGACACAGTCGTCACCAACTGATGACACATCTGACCTGGAAACAAAAGCGGGGCCTCGGCCCCGCTTTTTTTGTGCCCCGATGGAATACAGCGGATATGTACTTAGTACGCTTCTGAGATACTTGAAGCGTACTGAAGTGAGACAACAACCTGATAGACAGGTAACCCGAAGCGTCAGCGAGGGAAAAGCCCCATTTCAATCAGACAGGAAATCCCTCGCTGACGCTTCGGCTTTCAATTCAAGCAGACACCAAAACTTAAGTGGCAACGTTTCTCTTGCCGGCCAGGAAACTGCATGCGTCGAAGCAGGTCTTTTTTGCAGCTTCTGCAGCCTTGTTTATTGTTAGCCGAGACGCGTGAACGTCCGAGCGAAACGCACTTTCTGGCCGCTCGTTGACACCCGAGGCCTCACGGCCTTCGGCT
>CAJWGB010000364.1 GCA_913031625.1 uncultured Planctomycetaceae bacterium | reverse complement strand
CGCTGACTGGTGCATCTGCAATTGCTGACAGGCCGTTTCCGGCGCCACGGTGACCAGATCCAGGTCGCTCATGAGTTCCAATCCCGCAATGCCTCCGGTCCGCGGCATCAGGTCCAGGTACCACTGTCCTGTCGCCTGATTGAGTGTCACATTGTGCGGAAATGAACCAATCAGTTGTTCAATGGTACGGACGAGCTGCTTCGTCAGTGATGCGATCGTGATCAGGTTTGATGCGGATAGCTCACAGAATGGCAAAGTGCATGTTGGAATGATTCTGGTATGCCACGAGACGCGGCTGGCGAAGGGGCAGATGACAGCCAGATCTTCGTGTCGTGCAACGAGCCGACGCTCTTCTTTTAGTTCTTTGGACAACCATTGCTCAAGTTGCTGTTCTGTGGTGCGATGGTCCCTCTGATCGCCTGTGGGCAGCCAGAGGATCTGAGAATGACAATGAGCCAGCGAAGCGCCGGCTTCTCTTCCTTCGTTTCGAAAGAGATACAGGTCACCCGTGCGACCACTGGTCTCGAGCTCTATCCCCCGGATACGGAGTTGCCATGCACGCATCACCCGTGCAATTTCTATGACGTCAAGATCGAGAAGCCGCGTTCGAAAGTCGGGACACTCAAGGACCACGTTATGAATCCCGGTCAGTTGCCTGTGTTGTTCGGCGCTGAGCGGCTGGGCGGCGGGATAGCGATTGGGGACAACTCTGACGAGCCAGCCAGGCTGATTTGCAGCTGTGTCTTCACTCCTGAGTGCCAGCCGCTCGTCAGGCGTTTCGGCCTCGCAGCCTTCAAGGAAGGGGTCATCACTGGAGGATACTTCGGTCCGGGCCGCACGGTTCTGAACGGGCCGCGCGCGGCGACCTTCGGCAATAATCACCCGTCTTCCGGTGAGCAAGTCTGTTCTGATCTCGTTGGTCGGCACCTGGCGTGATTTCCGCTGTTGCTACCAAAGATACTCAAGGGAGAATTCGGCAGCCTTCGATCGCGCCGCGAGTTGGCTGCAATCAAGAAGTAGTTCCGACCGTCCTTCGGATTCGCGAACGATCAATCCGTCTTCCGCAGATCGAATGACAGGTCCGTTCTCGCAAACAAATCCGCCCGACGTACGTCTGACGCCTGCACCTGCCCAGAGTCTCACGTAGAGTTGGTCCGTTTCCCCTGCGAACGTGAATGTGCGCACAAGACGCCGTTGACTGGTCTTGTCTTTGACAAGTGAGCCCTGACAAAAGTCTGTAACCTGCACGCCGTCATAGGTGTACTCGAATGTCGGACGACGAACTTTGTCCAGCTGGTATCCTCGAAATCGAAACTTTGGATCCCGGTCCGTTGTTTCCGGCCACACCTGAGTTGCTGTAGAAAGACGAGTGATTGATGGGCCTCCGGGAAACGTTACAACGTCATGTCCGAGTGGGCCAATCCGCCCCATCCCCTGAACATTCCAGTGAGGTGACGCATTGAGGAATCTTCCCTTCCAGATCTGCGCGAGTCGCATGGACTCGGCGTCAAATGCGACATTGACCTCGTCAGGATATCCGACACAGATTCCCCGAAATCCTGCTTGCCGAATCTTGTTTCTGTAGACGACTGCTTCTCCGCCAACAATGACCTCCAGCGACTGTCGACTCAGACCGGCCGGCGGGACAGCGCGACGCCCGTCAGCAAGGTATCTCCAGAGAGCGTCGATTTGCCGATTGGCATCTCCCTCAAGGACCTGTGGGAACAGGCTCCGTCCACTTGGCCATGCTGCGGGCATCTTGGTACCAGGGCGATAGTCGCCCGGCGATCTCATGTAGCGATGAAACCAGTCGCGATTCAGGCGGCCCGGCATCGCCGTCAGATCCATTGCGCGGATACCAATCGATTTGTGACCATTGAAGTCATGACAACCAATGCACTGCAGCCTGCCGCGATCAACAAGATGTAGCCCGGCCGCTTTAGCGTCTTCGTCGGAGTCTGGCGTCTTCCGGATTGCTGTGGGGCGTCGATCGATAAGAGCAAAGTCTTCCGCCAGATGCGATACCTGTTCTGATCCGAACTGCGGCATGCGAACATTCATGTACGGCCTCGCGATTCCTCGTTCGGTCAGGACTTTTTGCAGCCATGCCGGTTTCAGTTTGTCTCCGACACCAGTCAGTGAGGGGGGAATGCGTCCTTCATCTCCAAGTTCTGGGACCTGCGGTTTAAACCACGGACGACGATCATCCGGCAAACCGAATTGAGGGACATCATTGACAACTCCGCGGTCGTGGCAGGCATAGCACTGGAGCCGCGCCATTGTGTTGTGGATTTGAGACGCATTGTTGTTCTCTGAATTGCTTAAACGAGTCAATGACATGGCCAGTCGAATCGCAGCCTGTTGTTCCGGGTCCAGTCCGTACTGAGGAGCTGATCCACGGTCACCGTCTTCGCTGGCCAGACAGCCGCTGTTGAGGTGTTGTGAAACATCAGACAGTGAGCGATGGGAGCGAGGCGTCAGCCCCGGCAGCTCATGGCAGTCAGCACATCCTGACGCAGCAAACAGCCGTTTTCCCTCGGGTACCAGTTTTTCATCGAGTGTCCATGTTGGCAGCGGCTGTGCAGGACGCTTTGAGTTACGCAACAGTCCGGCAGGAATCTCTGACTTCTCTTTTCCAGGGGGAGTCCAGGTCAGGTCAAAATGTGATTCACGTCCTCGCTGGAAATATTCCACCGCAATTTCGTGGATGCCAGAGTCGAGTTTGATTGTGCTGGTTTGTTTCAGCACGCGATTGGTGTTGCGGGGACTGTCGTTAGCGATCACAGACCGGCCATCAATCTTCAGTTCGCCGGCATCGTCCGTCTCCAGATGAAACTGATAGGAGCCCGCCTCTTCGATTTGCAACCAGCTGCTCAGGGTGACACTGAAGTCGTTGCCGCGATGTGGAAATCGAAGGTGCAGGCCATCTGTGACTCCGGTTCGAAATGCTGTTATGCGAGAACGGTCCTGTAGTCCGTTTCGACGGCCATAGAACAGCTGGTAGTTAACGGCTCCTGCGACAAACGTGTCTCGCACAAGATACTCGGCGATATCTGATGCCTCACCATCAGTCAGAAGAAGGTCTGGCATTCGTCCGCCTGGGCGAATGCGGTGGGGTGATTTGAGGAAGTCCCGAAGTCCATCACGCGAGTACTTTGCGGCCATGATCGGAAATGGGCGGTCGGCAGATACCGGCCGTTCGTGTTCATCAAAATTCAACGGAGGATGGCAGGCAACGCAGCCGACGCTGTGATACAGGGATTCACCTCTGTCGATAGCGACATGATCAGGCGCCCTTCGGGAAAAACTCGCTCGGTTAAGTGAAACGAGGTAGTGAGTAATGGCCTCCGCGTGTCGGAGAGCATCTTTCTTCGGGAGATGACCCAATACCGCTGGCATGGTGGTGCGCGGCTGGTGTCGATGTGGGTCAGCGATATAACGCTGCACAAAAAAAGGATCTGTCCTGTCGGTAATGCCGGACAGGTCCGGCGCCGGTTTTGAAACAGCCTTTCCTTCAGACTTGTGGCAGCTCAGGCAATTCAGTTCCGTCAGAAGCAGCCGGCCGCCAGCGACACGTTCGCTGGAAACGGGCTGTTCCCTGAACTGGTGTTCATAGCCACCAACGTAAGGTGACCGCAACTGCGCAGGAGCGGAGACGGCCAGAACCAGTCCTAAAACCGATGCCGCGGTTGGCAGACGCAGCAACTGCCGCGTGTTCGGAGCAACTCCGACCGGTTCTCCGACTGCCTCCGGAGAGCGAAACAGAATACCGAGGATTAACCGATGCATGACACAGGGGCTTTAAGGGGAACTGACAGCGAAGAGTGCTGTCCTCCAATGATAGTTGATTAGCTCCCCGAAGACGATTCCCCGCGCTTCCTCTGCAAACTACATTGGTCCTGATTGCTTCCGGGTGTGTGAGGGTATCGATGTCGGATCCAGAACAGATTCCGTTTATGAATGTGGACCAAACTGACTTTGCAACCATGAGTCGTGCAGAGCAGATTCGTCATCTTGAAGTGGAGGGGTATCTCGTCCTGCCGCGACTGCTTTCAGCGGACACTGTGGACTCCATTAAACAGGAGATGTCCGATGCAGAGATGTGGCATCCGGATTACAGCGAACTGCAACAGCGGGCTGTAACACAGCCTCAGTGGGCCAGTCGAACGGCCGCTCAGTGTATTGGGCATCCATCGCTCACGTGTTTCCTGCACGACCTGATGGGGCCCGAGATTGTTTTTACCCGTGGGTTCTATCAGCGGTCACTTCCCGGATGCCCGGGAATCAGCATGCATACAGACGGACAGCCACACGGGTCGGACCTCTTTGGCTACGAAGGAAGTTGTCCAAGACTGATGCGTGTGCTGATTTATCTTGATGACCCAAGTGTAGCAACAACTATTGCCTGCGTTTCACCTCTAGTGAATAGTGCTGATCCATGTGCTGAAGGCAAAATATTAGTTTCAACAAAAATTGGTCTAACTGTATCTAAATCTCGACCATCAATTCGAGGACGATCATTTAGAATATTTGACCGTACAATGTCTTTTTCAAGCTTCTTAAATGCTGAAAGCACCTTACCGACTTCAATCTCATCTAATTCCTCATATTGTGCAAGAATTGAGTCTCTGATTTGTCCTAACTTATCATTTCTCTCAGACTTAATTGAAATTTTAAAGGCATCAGTAATTTCAGATTTATATTTACTCTCTAATTCAGAATAGTAGATATTTGTTTCAGTACTATTTTCAATTACCCATTCATCATTACCAGCTAGGGCTTTTAAATCTTTACAGGCATTAATGACTGCCTTCATCTCTTGATGACCAAACAAAACAGCACCAAGCATTAAATCTTCATTTAACTCTTTTGCTTCTGACTCAACCATCAAAACAGCCTCATCTGTACCAGCAACAACCATATCTAAATATGATTCATTTAATTCTTCATAACTTGGATTTAGGACGTATTCTCCATCTATAAAACCTACTCGTGCCGCACCCATAGGGCCGTCGAAAGGAACACCTGAAATTGTTAATGCTGCTGAAGCACCAATCATAGCTGCTATATCAGGATTTTGTTTTTTATCAGATGACATTACTGTGCAGAAGATTTGCACTTCATTAGTAAAATGATCTGGAAACATTGGTCTTATAGGTCTATCAATTAGTCTTGAGGTTAATGTTTCTCTTTCAGTAGGTCTAGCTTCTCTTTTAAAGAACCCCCCTGGAATTCTTCCTGTAGAATAAAATTTTTCTTGATAAAAAACAGCTAATGGAAAAAAATCTTTTCCTGGATCT
>CAJWGB010000363.1 GCA_913031625.1 uncultured Planctomycetaceae bacterium | reverse complement strand
TTTTCCTCTTCCACTTTGCTCAACAGCTCAAGGCGATCGAGCTTGTCTTTGTTATCTGCCTCAAATTTCTTTACAGCTTCATTATTCGCAACGCGTTCATCGTACACAGTCACGGCTGCTGACAGCTCGGCCGCCCTCTGTTCCGCGTCTTGCAGATTATTTGACAGTTCAGCACGCTGATTGACCCGATCGAGCACGGCCTGATTGACCTCAATCGACTGCCGCTTCACGGCGACCTGCAGCTCGTCGTTCTTGTTCTGATAATCGCGCCACGGGTCCGCATAATCTTCGACCATCATTGCGAGAACGCTAATCAGCAGCGTCACGCAGCTGATTGCAAACACAATGTGCAGCTTCTTCTGGTTGCGGAAGAAATGTTCGGTTGCCGGCATTTCAGTTCAGGCTCCAGCCCAGATGAAAAGACTCGTCCGCCTACGGGCGTCAGAGGATCAGATATTGAAGAACCACTCCGGGATTCCGACGATGTACTTCAGCGAGAAGGACCATCGCAGGACCATCTTGATCGGAAGAACGGCCATCCACAGAATGAGGTTCGAAAAGACGAGGAATCTCAAGACGCCCATGCGGACGAAGAATCGGCGAAGGATTGTCAGCCCCAGCAGCGGAGGCAGCACGAAGAAGTAACCCAGCACAAGAACAATCCCGACACATTCACGCTTCAGGATTGTCAGGATGTCACTTCCGGTGGGCACCCCTCCAAAGAGACTCCAGACGTACTCAGACAAATTCACGTTGTTCGCGGCTTTTACCTTGTGCACATCCCAGAGCTCGTAGATCCCGTAAAAGTTCCAGTTCGGCCCCCGCAGAAAGGTCCCCAGAACAATCAGGGCGATCCATAGCGGGAAGAACCCAAACAGGAACGTGGACACTGCAAACCAGCGGTCCTTGAAGCAGTAGTAACCGTTCCCGGCCTTGTTGAAGTCGATATACGGAACGGCCATCAGCCCACCCAGAATGATTCCAGGCAGGACAACTCCAGCCAGCCACGGGTCAAAGTAGACCAGCATTTCCTGCAGCCCCAGGAAGTACCACGGAGCCTTCGACGGGTTCGGTGTCTTGACCGAAGAAGCTGGCTCTTCAAGAGGAGCCTCAAGGCCAATGCCCCAGAAAATCAACAGCGCTGTCAGGAGGATCATGCAGATCAATTCGGTGTACACGAGGTCCGGCCAGACCAGCACCTTCTCGTTATCTTCCTGCTCGAACAGCGGTCGCCCCTCAGCAACGCGGCGATCGTTGTCGGTCGCACGGCGAAAGTAGATCCATGTCAGGAACGCCACAATAAACAGCATGGCCACAATCGGCACATTGTCCGGCTTTCCGACGATCTGACGAAAGTCGTAGTCACTCATACTGAGGCCCATGAAGATCAACGACGCCTGCAACAGCGACCAAGCGACCGAGTCCTTGACCCACCACTCGCGGAAGACAACCATGAACACAAACAGAGACACCGACCCGAGGAAGTAAACAACCGGATCAGCAAAGAAAGCATCGACAGGGTTCTTGAAGAACTCCGGCAACCGAATCATGAAGGTGTCCGGGCTCCCGGTGCCCGTGAAATGAGCAACCGAGATCATCAGCAGCACGGATGAGATACATGCCCAGACTGCAGCAACGGGAAGACCACCTACAACAGGCACCCCACTGGCGAACTCTCCATCAACCTTGTAGCTGCGTACCGTCCAGTACAGGTTCATGAAAAAAACGATCAGGTAATACCAGCCGAGGCCGTGTATGACACTGGATGTCAGGTCGGGATGAGGATTCATCGGCCAAACCGAATTAAGAACACAACAATCAGAGAACAACACATCTGCCCAGCCGCCATCCGGACGGCAGGACAACTCACCCTTACAGCGGCTGACTAATTCCGCCGTCCTTCCGAACACGCCAGAAGTGGATCGCAATCAAGCCGGACACCACCACCGGAATCGCCACGCAGTGCAGGATGTAAAACCGGTTCAAAGTCGCTTCACCCACGAATCGCCCACCGAGCAGCAGGAACTTCGCATCACTGGCGTTGGTAATCAGGTCGTACCCGCCCATATTCAGCAACTGAAAGCCGGGCCCCTCCCCTCCAAGAAAAGGATGAGCGCGGGCCATATTGGAACCAACCGTGATCGCCCAGATCGCCAACTGGTCCCATGGCAACAGGTAACCGGTGAATGACAGCAGCAGTGTCAGCACCAGCAGCAGCACTCCGATCACCCAGTTAAATTCACGTGGAGGCTTATAACTGCCCGTCAGGAACACACGATACATGTGCAGCCAGACGGTAATCACCATCGCGTGAGCCCCCCAACGGTGGATCTCACGCATGATCCCCAGAGTCTGCACGTCTCGCAGTGCCTGGATATCATAAAATGCCCACTCAAGTGTGGGGCGGTAGTAGAACATCAGGAGAACACCGGTCAGAGCTTCCACAAGGAACAGGAAGAACGTAATCCCCCCCATACACCATGTGTACGACAGGGCAATCCCCTGCTGCTTCACTGAGACCGGATGCAGATGCAAAAAGAAGTTGGTCAGCATCACGACAACTCGATTCCGACGGTCTGTCGGAGCCGGATGCCGGAAGACACTTCTCCAGATCTGTGAGTTTCGAATGTAATCGCCTACGGACACTGCCGAGCTTCCTTCATTCAGATTCAGGTTCAATCAGCAACTGACGAACAAGTGGCCCGACTGAAAACAACCAGCCAGACCGGACGCAATCCGGTTAGACCGGTACAAACGATGCCGCAATATCCCACTGACCGAGTTCACGCTGAAACTTGACGCTCTTGTCAACCTCCAGCATGCCATCAGCAGCAAGTGAAATGCCGTGTCGCTCCAACGGTCGCGGTGCCGGACCTTCGAAGTTAATGCCCGTCTTGTAGAAGCCGGAACCATGACACGGGCACTTAAACTTCTGCTCACCCTCGAGCCAGTTCGGTGTGCAACCCAGATGTGTACAGACTGTCGACAGAGCATAGATCATCTGCTGACCGTCAATTTCATCATTAACAATCCACACGCCGAACTGTGCCTTCCATTTCGTCGAAACAGTTCCGGCACCATAATCGGTTGGTGGACCAATCTTGAATTTGGTGGGTGGCTCCACAAGCACGTTCGGCATCATGAAACGAGCCATCGCGAGGCCGGACGCCGTTGTGGCAGCAACCAGCGAACCCCATGCCCAGACAACCGGACTCAAAAGAACGCCGATCGCTCCGGCAAGGAACTCACGCCGATCAGAGGCGCCCGCCTTCTTCTTCAATGGCTTTGCTGGAAGGACAACCTTCTTAGGAGGCTGCTCTGGCGCACCTGTTTCAGGATTTGATCGAGCAACTCCAGCGCGAGCCGCTTTAATCATTTCCGCCGCTGACATCCCGGCTGCTTTCGCAGTATCCACGGGAGCCGCAGCTTTGGGCTTTGCTGCCGCCGCGGCGGGAGCCGCAGCAGGAGCACCGGCACCACCACCACGAATTGATGCCAAAATATTTGCTGTTCCGCTCGGAGCAGGACCACTCGCCGCCGGAGCTGCGGCAGCGGCCGCAGCTGCAGCCGGTGGAGCACCCGCTGCCGCACCACCACCTCCGCCTCGAATGGCGGCCATGATGTCTGTCGTGCTGGTCGGAGCTGGCCCAGACGCTGCGGGTGCAGGAGCAGACGCCGTAGCAGGAGCTTCCGGTGCCGCTTCTTCAACCGGAGCAGGTGCCGGCGAATCTTCAGCAGCGTCGCTCGCTGGAGTTGGTGCTCCACCGCCACGGATCTGGGCGAGAATGTCTTCTGTTGAAAGTTTCTTATCGCTCATTTGCGTCACCGAATGGTGCGAGTTGACGGCGGAGGCGAAAGCACGAAATGTGCGCCGAGGAAGTCTCAGAAGGAATCAACCTTGCCGCTTTGAACCGCTGTCCGTTCAGGCTCAACGACGTCTCCGTTCCGTCATGCCTGTGAGCAGGGCCCTAGCGGGATTCTGCATGCGGTTATCGGGAGTGGCAAGCTGGATGGAAAAACGCTGAATTCTTTTCTCAGAAGACGGAAGTGGCAAAAATGGCACTTCCCGGGCCTGGGAAGTCCGCGTTCGCCATTGCTCTCCCCAATTTCCCCTGCGTCAAAAGGCCCGCATCAGGCGTGAAGACCAGCACGGCGCAGGCAAAATGCGGCCACAAGGCAGACCAATTGAGAATCCGTCTTTCCAGGCACACAATTGTGAGATCCTCCGCCGCAGCAGCCGAGGAATTCAGGGCAACTCGTCAGGACGCACTGCCCGAGGTTGCTGCAGTTGACGGCTCAGCTTTCGGTGTAGCTGTCGGGGCAGGTGACATCAGGACCTCGCTGACGTCCTCCTCTTCCTCCACAGTGGTATCAGGCGCTTTTGCAATATTCCACGCCTTTTGGTCACCAAATTTGTTGGAGCATTTGGGGCACTTGGCCTTCGCCAACCCCTTGCCCGCACCACCGCCAAGCTTCTTCTTAGCCCTCGCGTCCTCGGTCATCGCAGCGTTGCACGTCGCACACACATGACCGGCGAGTTCCAGCTCAAAAGCTGGGTCATTCTGATAGTAAATGACATCCCGAACGCCTTTGACGGGCATTTCACTAAAGTGACACTTGTGAGTGTCATACTTTTCTTCTTTCGGCACCCCGTTGGATTCGGCATCCATGCTGCGGCCAAACTGATTCTGCAGCATCTGGTCGAACCGGCGGTAGCCTGAGATCGGAAATGAGAGAAATCTCTGCTGCCCGTCTGATCCTTCCAGAGGAATATGCACGCCGATTTGTCCGTCACCAAAGACGTTAACACCAGCAAACATACTGGCTGACGCTTCGCGGACAGGCTGAACCAAAATCAGCTTCTCAATCTGATCTGCAGGAATTGACTGCAGTTCACCATGCGGAATGCTGGTGATCGCGCCAGACTTCTTAATGTGATCTCTGGCGAGCTTGCGCTGTTCATCGACTTCCGGGGGACCATCTGCCCCTCGGCTAAAGAGACTCTTTTTTGCCGGGGCCGCATAGCGGATCACATAGAGACCGCTCTCATGAAAGACGAGATCAGCCAACTCACTGCTCTTCTCAAGAGACCCAGCCTTAAGCACGACGTCTGTCGGCAGCACTTCGTGTAGTCGGACGTCATCCAGCCATGCTACCTTGATTTGAGGGGCGGCTTCCTGCTTGCGTCCCTTCTTCTTTTGCTTCATTTCCGGCACAACGACGGGTGTTTTGCACTTACGGCATTTGACAACCCGGCCCTTCAGCTGTTTTGCTCGCGCCATGTCTGCCGGCGTGATCATCATGCGGTTAAGA
>CAJWGB010000362.1 GCA_913031625.1 uncultured Planctomycetaceae bacterium | reverse complement strand
TCTGGTTCGCACGCCTCCAACGATCATTAGTCCGGTGGGCGGTGGCAGCAGTGCGGAACCTGTGCAGCCAGTTATTGAATGGGAAACAGTCGCAAATGCTGACTCCTATCAGCTCTATGTTAACAATCTGACCACTGGCGAAACGCAGGTCATCAATGAGGTGGTATCAACCACCAGCTATGCGACAGCTCTGTCCAACCTTGGTGGCGGAACTTACGAAGCATGGGTGCGAGCATTTGCTCCGAACGGTTTCGCAGGTCGCTGGAGTGACTCCGTCGTATTCTCGATTCTCGGTCGACCAACAAATCTTAAACCGGATGGCCCAATCTTTGATCAGCCGATCGAGTTCACTTTCGACGCGACTGAAGGAGCCGAGAGTTATGAACTGTGGCTTGTAGAGAGCTTTGAGAACGGGGCCACGGAGTTCATCAATAACTTCACCGGAATCACAACCAACGCCTTTACACTGCAGCAGACACTGCCTATGGGCGACTTCACCTTCTGGGTTCGGGCCTTCTCCGCCGAAGGAACGGCATCCGAGTGGTCGGTTGCACAGACATTTGAAGTTGGTGGACAGCCAACGATCCTGAGCCCAACCAACTCTTCAACTGTCGGCACGACCTTTACCATTATCTGGGAGGGAATCGAACAGGCCGCCTACAATCTGATCTGGATTGGTGATCTGACCACGGGGCAGCGAGTTCAGCTCAACAGTGCTCAGGGCAGTTCCTACACGCTGGAGACGCCTCTGGAAGCTGGCAGGACTTACCGAATCTGGGTGCGAGCAATTGGTGAAGGTGGGCAGCAGTCTCGCTGGAGCGAGTATGTGGACGTCACTGTCGTTGCTTCGAACATCGAAGACGATTCCGACCCCCTGTCATTTGGTTCAGAAGAGTCGACAGTCGCAGCCGTGTTCCCGGCTCATCGATATGTCGTGACGGCTGTCGCCACGGATGTTACTGAGCTGGAAACTCAGGATGTACCGGTGGAACGAGACATTCCTGTCGAGCCTGTCACGGAAGCCGTTGCAGAATCTGTTCCTGCGGAAGAACTGCCTGAAGTTGATGCTGTCATGAGTGACTGGAGTGCTGTGGACACGTGGATGCTGGAAAGTGAATCGGAAGAAGAGTCTTCTGAGTTCGAGGCAGCTGCGACACTCGGGCTTGGACTTGCAGCGACAGGGTCGGTGCTTCGTCGTCGTCCTGCTCGAAGGAAAGACAACAGGTAAACGACACAACAGTTTGTTGACAGAAATCAGGCCCCGTTCTCAATTGAGGACGGGGCCTTTTCAGTTTGTGCTACCAGCTGATCTTCTTCGGGAAGAATGAGTCGACCAGCTCCTGGTACCATGGCATGAGTGCCTCGACGTCCGGAGGGGTGTCGCACTTGGTATACAGGTCGTATGGGTTGAATTCCCGCACCCACCGAAACATCTCCCGGTCGTGGTCATTCATAAGGTAGTCGTATTCTTCTTCACGATGTGCGGCGTAGAACGAATGAAACCTAATCATGTACCGGGCTTCTTCCGGCAGCCACGGTTTCATGACGTGGAACAGGTATTCATCATGGCCCCATGACATCAGAACATTGTCCAGACCGCAGCCTTCCTCATAGATACCGAGTCTTGTCTGGTATTCTGTGATTTCGCGGTCCGGGTTGAGCTCAAAGAACTCCGGATAAACAATCTTCTGTGACCAGCGACATCCCACGGGAAACGTGTCCCCGGTCACGGCCCACTGAGGCTCGTCGAACAGACAGAGCACTTTTCCCATGTCGTGGACCAGTCCAGTCAGGATAAACCAGTCCGGATGGCCGTTTGCGCGTATTGCTTCTGCAGTCTGCATGGCGTGAGCAACCTGCGGTAATTCGATATCCGGGTCACTGTCATCGACCAGCTCATTCAGAAAGTCCATTGCCTCCCAGATTCCCATCTCGCGGTTGCGTAGAGGCAGATATCTGTCTCGGGTTTCACGCACAAAATCGACTGTCTGATGCATGTGGTTCAGACGGTAGAACTCCCGAACACCGTCCCGACTGCCCTCGCTATAGTCACGAAAACCGTCGTTGCCATCCTGGGGATATCGCCGTGCGGTATCCTCATCGACCACATCAAGATTTCGAAGAGGCCTGTTATCCGGCTCAGTTGACATGAGAAGACTCCGAGATGACATTCTGTGAATCATACGACGCGCGATTGTATATTACGTCCTGAGCGATCGCCCACTCATATGGAACTTCACATGCGCATGTCTTTGACCACAGTCCTCGCAATAATTCTGTTCTCGACGGCCTATGCCGACGACTGGCCGCAATGGGGTGGCCCCAACAGAGATATTGTCTGGAGGGAGCAGGGCATCGTAGAGAGGCTGCCGGACGCAGAACTGTTGCCCAGAGTCTGGTCCGTGGGAGTCGGAGAGGGTTATTCCGGGCCTGCTGTTGCTGACGGGCGCGTCTACGTCACTGACCGAATTCCATCATCTCAGCAGGAACGTGTTCTCTGTGTCGATGCCGAATCCGGCGCCCAACTCTGGAAACATGAATACGCCTCTCGGTACACAATCAGTTATCCAGCAGGTCCCCGAACAACACCTGTGGTGGACGGCGGCCGTGTTTATACGATCGGTGCGATGGGACAGATGTACTGCCTTGATACGGGATCCGGTGACGTCGTCTGGCAAAAGGACTTTGAGAGTGACTATGGCACGAAACTCCCGATCTGGGGAATGGCAGCCTCCCCTCTTGTCGACGGTGATCAGCTGATAACGCTGGTGGGTGGCAACGAGGGAGCACTCATCGTTTCCTTCGACAAGGCGACCGGCAAAGAACTATGGCGGTCCCTGGAAGATGCAGATGTCGGCTACTGTCCGCCCGTGATCTATGAATTTGGTGGTCGACGGCAACTCATCATCTGGCACCCCTCCGGTATTTCCAGCCTGAACCCATCGGACGGGAAACTCATCTGGAAGTACGACTGGTATGTGCGGTACGGCCTTTGTATTCCGATGCCGCGAAAGATCGGCGGGCAGTTGTTTCTGACGTCATTCTATAACGGTCCGGTCATGCTGAACGTGAATGCCGATTCAGCATCAGTTGCATGGAAGGGCAGCAGCAACAGCGAACGTGATACCGATGGACTTCATTCGATCATGCCAACACCATGGGTTTCGAAGGATCACATTTTCGGTGTCTGCAGTTACGGCCAGCTGCGAGGTTTGAAAACAGATTCAGGCGAGCGAATCTGGGAGACGCGGCAGGCGACCGGTGAAGGACGCTGGTGGAACGCATTTCTCATTCGACACAACAATCGCTTCTTCCTCCATAATGAGCAGGGAGACCTGATCATCGCGAAGATGGATGCGGACGGATATCACGAAATCAGTCGAGCAAAGCTGGTGGAGCCGACTCGGAAGGTGCAGCGTCGCATGACTATCTGGTCGCACCCGGCCTTTGCCATGAAGAGCGTGTTTGCTCGGAATGACAAAGAACTGGTGCGTGTTGATCTGGCTCAGAAGAAACAGTGAAAAGGTGCCCGCCGCCGGCCTTCGCTGCGCTTGCGCTGGCGTACAACTCTGTATCACCTGTGGTCAGTCTGGTGGATCCGAACTTGCCGGGACAATTCTCAACAGGAACTGTTCCAAAGCGTTTCTCCAGACCGTCCAGTCGTGTCCGCCCTCGACAAGCTCCAGTTGATGTCGCACGCCTCGTTCTGTCAGCTGGCCAGAGAAGTTCCTGCAGCGTTCAAGAAGAAAATCATCACGGCCAATGGGTAGCCAGAACTCCGCTAACTGGTTGGCTGCAGGGTCGGCTCCGGTAATCCCGGGATAGAGTTCCTCCAGATCAGATATTTCCATCAGTGGAGGTGCTGGACTGAATGCTCCGATCGCACCGAAAGTATTCAGGTCACTCAGGCCAACGTGAATCGCCTGTCCGCCACCCATCGACAGCCCTGCGACAAAACAGTTTTCGGGATCTCTGGCCGCTCCGAATTCCGATTGCAGCCACGGATGCAGGTCTTGACTGAGATCCTGCTGACACAGCCGGGCGTTATCTTCAAAGTACTGAGGCGGCCGCATTCCATAGGGAGCCGGAACCGGATGACCGTTGGGCATCACAATCAGACAGGGACGAGTCCGCTTAGACGCAATCAAATTGTCAGCAATCAGGTGAGCGCGCCCGACTTCGGTCCAAGCGGTCTCGTCGTCGCCGTAGCCGTGAAGGAGAAACAGGATGGGACATTCTGACTGATTGGAGAAATCAAACCCTGGTGGCGTGTAGACGACAACTGGTCGCTGGGCTCCGTTGGCGCTCTCGGAACGATAGTAACAGCGACTCACCATGCCATGAGGAACATCACAGAATTCGGTCACACGAGGCGGATCGCCCGGAACCTCGACCATACTGGTCAGCGTAAACCACTTCTTGACGCTGCGGTTGGACGGATCGATCATCCGGGTTCCGTCCACGTCAAGAGAATAGTCATGAACCCCTGGTGGCAAAGGCTGTGTTCGCCCACTCCAGATCCCATGCCTGACCGAAAGTTCGATGCTGTCGCCATCTATCCAGACGGAAACGTTCTCAGCAGTTCGAGACCGCAGCCGAAAAGTTACGCTGCGGTCAGGATGGACTTCGGGTGACTCAATCTGATCGGCGAGGATCGCTGTGGCTTCGGACAGCGACTTCATTCGTTCCTTCTTCACGACGTCAGATAATCTCCTGAATCGGCTCGACGTGTTCGACACCGACGAGTTTCTGGTCAAGACCGCCGAAGAAATAGGACAGCTGATTGGGATCGAGGCCCAGCTGATTAAGAATAGTGGCGTGCAGGTGTTTGACGTGGAAAGGATTCTCGACGGCCTGTGCTCCCAATTCGTCTGTGGTGCCTACGCTGACGCCTCCCTTGATTCCGCCTCCGGCCATCCACATCGTGAAGCCATAACTGTTGTGGTCGCGGCCCGTGCCTTTGGCATATTCCGCGGTCGGCTGTCGCCCGAACTCTCCGCCCCAGATGACAAGAGTCTCATCAAGCAGATTGCGTCGCTTCAGATCCTTCAGCAGCCCGGCGATCGGCTTATCCGTATTGCCGGCGTGATAGTTGTGGTTCTTCTCGAGGTCACCATGCGCGTCCCAGTTGGCATCGTTGTGATTACCGCCTGAGTAGATCTGTATAAATCGCACGCCCCGCTCCACCATTCTGCGGGCAAGCAGACACTTGCGACCAAAGTCTGTGGTTCGCTGTTCATCAAGACCGTAGAGCTGCTGTGTTTCCTGTGTTTCCTTCGTGAGGTCGACAGCCTCCGGAGCATGTTCCTGCATCTTGTAGGCCAG
>CAJWGB010000361.1 GCA_913031625.1 uncultured Planctomycetaceae bacterium | reverse complement strand
TGGGCCTCTTGACAAACGGTGGTTACTTCTCGCGGAACACATTCTGCGATTCCGGCCGCAGAAGATGCCACAACTCCCAAACGGTCACTGCCAACGAAATCAGGGCAGGCCTCACTGAAGAGACCTGCCCTGCATACTGGCATGTCGCTGACTATACGTCAGCGGCCTTGGGGCAGATGTAGGGGGCGCGGTACTCCCTTGTCAGGTAGGCGTTTGCCGCCGAATTGTTGGTGAAAACTTCTTTCTCCGGATCAAATTTCAACAACGGCCCAAGACTGACGGGGTACGTCTCAAGGTCAACCTTGTTCTGCTCCAGGTGAGCGATGGTCCGCTCTACGGTCTTCAGGTTGTCATCAAGACTGCGGATATCCTTCACGGCTGATCTGAGATCTTCGACGCCAACTCTGTTGTCCTCACCCATGTAGAAGGAAATGTTTCCGAGGTGGCTGATAGCGGCCGAAAGATGCCCTTCACGAACATCCGCGTTCAGGTCTTCTCTGTTTCGACTTTCAACGGCATCGAGGAAGTTGCCAAAGTGATTGTCGCCGCCTTTGAATTCGCGGATGACGTTCATGTCTTTGTCGTAAGCGATGCAGTGAGAGTACGTCCGCTGGACGAGGTATCCCTCGGAGCCATAGAAGACGACACCAATCTTGTTGCCACGAGTGCTCTGGAAGAGTTTGTTCAGTTCCTCATCCGCTGAATCGCTGACGTCGAGACCTCGGGTTTCGAAGACGATGCACTTGTTGCCATAGTCGTAGATCGAGACTTCCGTGTTGCCGGTGTCCCCTGCGTCCACATAATTGGGATCTTTGCGTTCGGCCTGGTAGCCCAGTCGTCCTCCATAGGTGAGGATTGTGTTCGGGTGGGTGTCGATTCCAAGGCCCCAGCGTGCAACGTCAGTCTGGTGCGGGCCCTGGTTTCCAAGGTCGCCATTGCCGTACAGACGCTGCCAGTGCCAGTCGTAGTGGAATCGCTGTCGTGTGAGTTTTGGATCCGTGTACTGAGCCGGGCCGCTCCAGAGGTCGAAATTCACATTGCTCGGAATGTCGTATCCGCCGAGAGCGCCGATTGACTTACGACGTTTGTAACACAGGCCGCGGGCAAAATTGCATTCCCCGATTCCGCCTTCCTGCAGGAATTGCACAGCTTCAATACAGGCGCGGCTGGAGCGGCACTGAGTTCCCACCTGACACATGCGGCCGTACTTTCGGGAGGCAGCAATCATGGCGGTACCTTCATGAACGTTGTGGCAGACCGGTTTCTCGACATACGCGTCTTTGCCAGCCTGCATCGCCCAGATGCCGGTGAGCGCGTGCCAGTGGTTGGGCGTCGCTGTACTCACGATATCGACAGCGTCGTTTTCAAATGCTTTCCGCATGTCGGTGTAAAGCTGAGGGCGGGTGCCCTGTTTTTGTTCGATGGCGCTGCAACGCCTGTTGCCGACATCTTCATCAACATCCACGATCGCCACGATTTCAGTCCGTGAATCTCCCAGCCACGCCTGAATGTGGCTCCCGCCTCGCCCGTTGACACCCACAACGCATGCGCCAATTTTGTCGTTGGGTGAAGTTGCTCCTCGCAGAGAGGCGGGAGCAGCAAATACGGCACTTGCCAGTGCAGAATTCTTAACAAATGAACGTCGGGATTGTTGTGGCATGCGAGGATTTCCATGTGAAGTGACTGTGGCAGGCACTCGAATCTGTGCTCGAGTGCCCTCCATCTGATCGAATTCGCAGACAGGATTCAAGGGCCAGAGAAATTCAGAAAAGTTTCATCTTGAGACTGCCCGGGCTCGTTACACCGCCAGGTGTTCAAGTGATTCAGGGGCTCCACGCACCCGGACTCTGGCACCTGGTTCGCTGGACGGCTAGAGTAAGTGGGTAAAACTTACCCAACAGAAGGTCGGGACATCGCCGCAGCCTGATAAGGAATTGTCAATGTCTGAAGAGACCCCCGAAGAGTCGACACCGGAATCAGAGCCCTTTCAGCCGACTGGCCCTGTTTTTTTGGTCTCCTACCCCAAGATTGTGTTTCTGTATCCCACGGTGATCGCTGCCATTTTCGGAACGATCTTTATGTACGTTGGCGGCTACACGGCTGAACACTCAGCGGCTGCGATACCGGGACGCATCTTTCTAACGGTCCTGATGATCAACCTCGTGGTCGTGTCCTTTGACTTTCCACGCACAACTTCTCTGACGTGGTTCTTCGCGATCGTGGCGGTCTGTATCGGATTGTGGATGTTGTTCACCTTCCAGCCCGACCTGCTGGCCGGCGTTTCCCGGGTGCTTAACCAGATTCATCCGAGTGCCGATGCTCATTTCTATCTCATTTATGCGGCTGGAATGATCGGGCTCTTTATCTGCGTGATCATCAGCCGCCGATTCGACTACTGGGAAGTTCGCGGAAACGAGTTGCTGCACCACCACGGTTTCCTGAGCGACATGGAACGATTTGCAGCTCCCAATCTGCGAATCGACAAAGAGATCAATGACGTCTTTGAGTATCTGCTCTTGCGATCCGGGCGACTGATTCTGCACCCAAGCCAGGAACGCCGAGCGATCGTGCTGGAGAACGTGTTTTTCATCAACCAGAAGGAAGAGAAAATCACAAAGATGCTCGGTGCCCTTCAGGTTCGTCTCAGACCGGATGGTCACTAAAATTCCGACTTGAGCTCCGGTTTCCGGAGTGCTCAATCTCAACAATGTGGTGGTGACTTCCAGTCGCCATCCGATTCTGGAGAGTCGGTCACGAGTTCCTCACGACCAGACGAGATTGCGCGGGGCCTGTATTTCTGGGTAGAGGCTGCTTCGGATCTGGCCGAGCGAGTAGATGGTGAATACGCAAGACGTAAATCTCGCGCGCCTCTCAGCGTGCAATCAGGCTGCTCCCTGTGAACGTTTCCTGTCCTCAACAGACAGCGTCGATGTTGAACGGCGTAAGAACGCAGGTCTCAGTGTCGAACGTTGCAAACCGACCTTCACAAAGCGCTCCGACGACAACAAAAGACCGATCTCTTTTCAGCGAGACTGGGTCGTAGCCGCTCCAGTCGTGAATCCGGTCAGGTGTGCTCAGGAGCCAGAGGTGATAATGTCCGGAGAACATGTACCTGTGGTCGCAGGAGTTAAAGATTCTCTTAAGGTCTTTGTTTGAGTCTGGTGGGCCATTGAGGTACCACAGATCCGAGAGTTCTTCGGGATTCAGCCACGGTTCAATATGAGAGAAATAGCAGTTTTTCGTCACGAGCCGAGGTTTGAGTGTCGCCATGAACCTCAGAGTCTCCGGACTGTATTTCGTACGCACTTCTTCGTTGGGCCGGCAAAGGCCTATGTCGTGGTTGCCCCAGACGCCGATCGCCCCGGCGTCAGACAGCAGGCAACACGTCTCATGGATGCTCTTGCCCATTTCGAACAGGTCGCCAATGACCACAACCTGGTCTACTCCTTGGACTGTGAACTCATCCAGTGCCGCTTGCAGATGGGCGGTGTGCTCATGGATGTCAGTGATTAATCCCAACAACATAAGTCTGCCCCTCTCAAACCAGTTCTGACGGTGAAAGATAGCCGTTCGGATCTGGTTTGTCAGGGTGGGAGATTCCAGCGGGCCCCGTTCAGGTGAACGGGTGAATCAATTACTGAAGGCCTTGAACGAGGCTCGCCGGCCAGGGGCACGTGGATCGGAAATATTCGGTTCCGGACGCCGGGCTGTTAGTGTTGCGAGAGGAAGCCGTAACTGAGTGCCGGCCAAATCCTGTTTTGACGACCCGACGGCGACGAGAGGGACTTAGTCTTTGACGAAGCGAATATCGTCAAGGTAGAACGTGACCGGTTTGCCCTGCCCGGCCAGTGACCAGCCAAATCCGGTTTTGATCTGACGCAGATCAAGATTCTTCAGGGCAATCCGGTACTTTTTCCAGTTCTTCGTCAGTCGCACGTTCTTGAGTTCGCCTCTCGCTGTGTCCCGATAGGGCTGGCTTCCGTCAAGGACACCAAAAACGAAATTCACAACTTCGCCACCCCCTGCTCCCCGGGCCTGAAATTCCAAATGTGTCGCGCCTGACAGGTTGGCGCCACCAGGGAGCTTGCCTTCCCAGTCTTCGGCAGGAGACTGCCAGAGGACACCACCCCAGCTCTGGCCGCTTTTGTATTCTGCCTTGAGGCAAGTTGCACCTGCGAAGGGATTGGTCCGGCAGTCCAGCTTCATAGCGACAGCTTCGGAGTTGCCCATGTACCCGGAAGGAATGAAGACGTTGTCCGGCTTTGCTTTGTCGCCGTACACAACATAGGGCAGGGCAGCCACCTTCATTTCGGACTTAAGTGTTATTTCTCCTGCCACATGAAACGGAACGTTGGCTACCGCCGCTCCGCCCTTGTCGTCATAAACGTATGCAAACAGTCGATAGCCACCGGGTTCCGCGGGCACAGTGACGACCGCGTTCGCCCCACGGTACTTCACGGCGTTTCGAACGGTAAATTCGTCTTCCTGCGGGTCTCCTCCGGTTCCAATGGTGCCCCCATCTGTTCTGACCAGCCACTTGATTCGAACAGGGTCATTTTCCGGATCCTTCGCTGATACGGATGCAGTCACTGTTGCACCAGGTTTCAGCCCGGCTGTCTGTTTCATGGTCAGACGTGTGATCTCCGGACACCTGTTTGTTGGTGGCGTGCCTGTCCATGCCTCGGACATTGCGTCTGCAGCTGCCAGCCGCGTGCCGTCCGGCAGAAGCATGCCGAACCACGTCGCGGTGGTTTCCTGCTTGTGGCCCCAGAGGAAGGAGAATGACCCCAGGCAGACAACGGAATGTTTAATAACGTTAGCGCGATGACCTTTCGCGTAGAATTTTGCTTTTTCTGTGCTGGACCATTCGACGGGTGAGCCCCACGCGGTGGAGTTGATCTCCCACGGTCCGATTGGGCCGTGCTCTGTAATGATGTAGGGTTTGCTGCATTTGGCACCCACAAAACGATCACCAATTGACTCAATCCCGCCGTAGGAATTCAAACCCACGATATCGACATCCGGGCAGAACTTCTCGATGTTGTGGATCTTGTTCTCGCCCGGGCCCAGTTCTGCGATTACCGTCATGGTCGGATGATTTGGATCAATTCTGTTGATCTCTCGTGCGAGCTGGTTGATCGCTTTCCAGACGTCGGGGTCGTTGCCCTCTCCTTCTGCCTCATTGGCTACTCCCCACATCAACAGAGCTGGGTGGTCCCTGTGTTGTTTGACGAAGGTTAATTTTTCCTTCAGTTGATCGGCGACGGCCTTTGCATCGGTGTAATCAAAGCCGTGCCGCTGGTGTCCCATCCACAGTCCTGCACAGACT
>CAJWGB010000360.1 GCA_913031625.1 uncultured Planctomycetaceae bacterium | reverse complement strand
CGTCGCGACGTTGCCTTTGAATTCCGGGTATTTTCCGGAGTTACCGTCCACAGCCAGTTGTGCTTCGAGAATCAGCTTCTCGTTTCCTTCCGCCGTATCCTTTGCGGTCTGCCCCAGTGTTGCCACGACGAACCTGGCGTCAGGGCATTCAAACTCCGCTCGAAGCGTGCGAATCAGCCGTACGAGGTGCTGCTCGTAATGGCTGGCATGTCCTTCGTTGTAGCGGTCCTTATCACCCTGCCACCAGCCAAATCCTTCAATGGTGTAACCGCGTCCCTTCCAATGAGGAAACTGCTGGTCGAAATTGTCAAGGACTTCATGCGCAGCACCAAAGCAGTCGTCGTACTGCTTTCCGGCGTACCATTCGATGGGTTCCGGCGTTGCGTCCTTTTCCCATGACTCTGGAGATTCTTTGTAGCCAGCGTAGATTCTCCCGCCGTGTTCAAATCGCTTGCTGCCGGGAGGAAGGAAATCCCATGACAGCGAGCGATTTCCCTGCGAGGTTTTCAGAACGAGTACCGGCCCGTCAAAGTGCTCACCAACGACGTGCCCAAACCCGAGTTCCGGACCGATCTTCCCTCCGTTGACTCCCAGCCACCTGCTGCCCCCTGCGGCAATGACACCGCGGTACCAGACATCGTCACGCGCAGCCCACTGCCCCTGTTCATTCAACAACCATGGGTAGAGCCCTTTGTGCCTGACGAGTGTGGACAGCGCCCCCGGAACGTCCGTTCGAACAATCCAGCCGAGTCCGTTGGCGTCATTCGTAAAGTAGGTAATCCTGAAGGGAACGCGTTTTCCCGCTTCCAGCCTGATGTCATGCCGAATCGCCTGCTGGCCGGGCTCCTGTCGATGGACCTCCTGACCATTCACCTCCATCACATTCTGCATCGAGCCACCGTAGCCCGGCCGAAATTCGTAGGTTCCCGTTTCCTTCACCTGAACAAATCCACGCGTGACCTGGACCCCACCGCCGGGATAAGGAGTTGGCTCAACCCCGCCAAACTTTTCCAGCGACTTCCTCTGCAGCGGCTTCAGGGCGTCGTAGTCTGCGTTCGGGTCATAATTGCCCTCATAAACAGAAACGACAGGGTCCAGAAACTGCGTGCCCCAGCGACTGCTGCCACCGTCCACCTTGCCGGCACCGACCATATTGGACTGCCCGGAAAGAATGAAGACTTTGACAGGGTTGAGCTTCTCTTTTGAGTCCTGACCAAAGACCGGTTGCAAAACGGATATTGCCAGGACAGGCAACAGGAATGAAAAAGATCCCCGAGAGAACTGACTAAGAATCATTGGTGCTCCCATCTGGTTACAGCCGGTCTTCGGAGACCAGGCCCGGTCATTTACCCAACAGTTCGACCATAGCCTTACCCATGGCGAGGCCGACGTTCATATAAGTCTTGGCATTTCCGCCATAGTGGGCATTCGAAGCCGAGCCCATGCTGATGGGGTTGGTGTAAACCGTTGCCACGTCGCCTTTCAGCGCCGGATACTTCGACGCATCACTGATTGCCAGCATGGCGTCCAGAATCAGCTTCTCATTTCCCTTTGCATTCTCTTTGCTGGTCTGCCCCAACGTAGCGCAAACAAACTTAGCCTCAGGAGCATTAAAATCCTTCCGCAATGAGGCGATAAGATTGTTCAGGTTCTTCTCGTACATCGCCGCATGACCGGCGTTGTATCGATCCTTGTCGCCCTGCCACCAGAGAAAGCCGGCGATTTCGTACCCGGTTGCCCCCGGATAGAACTCGTCCAGTTTGGCGAGTACATCTTTCGCTCGAGCAATGTCTCCGTCGTACTGCACGCCCGCCTTCCAGCCGATCGGCTTTGGCTCGGTACCTTTCTCCCACTTGTCCGGACTCTGACCATAGCCGGCGTAAACAAATGTCTTCTTCTCGACCTGCTTCGTCTTGCGGTCCTTCATTTCGACTTCAAACTCATAAGACGGACTGCCGGGAGGCAGCAGGTCCCAGCCAAGGCTGCGATTACCGATTGAACTCTTGAGAATCAGTACAGGCGCGTCCAGAGCGGTCCCCAGCTGGTGCCCGATACCAGTCTCAATTCCAATCTTGCCACCCGATACGGTCAGCCAGTCATTTCGCCTGACACTCGTTTTGCCTGGCCCGCCGCTCCCCATGACGTGCACGTTCTTGACGTCCTTCCGAATCGTCCATGCGCCACTGTCATCAACCATGAAGGGATACAGCGACTCGTTCTTAACGGCATACTCAAGTGAGCCTTCCTTGTCACCTTTGACTTTGCCCATCTCGAGCGTATTTGACTGCCCCATGATGATGAAGACCTTCACCTTCTGAGTCATGTCCGCGGGCTTGCCGTCCGGATCAGGAAGTTCATCAGCAGAGATCCATCCGCAGGGAACAAACGTGAACAGCAACGCAGCAATCATTCTTTTCATGTGAGTATCAACTTTCCGTGGTTCAATGGTTTCAGCAGCCCGGGTAGCATAACAGGCCACATCGCTGCTTTTAAGAAAAACATCAACGAATTCAGGCACACGCGAATGGCCGTCCGCAATAGCCAACAGGACAATGGAATGAACAAGCTGCCGCGTCGAATTGCATTAATGCTGGACCTCGAGTGGCCGTACAAACGGCACGCCAGCGTCTTCGCCGGAACTCAGCGCTATGCCGCGGAGCAGGGCTGGGAGTCGATCGTAGATGAATACGCCTACGATACAATCCCGAAGCAGCGGACTAACTCGCGCCCGTACGACGGAATTGTCGCTCGAGCCACAAGCCCCCTTGTGACTCGGGCTCACAAGGCCGGGATTCCTGTCGTAAATGTCTGGCGAAGTTCGCCCGTCAGATCTGAACTCCCAGGAGTCTTTCCGGATTACACAGCAGCAGGCCGCCTGCGAGCGGAACATCTGCTGTCACGTGGCCTGAGAAACTTCGGAACTCTCGGTTGCCGTGGGGACCACGCTCACACACTGGAAACGACTGAGTTCAAACGGACCGTCAAAGAGGCGGGGTTCTTCTGCCAGCAGTCGGAAGTTTCACTCTCCTACTCAAAGACGCTCGCCCACTGGAGAAAAACAGAACAAACGATTTCAGAATGGATGGACAGTTGGGAACTCCCAATTGGCGTATATGTAGGAGGCGACAGTATTGGTCGAATTGTGGCACAGAAGTGCAGGGAACGCGGCTGGAGAGTCCCGGAAGACGTGGCAATTGTTGCCGGCCGTAACCAGGAGACACTCTGCGAACACCCACGTCCATCACTCACAAGCGTTGAAATCGGCTATGAACGTGTCGGTTACGAGGCCGCCAGGCTGCTGCATCGAATGATGGATGGGGCAAAAGTCCCTGCCGCTCCTGTGCTCATTCCACCAGAAGGCCTGGTCGTACGAGAGTCGACCGACTTCTTCGCAGTCAACGACGACGTGGTCGCCGCCGCGCTGGAATTCATTTCCAGAAACTGCCATCGTCGCATTGGCCAGAACGATGTCTCTCGCGCCGTCTGTTCAGAAACCCGCACACTGCAGCTCAGGTTTCGCCGCGTTCTTGATCGTCCGATTGCAGCCGAAATCCGCAGGGTCAGGATTGAACGAGCCAAGCGTGAGCTTAGTCAGAGTGAGCGATCTCTGAGCGCAATTGCACGCGATGTGGGTTTCGGAGAAGCGGCGAGAATGTACGAAGTCTTTCGTCGGGAACTGGGAGTGAATCCAACTGAGTTCAGGCGTCAACGAAGAATGACAATTCAGAATGAATGAGCGGGAACCAGATTAATGGATCCTGCCCAAATTCGCTGAACAGACTGGTATCCGGACGGGTCCATTCTTTAGAGGGAATCTGGACTAAATGCAGTATGAACATGCAAAACGGAACAATATCATCGAGTGCAGCCATACAGGGGCAAATGGCGACTTCCTTTCACTGATAATCGTCACACGTAATGGCGGCAGAGTCGCGACAATTACTGATTCTCGTTTGCCTGTTGATTCCTGTGCTGAAGGAATCAGAACATCGGTGTATTGCTGATACTCCGTTTCAAATCCGTTACGCAGACCCGCTGAAACAACCCTGGCGAATCAGTCGCTTCCGAGAACTCGAAGGATACGGAGTTCGCTGCGCTGCCGAAGACACGCAGGGCAACATGTGGTTTGGCCTTCGTAATGGCGTCGTAAAGTATGACGGCTATTCCTGGGATTTTCGCACGGACGATGACTGCCTGTCAGGACAAGCAGTGGACGCCCTGACAAAGACTCGTGATGGGAGGCTGATTGCAGCGACAGTCGATGGACTGTTCCAGTTCGGCGGCAACAACTGGACACGAATCCCCGAACTGTCGGCAGTCCCACTGGGCCAGGTTTCGTTTGTCAAAGAGTCATCTGATGGCAGCCTGTGGGCTGGCTGCGGATGGGGATTAATCCGCGTGGCTAAGGGCAAAGCCACGATAATAACAAGTGAGTCCTACGTCGAATGCCTCAGAAGACTCAATCGATTTGACAGAATTGAAACGTTTCCCAATCCCTGCCTGTCAACACGACAATCTTCACAGGGTTTCGGTATCCGACTCGTAGGCAACGTTGTGGCGCACCTGGCAGAGGAGAGTCCGGCACGAACGAAGGGCCTCAACCTGGGTGACCGGATTATCAGTGTCAACGGAAACCCAAACCAGCATCTGCGGACTCTGCAGAGAACTCCCGGAACCAGAATGCGTCTGAAGATCAGAAAGTGGAAGTCGACAGCAGAGGAAGACCTGCGATTCGAGACGGCTGAGATTACGTCGAAGATCTTTTTTCCGGCGATTCATTCTCTGTCGGAAGACTCGAGTGGCCGACTCTGGGTCGGAACCAATGGAAACCGACTGATTCGTTCAGACGACTTTGGCAGCAGCTGGCACCGTGTTGACGGCGATGACCTCAGGGTCGGCTTTCGCCCGGCTGCTCTTGAGCTCTCAACTGGTGAGATGCTGGTCACGTCAGCAGGACGGCGTACGTCGGTTAGTCGATTCAACGGTACTGACTGGGACAGTCACCCTCTGACATTCCTGACCGGCGCGAACTTTGTTTCGTCTCTGCGAGAAACAGCGGACGGAACCGTGTGGATAAGCGGTCTGAATCGACTCTATGTCCACACAGGTGGCAAATGGGTGATGCACGACACACGTGACCTGGACCTCCCGGGCAACAGTCTCAGGATGCATATCTCGAGTGACGGGGCACTGTGGCTCATCGGATTCGAACAATACGCGGCTCGGATTGCCATGTCGCTCAGCGAATGCGTTGCTCTTGACAACGTCACATGGCAGTGCACTGACTCTCTGGGAAGTGAATGGTACATCGAGTCCGCTGCGGAGCAAATCGTCTG
>CAJWGB010000359.1 GCA_913031625.1 uncultured Planctomycetaceae bacterium | reverse complement strand
TGACCCTGGCGGTTCGAGTTGAGAACGGTTTCGTCTTTTGAGACCTGGACACCTGGAGGACAAACAGGCGGGTACATCACCGTTTTCGAAGACGTAGCCATGAACGAGACTATGACTCCGACTGAATTGTGCCGGAGACTGGGGCCGACCTGCGGGTGAGCGAGCGACGCTGTGGCCAACATTCCAAACCGCCGTGCCCGTTTGTGAGGGGAACTCCCGGGAACCGAGTGTTACGCAGGCCGCTATGAACGGGATTTGGCCGACCAGGAAGCGAAACAAGCCACGCAAACAGCGACGAGATTTCACACCATGCCTGGTTTGCCTTTGTTTCACATTGATACTTGGTGTTCTGTAGCAGCAGAGGGTTGATTGCATTCACGGATGGCTCGAATAAACTGCGGCAACGGGTGTGAGGAGTAAATGGCCCTCCCGCACTCCGCCGCAGAGACGAATGTTCAGTCCCTGAGCAATCGCCCCTGCACCCCCACCTGCAATCCTTCCCGGTTCGCTCATCAGCGACACATCCTGGCCAGAAACCTGAATTCGGGGATCAATAAGAATGAGATCAATTTGTTTGTCTGTAGCTGTCGTAGCGTTGCTCCATGGGAGCGGAGTCGCAGACGACTGGGGTACATGGCGGGGGCCGGAACACAATGGCATCAGTCGGGAGACGAACCTTGTCGACTCCTGGGACTACAAGACCAAAAAGAATCTGCTTTGGGAGTCCCCAATCGGCGGACGGGCCACACCGATTGTGATCGACGGCCGCGTATATCTGGATTGTCGTACCAACCACGATGTCTCCACCGGCAGTAAAGAGATTATTCACGCTCAGGAGCAGGTTGTCTGCCGTGATGCGGCTACTGGTAAAATCATTTGGCAGGATAAATTCAATGTCTTTCAGACAGACATTCCTGCTCCCCGAGTTGGCTGGGCAGCAATGGCGGGTGACCCATCAACGGGCAACGTTTACATGCACTCCGTCAGTGGCCTCTTCCGGTGCTACGACCGTGATGGCAAAGTCGTCTGGGAGCGATCACTCTTCGAAGAGTACGGCAAAATCTCCGGTTACGGGGGACGAACTCAGGTTCCTGTCATTGATGAAGATCGTGTGATCGTTGGTTACTTTGGCCTGAACTGGGGTAAGACGGGTGCTCCTCCTCCGAAGATGACCTACTACTGCTTCAACAAGCTGACGGGCGAGCTGCTTTGGATTTCACCTGTTGGCGGGCCTCCGAAGGACACAAACTACTCACACCCAATTGTTGCTGTCGTTGATGGTCAGCGTTTGCTGATCGGTGGCGGTGCTGACGGAGGAATCCACGCCATTAACGCTCGGTCGGGTGAGCCGGTATGGTCCTTTCAAATGTCTCGCAGAGGGCTGAACGCTGCTGCCGCAGTGGATGGCCACCTTGTCTACATCTCGCATGGTGAAGACAATATCGACAACATCAAGTTTGGCCGTATTCAGTGCATCGATGCTCGCGGTAAAGGTGACATCACCAGCACCAACAGCGTGTGGCGTGTGGACGGTATCAAAGCAGGCTACACGGGCCTGGTGGTTCACGACGGAATTCTCTATGTCGTGGCCGATACAGGGAAGCTGCATGCGTTTGACAGCAAGACTGGAGAAGAGCTGTGGAATCACAGCCTGGGGACCGTAGGGAAAGGTTCACCGGTCATTGCTGATGGCAAGATGTATGTGATGGAAGTGAATGGAAACATTCATATCCTGAGACCGTCACGCGAGAAATGTGAAGTTCTCTCCCATGTACACCTCGCAGCTGCAGACGGACAGGGCGACGATGAGATCTATGCATCTCCAGCGGTCAGTGATGGCCGTGTCTTCTTTGTGACACGCGACCGAACTATCGCGATTGGTGGGGAAAACGCAGGAAAACGAACTAAGGTCGACATCCCTGGTCCTGCAGAGAAACCGTCGACCGGAAATGTTGCCAGCATTCGTCTGACGCCATACGAAACTCGTATGCAGGGCGGCGGCACTCAGGAATATAAGGTTGTTGGGTACGACGAGAACGGCCGCCTGATTGGAAATGTGGACGCAGCCATTTCTGTTGCAGAGAACGCCCGTGGTGTCACCGTCGAAGGTAACAAGGTGACAATTGCGGCTGATGCTCCAGAGCAGGGTTTCGAACTTACTGCGACTGTGGCCGGTACCGGGGGCAAGAGTCTCACTTCGGTAGCTCGTCTGAGGAACTTCCCCCCGTTTCCATGGAAATGGGATTTCAACGACTACACTGGAAAGCGTGTGCCACCGACATGGATCAACAGTTTCCTGAAGCTTCAGCCGACTCAAATCGGCGATGAAGTCGCTCTCAAGAAGGGCGTTGGTAAAGGTCGACCAAGTGCGTACTTCTGGCTGGGGCTTCCTGAAATGAAGGGATACACCATTCAGGCAGACGTACTGATGAAGGAACAGAAACGGAAACTGCCGAGTGTGGGCCTGACGGCACACCGGTACAACTTCATTATCAAGGGAAACACAAGTCGTATCCAGGTTCAGAGCTGGGCACCTCATCTGCGGATGGCTCAGAACAAGCGATTCCGCTCCGATCCGGACGTGTGGTACACAATGAAAATGACTGTCAAAGTCATGGATGACGGTGCTCACATCTTTGGCAAGGTGTGGGAACGCGGAAAGGCTGAACCGGAAGAATGGACAATTGAGGCTGTTGACCCTCATCCCAATCTGAACGGTGCACCAGGCCTTTACACCTATTCACTGGCCGAATGTTACATCGATAACGTGGTCGTCACTGAATAATACAAGTCTCCGCCTGTCAGCCGGATAGGCGGACATTCAGATGGAACTACAGACCCCACAGAAATCAAAACAGGAATCTACAATGAGTATTAAACCATGGAAGACATGGATATTGCTGCTGGCGATGGCCGTGTTCGCAGGCTGCTCGAACGATGCAGACGAAGCAGCCGGCGGAGACGCCGGTTCAAGTGATACCACCAACAACTCCACTGAGTCAGGTGGAGATGAGGACATGAGTGGCCACGAAGGTGAGCCGGGTGAAGGTGGTGAAGCCGAAGGTGGTGAAGCCGAAGGTGGCGAAGCCGAAGGTGGCGAAGCCGAAGGTGGTGAAGCCGAAGGTGGCGAATCTGCCGCGGCCGAATCTTCAGATGAGGAAGTCGTTGTTGAACTGGCCGGCACTGTGAATTCTGCTCCCGTCGCCGTTGCTGTTGCCACGACTACGGCACCTCCGCCGAATGGTAAGGGGCCCGTTGGTCTAAAAAATGGAACCGCTGGTGACTGGCCCATGTGGGGCGGCAACGGTTCTCGAAACATGGTTAACGCCACCACCGGTATCAATCTCGAATTTGATCCGGACGAGGGTAAGAACGTCCTCTGGACGGCAGAACTGGGGTCTCAGACTTACGGAAATCCTGTCGTTGCCGGCGGTAAAGTCTTTGTTGGAACCAACAATGGAGGCGAGTATCGAGATCAGCATAAAGGCGACCGTGGGATCATCCTGTGTTTTAATGAAGAAGACGGGGAATTCCTGTGGCAACTCACGCGTGAAAAGCTGCCTCAGGGGCGGGTGAACGACTGGCCTTTGCAGGGCATCTGCTCAACACCCTGTGTGGAAGACGGGTTTATGTACGTCGCTACCAATCGCTGCGAACTGATGTGCATCGATGTGGAAGGATTCCATGATGGCGAGAACGATGGCAAGTATCAGGAAGAAGTCGATAAGGATAAGCTTGATGCTGACATCGTCTGGTCTCTCGACATGATCGAAGAACTGGGTGTCTTTCCACATAACCTTGCCACGAGTTCTCCTGTGATTCACGGGGACCTGATTTTGCTGGTCACTTCAAATGGTGTCGATGAAGCTCACCTGGAAGTGCCATCTCCACGTGCTCCGTCGTTCCTGGCTGTTAACAAGAAGACGGGCGAAGTTGTCTGGGAAGCTGTTGAGCCAACTCTTGATTCCAAGGCCCCCGAGCCGTTCAACAATATTCTGCACGGTCAGTGGGGGTCTCCTGCTGTCGGTAAAGTGGGCGATCAGACACTCGTGTTTATGCCCGGTGGCGACGGCGTTCTTTATGCGTACGATGTCGAGAATGGTGGAGACGGTCCGGTTTGGTGGTTCGATCTGAACCCCAAGGAGTCGCTTTGGGAACTGGGTGGACGCGGAAGCAGAAATGCAATTATTTCCACTCCGGTCTTTGTTGATAACAGCGTCATTCTGGCCGTTGGGCAGGACCCGGAACACGGTGAAGGTGTTGGCCACCTTTATCGAATTGATGCAACTAAGAAGGGTGATGTTAGTCCGCAAATTGTTGACGGTGACGGCTGGAAGGCTAATCCGAACAGTGGCCAGATCTGGCATGTCGGCGGTATTGACAAAGATGGTTCAGTGACCGGCGAAGAAAATGGTCTGATCTATCGCCGCACCATTTCGACGTTTGCTGTTTCCAACGGTTTGGTGTACGCACCAGACCTGAGTGGTTTTCTGCACTGCGTCGACTTCAAGACAGGTAAGAAGATGTGGGTCCATGATACCTTCGCTGCCGTCTGGGGTTCTCCGATGGTTGTCGACGGACACGTCCTGCTCGGCGATGAAGACGGAGAAATGGTCATCCTCGAGGATGGTCCTAAGGAAAAGGTCATCGAAGAGAAGATCTTCCAGTCGTCGATCTACAGTACTCCGACCATTGCCAATGGCCGGATGTATGTGTCGGACCGCAGTCGACTGTATGCAATCAAGATCAAGTAGATGCTGACAGTTTGAACATGAAGGGCGAATCCTCGGGTTCGCCCTTTTTCCATGCGCCCTCTTGAACACGCGGAATTGCTTCAGGCGTTGAAAACCCTCGGGTCTCGCAGGGGAAAAAACGTTTGCTCTCCAGAGGCAGTCCGAGAGCCGATCACGGTTGTTGGGCCGTACGCGATCAGTTACTCAGGTGTCACGCGTCGCTTTCAGGGGCTGAGAAGACGCATTCGCTGTTTCTCATTCCTGTCCACAGGGGATTCTGTATTACTTGCTGACGTGCCTGCCGCATGTCTGGATTTAGTCCGCGAGGAAACGATATCTCCTGCGCTCAGATCGAGTAAATCGACCCGAACGTACAAAATGAGGGTGGGACCGCCGGGGCAGCGTATTGACCGATGCAGATCTGAACCCGATCGTCGGCAAGGTACACAGGTCGGCGGAGGCATACCTCTTTCCGCCAGGTGTGCCGAAAAGCGAGATCCTTCCGGGTGCAGACTGGCTACAGGGGTGTACGTGTGATCAGTTTTGACTACTGTGAAACTATGCCGATTTGAGAAACAAGATCTTTCTGATTGTATTAATGATTGTTAAAATTACA
>CAJWGB010000358.1 GCA_913031625.1 uncultured Planctomycetaceae bacterium | reverse complement strand
TGACACCCGAGGCCTCACGGCCTTTGGCTAACTTGTATTGCATGCAACAAGGCTGGTTGTCGCAACAAGTTACAACGATGGATGCAGTTTCCTATGGCGTTGTGAGACACTCAGCGATGGCTGGGGAGGTGCTCTACAGCACCTGCTTCCGTTTTCGTACAGAGTCATTCCTGACCGAAAACTGCACGGCCCCTGTGTCCGGATCAACGACGTAGCAGCGGCGACCGATGTACCGTTCATTCGTGAATACGATGAGGCTGTCCTCTATCACTTTCAGCTGCGGGCGACTGGTGCAGGGAATCGGAAAGTCGAGGTTGATTTTCTGAACGGCAGCACCTCGCTCATTTGTGTGATACACGGTCCCTATTGCCCCGCGAACGCGATCGCTGAAGGCCACCCCCAGCAGACACTTACGCTGCGGACACCAAACCATGGACTGAATATCGCCGCTGTTTCCGTCTGTCAGAATCCGTACGGACTGGTCCTTCAGGTCAATGCAATTCAGTTGATAGCCCCAAGTGAATACGAGGTTTCGTGTTGCGTCCGCTGTAATCGGCCAGTCTCCGTTTAACTTCTCCAGCCCCTGGACTGGGAGTTTCTCAACCACGCCAAGGTCTGGTTCAATCGTTGCAAGACCATAGTCATGCAACGTCAGCAGCCCGTATTCCGGGTCCTCAGCAAGTTGATGAACGCCTTCATTCAATGGCTGCAAACTGTCATACCATGGGCCGAAGAGTGTGCCGCGTCCGATTGCCGACTTCCCGGTGCTGTCCTTTCGAAGCTGCCAGAACTCAGCATCGAGCAATTCCTTCTGTTCGTGGAATGCCCGGAACAGAACGGCCTGATGATATAGCCCAGACAGTGCGTATCCCTGCATCTGAAGAAGCCACTCTTTGTTTTCCGGCCCAACAACAACCGGACTGCCGGTCGCACTGTACGCCCCAAGTCGCGTTCGTACTCGCTGAGGCGTGAGCTGCTTCAGGCATTGATCACAGTAGAGGTAAGAGCTGATGCCGCAGTAGGCTGAGAAACGGAATTTCAGATCAGTGAAACCAGAGAGGTTCGATTCGACCGAAACATCCCCGGGCCCCTCACACCAGCCGACAACCTCAGTGCCCGGTGGAACAGCTGCCAGCCTCTGCAGATGGCTTCCGGCGACAACAACCTTCTCAAGGCGTACTCCCTTCGCAGCTTCGATCCTCCATTCAACCGCATCATGCGCGCAAACACACAGCACAATGGGAGATGAGGTGTCGGTGACTCTGACTAACGCGCGATTACTGTCCTCATCATTGCCTTCATAGTGCCCGACAAGGTGAAGGCGCGGGGTACTGGTTTGCAACAGTTCGAGGGATGATGGCTGATGACCGCACGCGATGACTCGGTCCACAAACTCAGCAGCAACATCAGCCTTCTCCGGGCTCTCACTTCGTGACCAGTCAATCAGGTCTCGAATGGCGGCAAGAGCTTTATTCAGTGACTGAGCGTCTCCGGAATAATCTGGAGGAGGCAAGATGAGGTCTGCGCCTGAATTCCTGATAGCGAACAACTCAGGGCCAAAGTCAATCTGTTCGGGGCCAGTGATCTGAGGCAGCTTTTCAGTACCGACGAGATCCGGTTCGGACGACGTTAAATCCGGTGGCGAATCGTCAGAGCAGCCAGAACCAGAAATCAGCAGCATTCCGGAAACTGCAATCGCCTGCCAACACGTCAGCCTGCATCGTCGCGCATTCATCATGAGAAGAACCTAAAAACTGATTCAGCCTGAGCAAAACGGAGCAATCTCAGGGCGGGGCGATTTCCAACATCTTCCTGGTGACTACAATTCCGCCATTGAGTTCAGCCTGCATTCTACGCTGACCGTTCTGACAAACCCGGACAAAAGAGATGGAAGACGGACTTCGACAATCACCGTTGCATGAAGCACACGTTGCTGCAGGTGCTCGAATGGTACCGTTTGCAGGCTGGAACATGCCTGTGCAGTACCAAGGCATAATCCCGGAATGTGAAGCCGTGCGAGAGAACCTCGGCGTCTTTGACATTTCTCATATGGGCCAGATCGTTGTAGGCAGCCATGAGCCTCTGGCAGCCGTTGAATGGCTTGATAGCGTCCTGACAAATAACGTGTCCACACTGAAGGCTGGTGAGGGGCAATATTCCTTCCTGCTGAATCATGATGGCGGAGTGATCGACGACCTGATCATCTATCGCACCAGCTACAGTGAGTTTCTGCTTGTTGTGAACGCATCAAGAACGCAGCAGGACTTTGACTGGCTCACGGAGCAGTTGCCGGATGCCGGGATCATCATGGCCGACCGGAGTAACGCTTTTGCCGGACTTGCCGTTCAGGGACCAGGAACAGAAGAAGCATGTCGAAAGCTGTTTCCGGAAGGCACGACACTCCCTGACAGATTCTGCATGGCAATGGAAGCAGTTCACGGCGGAGAGGTAATCGTCTGCCGAACCGGATACACGGGCGAAGACGGCGTGGAGCTGTTCTGCCCGGTGGAAAACGCAGACCGATGGTGGAACCGGGTTATCGAGGCAGGCGCAACTCCCTGTGGTCTTGGAGCGCGTGATTCACTACGTCTTGAAAAGTGTTACCCGTTGAACGGAAGCGACCTCACGCCCGCACATACGCCGCTCGAAGCAGGAATGGGATTTGCCGTTGACCTGAACAAGCCGAGCTTTATTGGACGAGATGTACTGGCAGCTCAGAAATCCGACGGGATGACGCGTCGCCTCGTGGCCATTCGCCAGACAGAAAAGTCGCCGCCCCCTCGGCCCGGTTATGAAGTGTTTTGCAAGGATGAGCAGGTTGGTACGGTCTGCAGCGGGGGAGCCTCACCGACACTCAAGTGTGGCATTTCACTCGCATGGGTGCAGACCGGCGCTCACAAAACGGGCACAGCTGTCGAACTGGAGATTCGGGGTCGACGATTCCCGGGCGAAATCGTCCGTAAGCCGTTTGTTTGATGAGTCCTGCCATGAAGCTTGTGCAACTGCTGACGACTGTCCTCCTGACAACCCTGATCAGCTTCCGGTCTTCATCTGCTGTCGCTCAGATCCAGCGTCCCAACATTCTCATCATTTTGGCGGATCAGCTGCGCTATCATTCATGCGGTTATGCCGGTGATGAGCGTGCAGTCACACCTAACATCGACAGGCTTGCTGCAGAAGGAATGAGTTTTGACAACTACGTTGTGAATACTCCTGTCTGTGCGGCAACCAGAGCGACGTTGTGGACGGGCAAGTATGCGAGTACTCACGGCATGGTCGTGAACGAAATGCGGCTCAATCCAAACCATGACGCCCTCGGCCACCTGCTCACTGAAAAAGGCTATACCTGCGACTACATCGGCAAATGGCATCTGTGGGCCAATCAGGCCGGCCATCATCACCTTGTTCAAAACGCGTTCTGCCCACCGGGTCCCTATCGCCTGGGCTTCGATGGACTCTGGGCGGCTTACAACTTCAACCACGGTAACTACAAATCGTACTACTTTCGTGACACCTCAGATCGAATCCCGGTTGAGGGCTGGGCTCCGAAGACCTATACCGACATCGCAATTAAACGGCTTGAAGAGCACGCCGACAATGAAAAGCCATTTGCGATGGTTGTCTCATACAGCCCACCCCACGGGCCGTGGAAACAGGACAATGTTCCTCCATGGTGGTATGACCGATTTGCGAATGTGTCTTTCGCCCTTCCGCCGACATGGAGCGATACACCAGACCAATACATGGACCGCAATACGGAAACTCGACAGTGGCTTCGGGTCTGGAAGAAGAACCTGCCCGAGTACCTGCGTATCTATTACGCTATGACAGGCGCACTGGACGAACAGGTTGGCCGACTGATACAGACTGTCGATCGGCTGAAAATGGATCGAGACACAATCGTCATCTTTTCTTCGGACCACGGTGAACAGCTTGGGTGCAATGCTCGGGTCCTGAAGATGACCTTTTACGACCGCTCAGCACGAGTCCCTTTTCTAGTCCGGTGGAAAGGAAAGATTCCCGCTGGGCGGCGTTCCAACGCATGCATGTCCGCGGTGGATGTGATGCCCACAATATGCGGGATGCTGGGTATTCGCTTCCCGGATTCGACGGACGGAATCGATCTCTCAGACTCCACTCGTGTTGATTGCAGCTGCGAACCTGACTTTGCATTCCTGCAGGGAATGGGCCACACCTTCCTTTGGAAGGACGGATTCGAGTGGAGAGCCATCCGAGACCAACGCTACACCTACGCGCGTTACCTAAGAGACGGCAAGGAGCTACTGTTCGATAACGTGAAAGACCCGCAGCAGTCACGAAACCTCGCAGCTGATCCTGCAGTTGCCGACGAACTCGCGAGGATGCGGCAGTGGCTCAACGAGAAAATGCTGGCAACCGGGGACCGATTCAAACCCTGCACCTGGTACCGAGACCGCTGGACTGAGAACCGCGTGATTCTTCAGGGAGCTCGTGGAACGTTTCAACGAGAATTCGGACCACAGACAGATGTCGACGTCAGTCTGCGGTCTGTCCCGCAGTCCGACTTGGAAGCTCCACCAGTCCACAGGAAATAGCGGGCCCAGCCAAGACTGACACCTCAAAAAAGAGAGACAGCCTGACGGCTGCCTCTCTTATTCAGAAGGAGGCTCTGATACTGACTCTGTGTTAATCCGGTGTAAAGCGAGCTGCGCCGCAGCTGCTGCGGTGCTGTCAGTTTTTGCCAGACGAGTCAGTGCGGCTCGCTGAGGTTCTGCGTCCGCTCCGAAATCACCCAGAGTACTGGCTGCCATCAAGCGAACGGTCCCATCCGTATCGTCCAGCAGGCTTCCAAGTCCGGCGACACAGGCATCACTCCATGGTGTGCCCGCGAGGTTCCGCAGCGTGGCTGCAGACTGCGATCGAATACCAGGGCTTTCAGAGGTGGCTAGTGTCAGCAGTACTTCCACATCTGCTTTCTTTGTTGCTCCATGCAGGATCAAAGCATCCAGAGAGGACACTTTCAGCAGTTCAGATTCAGAAACAGCAGCTTCACGTAAAACACGTTCAAACGACTCGTCCGCAGGACACTGACCAAGCCCGACTGCTGCAAGAGCACATACGCCGGCATTTTCACCGAACTGAAGAGCGCGAATCAGATCCGCAGTATGTTCCTCTGGCTCATCCATCCACTCCAGAATCTGAGGCAGAGTGACTGCGGTATTCTCATCGAAAGCCCTCTGCTCTACGTCCGATGAGGCCGGCGCGAAGTTCAATCCGGCAGCCTCGGATTCTTCCGTCGCAACCGCCAGCTCAAATGACGGCTCTGACTCGGTCTGAGCTGGGGCAACTGCTTTTGGTGCAACTGGGGGAATGGATGCTGTCTTGTTTG
>CAJWGB010000357.1 GCA_913031625.1 uncultured Planctomycetaceae bacterium | reverse complement strand
AGGGTGGATCCAGAAGCGAACAGGGATCCTTGAACGTCGGTACGCCGCCGATGACGAAGGAACCAGTGACCTTGCCGTTCGAGCAGCTCGAGCTGCCATTGAGAGTGCAGAGATCTCTCCTTCAGACGTCGATATGCTGCTGGTTGGAACCTTCACGCCGGACTTCACCTGTCCCTCTACCGCCTGCCTTGTGCAGCAGAAGCTGGGACTTGATGCGCCAGCTGTGGACATGCAGGCTGCGTGCTCAGGATTCATGTACGCCCTGGCAACAGGCGCTCAATATATTGCGACCGGTAACTCACGCTACGCGCTGGTGATCGGTGCCGATATCAACTCTCGCATTGTAGAACCAGCAGACCAGCGGACGGCTCCCCTCTTTGGTGACGGAGCTGGTGCCGTGGTTCTTGAAGCTGGCACGAAAGATCAGGGCCTGATCTGTTATCAGCTTGGTGCAGACGGTGGCGGCGGCAGTATGCTTGACCGCCCAGTTGGAGGAACAAGTCGCCCGGCGACACCTGAGCTCATTAGTGCAGGCCAGCACTATCTGAAGATGGACGGACGCAACGTCTTCAAGTGGGCTATTCAGGTCGTCAGCGAAACGATCGACCTTGTCCTGAAGAAGGCGGAAGTCGACGTGGAAGACGTCAAACTGTTTGTCCTGCACCAGGCAAACATACGCATCATTGATCATGCCATGAAGGTGTTGAAGATCCCCAAAGAGAAAGTCTTCAACAACCTGTCTCGCGTTGGCAATACATCTGCGGCCAGTATTCCACTGGCGCTGGATGAAGCTGCTCGCCAGGGACGCATTGAATCCGGGGACCTCGTACTGATGTGCGGGTTCGGAGCAGGTCTTACCTGGGGCACCGGGCTGTATCGGTGGTAGCATCGGCTCGCGGCGTTGATTCAATTACAAAGCAGTTTGTCATTCACAGCTTCTGTGCGCTGGCAGAGCACGCCTGGCAACCCGGCGGCCATCTTTCCAATGCAAACATGAGAATCATTTTACGGACCAGGACCACGGCAAAAGCTCTGCTGTGGTCGGTTTCGCTTTGCAGATGATCAAGTAGACTGGCGGTCCCCGCCCGCAAATCTATTCTTCCGCGGGCCAGTTCCTCACTGACGCACGGACCCACCACCATGAACTACCTCGGAATGCACTTCGCCGACTGGGTCGTCCTCGCAGGCTACTTCCTGCTGATCCTGTTTATTGGTCTCTGGTCCGCAAAGAAAGTCAGTGACGCAGCAGACTACTTCATGGGAGGTCGCCGGTTCGGCAAAATCTTCATGATGTTCTTTGCGTTTGGTTCCGGTACCAGTAGTGAACAGGCGAATGCCGTTGTTGCCGGAACCTGGCGCGCGGGACTCGCGGGTATCTGGTGGCAGTTTCTCTGGCTGCCGGCGACTCCGTTCTACTGGATCATTGCCCCGATTCTGAGACGGATTCGAGCGTTAACGACGGCCGACTTTTTTGGACATCGATTCGGGCCGAAAACAGCTGTCCTGTATTCGTTCTACGGAATCATCATCTCCGTCGTGTTCATTGCCGGTGGGCTCTACAGCAGCGGCAAGATGATTAATGCCCTGACTGGTAATGCGCTTGAGGACTATGCAGCGAAGGAAGAGAACCAGCGTTTTGTGCCCGAAATCGTCTATGATGTCGTTAAGCCGGAGGCTGGCGAAAAGGCTGATGCGGATCCTGCTGCGGCGCCCCTGGAGAAATCCTGGCATGTCAGGATGCGACCGGTTCGAGGTTATGAATATGCCATTCTTGTGATGACCGTGCTGTTTGTGTCCTACGGAATGGCCGGAGGGCTGGGCGCGGCAATTATCACCGACTTTATTCAGGGCGTTTTGACCGTCACGTTTTCGGTGCTGCTGCTGCCGTTTGTGTTTTCGCAAATCGGTGGTTTCGGGGCGCTGGGCGACCATGAACAGCTCAAGGAGGGCATGTTCCACTTTGTTGCAGACTCCAGTGTCGCCAGCACACTTGGCAAGGATCCGATTACGTTCTTCTACGTCTGCGTTCTGTCTCTGACCGCTTTGACAGGGATCATTGTCCAGCCGCACATCATGGGTGTCTGCGGTGCAGGAAAGACGGAGTATGAAGGCCGCTTTGGTTTCACTGTTGGCAACTTCCTGAAGCGACTGTGTACGGTTGCCTGGACCTTTACCGGCCTTGCATGCATTGCATGGTATCTCGGCGGCGCATCACCTCTTTTTGATGGAAAGGGGGAGCCGGTCCCATATTCCGAATTGCAAATGACAAAGCAGGATCGTGAGAATTTTAATTCGCTGCCCAAGGACGAACAGGAACGCGTTCTGCTGTCGGCAATGCGGTTGAAAGCTCGTAGCGCAGAAGAGTTCAAAGCTTTGCCGGAAGACGAACAGGATTGGATTGATAAGAAAGACAAAGAGTTCTCGGATGAATTATTCGGCCGCGCGGCCTACGACGTCCTGCCGACAATTGCCCCCGGACTGATTGGGTTGTTGATGGCATCGTTGCTTGCCGCGGTCATGAGTACGTGCGACGCGCAAATGGTCGTTTCGTCCGGGTTGTTTACTGAGAATATCTACAAGTCGCATATGGTGAAGGGCCGTTCGGACCGCCACTACGTCTGGGTCGGTCGTATCGCCGGGCTGGTTATCGTGCTGGCAGCCCTGATTCTGCAGGCGACGTTTACCGACGTGGTCCAGGCGCTCAAAGTGATGGTGAAGACACCCGCGGCGATTGGGATCAGCATGTGGTTCGGAATCTTCTGGCGCCGCTGGAACACAAAGGCGGTTTGGGTTTCGACCGTCTGTGCGGCGCTCGCATGGTTTGTGGTGGCCTACCATGCTGATGTTCTCTATCAGATCACTCCGGAGTTTGCTGCCTCCACTCTTTTCAAGAGTGACACGGCAATGTTCGATCTGTACCAGAGCATCTGCTACCTGGGGGCCGGGGTTCTCGGCGGCGTGATTACTGCTTTGCTGACCCCGCCTGAAGAAGAGGAGAAGCTCAATACGTTCTTTACTCTGCTGCGGACCCCCGTGAAAGAAGACGAAGAACTCCCGGGACCGTGTATGCTGCCAACAAACAATGCGGAACAGGAGCCGGTCATTCGGCTGGGAGGATTCCAGTTCCCCCAGCCAACTCGACTGGGAGTTGGAGGATTCGTCATTGCATGGATCCTTGTGCTGATTATTGTTGGCTTCACAAAGCTGCTCAGCACCCTCGTTTAGTTCACCTCTGCAACTCGTGACAGCATTTTAAATACACGTCCGACAGTGGATCAGATCTGAAGAGAGCATGAATCGAAAAGCACTTCTCGCGTTTGTTGCTCTGCTGGCAGTGCCAGTAGTGGCGGATGATCTTCCCAATGTCCTGATCATCGGTGATTCCATCTCACTCGGGTACACACCGCATGTGAAGCAACTGATGAAGGGCACGGCAAACGTCGTCCACAACAAAGGGAATGCTCAGCACACGGGAACCGGTCTGAGCAGACTGGATGCCTGGCTGGGAGAAGAAGAATGGGACATCATTCACTTCAACTGGGGGCTCTGGGATTTGTGCTACCGGCACCCGGAATCCAAAGTGCAGGGGCGCCGTGACAAAGTTCGAGGCACCCTGACAACGAACCTTAAGCAATACGAAAAGAATCTTGATCAGCTGGTCAGGAGGCTTCGAAAGACAAAGGCGAAACTCATTTGGGCCAATACTACCGTGGTTCCGCCGGAAGAGGCTGGTCGAAAAGTCGATGACGACCTGCGTTACAACGAGGCAGCGGCACGCGTGATGACAAGGTACGGCGTGACAACGAACGATCTGAATGCACTCACACGAACATTCGGAAGTGACCTGTTTACTCAGCCGGGGAATGTCCACTTCACGCCCGATGGGTACCGCCGGCTTGCTGCTCAGGTGGTCAGTGCCGTCAATCGGAAACTTTCGAATGAGGCCGCACGTTCTATTACCCGGATCGGTTTCGGCTCCTGCATTAAACAGGCGCAACCTGTTCCCATCTTTGAGGCGATTCTCAAGCAGGATCCTGAGGTCTTCGTCTTTCTGGGCGACAACATCTATGGGGACACAGAAGATATGTCGGTGTTGAAGAAGAAGTATTCGGACCTTGCAGCTAAGCCTGGCTTTCAAACGCTCCGGGGAAACGCAACCACTCTTTCGACATGGGATGATCACGACTACGGAATCAATGACGGAGGAGCTGATTACAGCATGCGAGTGGAGTCGGAGAAGATCTTTGAAGACTTCTGGAGATTTCCTGCAAACGCACCTGTTCGGGGGTATCCAGGAGTTTATTCAGCATGGAAGACCGGCCCCGAGGGACGGGAAGTGCAGATCATTCTGCTGGACACTCGATACTTTCGCTCTCCGTTGAAACGGGGACCGGAGCGACGCACTGGTGGTCCTTATGTCCCCGATGATGATCCCGAAAAGACGATGCTGGGCGATGCGCAATGGAAATGGCTGGAGCAGCAGCTCAGGCAACCGGCTGCGTTGAGAATCATTGCCAGCAGCATTCAGTTTCTTGCCACGGATGCCGGTCAGGAGACATGGTCCAATCTGCCCCGAGAACGCACTCGCATGCTTGAGCTGATCAGGTCAACGGGGGCAGACAACATCCTGTTTATGAGTGGCGATCGACACTGGTCGGAAATCTCTCGGCTGGAAGAGGGAATGCCATATCCGCTGTATGACATTACGTCGAGCAGCCTCAATCAGCCGCACGGTCGAGGTAGTCCCACGGTGAATGACCATCGATTCAGTAAGACCACAGTGCACGACGCAAATTTCGGAATGTTGTTGATCGACTGGGGGCGGATTCCACGTGTGACCATGCAGATTCACGACGTGAACGGAGTTGTGAAAATCACCCATAGTGTTGGATTACATCAGCTGTCGGCCGGCAACTAAGGCGATTCGTAATCGGATTGCTGAATTGCATGATGCTCTGGCGATGACTTCATTTCGCTGTCGGCTGAACAGATCCCGACTGAAATCCGGAGATGCCTCGGCTTATGACAGACCCAGCAGACGCGGGACCTTCTCCGCCAGTAACTGCATCTCCTGATGCGTTTCGCCGAGATATGACAGCAGTCTTAAGTCATCCAGTGAGACAGTGCCGCCGGAAAACAGCCACGCGCGAACACGGAACAGTTTGTAAAGCTTCACCAGTTTTCTGTCGCTGATAAAGATTCTGTCTTCGCGAACCAGGGTCCTGGTCAGACGCTCGAATTCACGAAAGACATCGTCCGGGAAAAATGTGTCTCGGTCGGCACTGCGTTCACCGTCTGATGACTTCCGGCTGAACTGCCATGTAAGATATCGTCCGGCTTTGAGGATGTCGTCGAGATTCGCGTGTCCCTCA
>CAJWGB010000356.1 GCA_913031625.1 uncultured Planctomycetaceae bacterium | reverse complement strand
GGTCCATACGCGATCGGCGGAACTGAAGGTACTGGGCACGCAGTTTGACGTGCAGGCGGACCTTTCCTCCACCGTGCTCACCGTGAGCGAAGGGGAGGTTAATTTCAGGAGACTCAGTGACGGAGCTGAAGTTGATGTTCCGGCAAGACACCAGGTGGTTTCCGAAGACGCTCGCGACCTGACTCCCCAACCTGTGCCGGATTCGGTGCCTCACTGGAAGAGTCAGCTTCATGTGCAGCCAGGTGGCTATGGGAAATGGTTGCCAGCAACCGAACAGCGAACAGCGGCTCAGAAAGCGATCCCTCTGACACCACCGGACAATCCAGATGTCACGCTTTATCTTCTGGGGATACCTGTGTCTCGCAGCGATGGTCGGCCGGTGGTCATTCAACCAAAGTCACAGTTTGTTGTTCGCGGACAGCTCCAGCAGCCGGCCCGTGTCTATTTCGGAATTGGAATGCGGCGTGCCAACGGCGAGTTCGCCGGGAAGTTCCGCGGGGATCTCGGGGATCGGCAACCCGTTTCGCACCTGGATAGTGAGGGACGCTTTGAGTCGGTTTATCGACTTGAAGACTTCACGCTCGATCCGTGCGTCCGTGATCGGAAGGAAGAGCTGGCTGATAAACCGGAGGGGCTGGTACTTAATTCAATCTGGGCCTTCACGCACACCGGCGGGCCATCGGGACTGGAAGTCATGGAAGTTGAGCTGCTGCCGTCGGAGTGAGGGGCGTGCTGTCAATTACACCCGGGAAGATCTATTCAGCAGGGAAAGTGACAATGAACCGTGCATCATACCTCACGGTGATCGCATTTCTCTTTGCCTCGACACCTGCTGTCAAACAGGCGCACTCCGACGCAGGGAATAACAGGCCTAATATCGTTATCCTGCTGGCTGATGATCTGGGTTCCAGGGGTCTCGGCCGTTATGGCGGACCAGTGAAGACACCGGTGCTCGACGGCCTGGCGACGAAGGGAGTCCGGTTCACCGACTTCCATGCCACATCGTATTCTCTCTGCTGACCCTCGAATGACAATAACATGAAACCTACCGTCGCGTGTCTTTGCTTTCAATTGCTGGTTTGCCATGGGCTTGCCGAAGACAAACCACCCAACGTCCTTTTCATCGCTGTCGATGATCTGAACGACTGGGTGGGGTGTCTTGGTGGGCATCCCCAGGCGAAGACACCAAATATCGATAAGCTTGCCGGAAAGGGTGTGCTGTTCGAGCAGGCTTATTGTGCCGCGCCGCTGTGCCATCCATCGCGGACTGCGATTATGACAGGGCTCAGGCCATCCACGACCGGAGTCTACGGCAACCTGAACTGGTTTCGTGACATCCCGCAGTACAAAGACTGGGTGACCCTGCCTCAGTATTTCCGGCAACACGGTTACCTTGCATGGGGTGGCGGCAAGCTGTTCCACCAGGCTCACGGAAAGTTCTCCGACACAGCTTCATGGGATCACGTCTATTCCAGGCGGACAGGAGTCCTGCCGCCTCCCGAGCACGATCGCTACAAACACGGTCTCCGGCCGAAGTTCGAATCCAACCCCATCCTTGCCCGCCTCATTGACTGGGGACCGACTGAACATCCCGTCGAGGCCAATCCTGACTGGAAGACGGCCGATGGAGCTGTTCAGTTCCTCGGACGTGATCACGGCAAACCGTTCTTCCTCGGCTGTGGAATTTACCTGCCGCATCTTCCATGGTATGCCCCGAAGAAATTCTTCGACATGCATCCGCTCGAAGACATCGATCTGCCGCCATACAAGGCAGATGATTTCGATGACATCCCCGCCATTGGTCGGCGGATGGGGGAACGTCACATCAAGCACATCCGTGAGAGCGGCAAATGGAAGGAAGCCGTTCAGGGCTGCCTCGCAGCCGACTCTTTCGCTGATGCCTGCGTCGGCCATGTGCTCGACGCATTGGAAAAGAGTCGTTATCGCGACAACACCATCGTTGTCCTTTGGGGTGACCACGGCTACGACGTCGGTGAAAAGAAGATTGCCAAGTCCGCCCTTTGGGAACAGACCACACGCACGCCACTAATCATTTATTCACCGGCTGCTGCCAGTGCTCAAGGCCGGATCTGCAGGAGTCCGGTCAGTCTCCTCGACCTCTATCCAACGTTGCTCGACCTGTGCGGGTTACCAAAGAATGCGAAGAACGAAGGGCGAAGTCTCGCCCCGCTTGTCAAAGATCCGAAGACCGACTGGCCCTACCCGGCTGTTATTACTCACTCGCCACATTGGTACGGCCCGTGTCACGCCGTGCGTTCACGGGAGTTTCATTACATCCACTACAGCGACGGTGGAGAGGAACTTTACGACGTCAAAGCCGATCCACTGCAGAGGAACAACCTCGCCCCAGACCCGGCCTACGCCCCGACAAGGGCGGAATTGAACGAATGGCTCCCCAGGAAAAACGCGCCGCACTTTGGCGCGCCCAAAAAGAAATAACATGAAACCAATCCTCACATGTTTTTGCTTCCTCCAGTTGACTGGGTTTGCCTCGGCTGAAGTCAGGCAGCCCAATGTTGTTTTGATTTTTGCCGATGATATGGGCTATGGCGACGTAACCTGCTACGACACGAAATCCAAAATCCACACGCCAAATCTCGACCGGCTGGCCAGGGCGGGGATGCGATTCACCGATGCTCATTCCGCCTCCGCTGTCTGTACGCCTTCACGCTATGCCCTGCTGACCGGCCGCTACGCGTGGCGAACCGGATTGAAAAGTGGCGTTCTCGGTGGCTTCTCACAGCCCCTCATTGAGAAGGGTCGCATGACTGTGGCTCATCTGTTTCAGGACAAGGGCTATCGGACTGCCTGCATTGGGAAGTGGCATCTGGGAATGGACTGGGCCGGAGGGATGCGCGGAGAAAAGGGTTACACCATGCGCAACAACCCGGAGGGGATAGATTTCACAAAACCGATTCAGAATACCGCCATCGTAAACGGATTCGACGAGTACTTCGGAATTGCTGCATCTCTGGACATGCCCCCCTATGTTTTCATTCGGAATGACCGTGTCACCGAGCAACCCACTTCCAGTTTGAAGGAAGAAGACAAAGGTGGTCGGCCGGGCCCCGCAGCTCCTGGCTGGCGGCACAAACACGTCATGCCGACCTTTACTGACGAGGTCATCTCCTTCATCCAGCGCAGCAGGCAAAGTCCCTTTTTCGTTTACATGCCGCTCAATGCACCTCACACACCTCACGCGCCCGGTGATGCCTTCGTCGGTAAAAGCAAATTGGATATCTACGGCGATTTCATGGTGGAAGTGGATCATCACATAGGCAGAGTGATGAATGAGTTGGATCGTTTGAAACTCTCAGATAACACCCTGGTGATTGTGACCAGTGACAATGGACCTGAGACCAACATGTATCCACGCCGGAGTAAGTTTGGTCACGACAGTTCCTCCCACTTCCTGGGAGCGAAACGCGACAACTGGGAAGGTGGACACCGGGTTCCCTTCATCGCCTGCTGGCCGGGAGTGATCGCGCCGGGCTCGAAGAGCGACACTCCGTTTTGTCTTGTCGACATGCTGGCGACATTCGCGGAAATTGTGTCTGTCGAACTGCCTGATGATCAGGCAGTCGACAGCGTCTCCATTCTACCATTGATGCAGGGCGGGAATGGTGACTACCGAAGCAGCCATGCAATCATCCATCACTCATCGACGGGTCGATTTGCGATTCGGAGGGGTGACTGGAAATTGCTGCTGCACGCGGGGTCCGGAGGGAACGGTTACGGCGCCGGAAAACGCAGCAGCAGGTACAACGGAACGATCGAACAGAAGTCTTTCAAGACCGCGAACCGCCAGCTTTACAACATGCGGACTGATCCGGATGAGACGAGCAATCTGATCGAGAAACGTCCCGAAGTCGTCAGTGAATTGACTGCTCTCGCCGGCGAATATGTCAGCAACGGACGCAGCACGCCGGGGCCTCGCCAGAAAACCGTCCTGCAGAACTGGCCTCAACTCGACTGGCTGTCGCTGCATCCGGCTCCAACGGGGGCAGGAGACGCCTCAGACACAAGTCGAGCTACGCGCAGGCGGAAAAAGTAAACACGGACTCAACAAATACCATGAATACCATCCTCACATTTTGTTACCCGCTACTGCTGCTGACTGCGTTCGCCTCGGCGGAAGTCAGGCAACCCAACGTCGTCACGCTGCTCGTCGACGATCTCGGCTACCGCGACCTCGGCTGCTACGGAGGTCCGGTGAAGACCCCCGTCCTCGATGGTCTGGCCGCAGGTGGCGTGCGGTTCACAGACTTTCATTCCGGGGCGCCGGTTTGCTCACCCTCACGAGCCACTTTCCTCACTGGCCGCAGCCACATCCGCGCTGGAGTCTATTCCGTCCTCAGTGAACAGCGTCACAGAATGCATTTGCTTCGGAGTGAAATAACTCTCGCCGAAGTTCTGAAAGACGAAGGCTACTCCACAGCGCATTTTGGCAAGTGGCACCTCGGCATGCCCGTCAGCGGGCGCGACAATCCTACCCCGGCCGATCATGGCTTCGACTACTGGTTCGGCCTGGTCAATGGGGCTCACCCCAGTCACAAAGATCCCACCAACTTTCTGCGGAACGGCAGACCGGTCGGACCAATGAAAGGCTACGCCTGCCAGATCGTCGTTGACGAAGCCATTGCCTGGCTCAACGAGAAACGCGACACCGACGCCCCCTTTTTCCTCAACCTCTGGTTCAATGAGCCCCATGCGGTCATCGCGGCTCCCGACGAGATTGTCTCCGCGTATGGCCCCCTCAACGATCAAGCCGCCATCTACAACGGCACCATCGATAACACCGATCGCGCTATCGGGTGCCTTCTCGCAAGGCTGGAAGAACTTGGCGAGCTCGACAACACCATCATCAACTACTCCTCGGACAACGGCAGTTACCGCCAGGATCGGTGTGGCAAACTGCGAGGGAAAAAGGGATCGCACTTCGAAGGCGGCCACCGCGTCCCGGGAATCTTCTACTGGAAAGGAAAAATCCCTGGCGGCCGTGTCGAGGATGAGCCAGCTGGAGCCGTCGATCTTCTGCCCACAATCTGCGGACTGCTCGGCATCGACAAACCAAAAGACGTTTTCCTCGACGGCTCCGATCTCACGCCTCTTCTCACCCGGACAGGTGCCTTTGAACGCCACCAGCCTCTCTTCTGGATGAACGGCTCCACGATGGCTCTTCGTATGGGAGATTACGCCCTTGTAGCGCCGAGTACAGCCAGGCTCCCTTTTGACCATGCCAGGGCGAACCGCTTGCTGCAGCAGACAGAATTGGCCTTTGGGGATGACCTTGACAAGGAGCTGGGCGGACTGGATCTTCGCTCCCGGATGTTCAACGGTAGATTTGCCAATCCGGAAGCCAATCGGATTCGCGACGAATTCCGGGCAATGTTCTACTTCAATGAAGACC
>CAJWGB010000355.1 GCA_913031625.1 uncultured Planctomycetaceae bacterium | reverse complement strand
ACTAGCAGTCGTATCAATGGTGTGTAGTTCTATTTTGCGTAGAGAGCTGTCGACAGATGGAGAGCGAATTCAGGAGATTCGTCAGGAGGATCGTCGCGAGTATAAGCGGCAGCAAAAGGTGGCGATCGCATGGGAAGTGGATCGAAACACGCCGTCGCGTCTCGAGTTTCACGGTTACGAGGCGAGTTATCTGCCCAGCGAAGTGACATCGGGGAAACGACTGTTCTATGACCGCAGTAAGCCATTCATTCGCGACATCCCGTACTATAACAACTATGTGGTTTCCAAAGAGGTCACCGTGCCTTCAGCTTATGTTATCCCGCAGGGTTGGCATCGAGTCATCGAGCTGATGAAACTCAACGGAGTAAGAATGCAGCGGCTTCAGAAAGCGGCGACTGTTCCCGCCGGGGTCTACCACATCGAAGATGTGACGACGCGGTCAACGCCGTATGAAGGCCACTACTTCCACGATGATGTCACCGCACAGAAGCAGATCGAGCGAGTCTCTCTGAATGTCGGTGACGTCATTATTCCGGTGACTCAGGATAAGGCTCGCTACATCGTGGAAACCCTCGAACCTGAAGCGATGGACAGCCTGTTCCGATGGAATTACTTCGACACGATTCTCCAGCGTAAGGAATACTTCTCACCGTACATCTTTGAAGATTCTGCCAAACAGATGCTGTCGAAAGACCCGGACCTGGCGGCCGAGTTTGAAAAACGTAAGAGGGAAGACAGAGGCTTCGCCGCGAATCGACGAGCACAGCTCACGTTTCTCTACGAGCGATCAAACAACGCCGAGCATGCGTATCACAGGTACCCGATCATTCGGCTGGGCGGTCCGTCGTTTATCTCGCTGTTCAAGTAACGTTCCGATTGATCTCGGCGTAGTACTGACACTGGGCCGCTATCGGGCCACCTTTCAGAGATCGGTCAACGTAAATCGAAGGGCCTCTATTCCTGAACGCTTTGCTTTCGCCGCCGTCGAGCGGCCACGAACCTGACAAGTTCGTCGGCAAGGACTCCGACCATGATCACGCTGCCAATAATAGCGTACTCCAGCGTTCCGGAGATCTTCAACAGCATGATCAGGTTGTTGAGAACCTGCATCACGGCAGTACCGATGATCACGCCAATGATGGAGCCCTCGCCTCCACGCAGACTACATCCTCCGAGCACGGCTGCTGCGATTGCATAGAGTTCGAAGAAGTTCCCAAAGCTGGACGGGGAAATCGAGAGCGAATCCATGGCAAACAGCATGCCGCCGACCGCCGCAAGTGTTGTGCAGCCGACGTAGGCCATCAGCGTGACTCGTCCCGTGTTGATGCCACTGAATCGTGCCGCCTCTTCGTTGCGGCCCAGTGCAAGCAGGTAACGTCCCCAAATCGTTTTGCCCAGAAACACTGCAGCAATCAGCCCAATGGTCGCGAGGAAAAAGAAAGGAATTGGAATTCCAAAACTCTCACCTGTGGCATCGTTTGTATAGAGGTTCCACCTTCCGCTTCCGAGCTGACATAGGCCGTCGGAGTATTCTCCCAGTCCGGCAGGGTTGTCTTCGGTCAGCCATCGTGACAATCCGCGATAGATCAGCAGTCCGCAGAGCGTAACCACAAACGGCTGCAGACGGGCGCGAGTGACCAGGAGGCCGTGAACCAGCCCAAGTGTGCACGCGATTGCAAGGACACATGTCAGCGCCATTGGAACTGACATGCGTTGATGACGGATCAGGGGGATCGCCAGCCATTCGACGGTCAATCGATCACCCGGGTCGTTTCGCAGGAAGACGGTGGTTGTGTCGTTTCCCTTCTCGACCGCCGTGATTTCCTCTGTCTTGAGGCCGGACGCTGGATGAACGAGCGTGAGTCGGTCGCGCACAGCGAGGTCATGGTTGCCGGCAATTACGACTCGAGCACCGTGCTCAGCATCGTCACCCAGGCGTTCAACCTCTTTCACCGCGACCGTGGTGGCAATTTCTCCGTTGCTGTCATCATTCTTCAGGTCCTCTTCGACTGAGACCGTGGTGCCCTCGACCGCCTTGACTGTGTAGACCCCGGTCCGCGCACGTCTGCCCCCTGAAAAACGGATTCGGTCCCCGGTCTGCAGTCTCTGCACGGGCTCCCGGGTTTCAAATGAATTTGACTCTGATGCGACCTGTGAGACTGGGCTGCCAGCCTGCGGCGCATATTCCACATGCAGAAAAATGGCCAGCAGCACACCTGAAAGACAGACCATCGAGCCAATTGATAAGTCAATTCCGCTTGTGATGATCACAAACGCCACCCCAATGCCAAGGATGCCGTAAAGTGCAGTTCTGCTGAGCAGGTTCTCGATGTTACCCGCCTGCAGAAACTTTGAGGTACCGATGTTGTACCATGGGTCAGAAGTCATCACGGTCATGAAGCCGCAGAGGACGACCAGCAGCCCGAATATTCCGAGGATCTTTCCTTTCATCGTATTTTCTCTTCCAGATTCATTGCCGCAATGTTCAGGCGGTGCCTGGTGTGGACACTCCGGTCGCCAGGTTCATAATTGATTCTTCAGTCAGTTCGCTGCGTTGTAACTCTCCCGTAATGCATCCTTCGTGCATCACAAGAGCCCGGTCGCTAAGGCCAATGATCTCTTCGAGTTCACTGCTGACGAAGAGTATGGCAATGCCCTGCTTCGCCAACTCATCCATCAGTTGATAGATCTCCTGTTTGGCACCGACGTCGATTCCGCGCGTGGGTTCGTCGAGCAGCAGAATCTGAGGTGCCATCGACAGCCATTTGCCGAGGACGACTTTCTGTTGGTTGCCTCCGGAGAGATTCTGGACAATTTGCAGATCGTCCGGAGTTTTGACCCGCAACCGCCCGATCATCGAGTCGGTGTCCGACTGCTCCTTTGCGAAGTTGATGAACGCACCCGGCTTTGCATTTCGTCGAAGACCGGCGAGACCGATGTTATGCCGGATTGAGAACTCAAGGACAACGCCCTCCTGCTTTCTGTCCTCCGGTACCAGCGCCAATCCCGCGGCAATGGCGTCCTGAGGAGACTCAAGCTGTACGGCTTTCCCGCCGACCGAAATGTCTCCTGAGAGTGGTTGGTCCACCCCAAAAAGAGTTCGCAGCATCTCAGTGCGACCGGCGCCCACAAGGCCTGCAACTCCGACAACTTCTCCTCTGTGAACCCGGAAACTCAACTTGTGGGACGGCCACGTTGAAGTGACCAGGTCTTTCACCTCAACTGCAACATCCCCGGGCGGACTGGGTGTTCTTGCAAAGACGCGAGAGATGTCGCGGCCAACCATCAGCCGCACGAGACTGTCATGATTGACGTCTTCGCGCACAAGGTCGCCCGCGTTTTCTCCATCACGGAGCACGGTGACTCTGTCCGACAGGTCCTGAACCTCTGCCAGACGGTGGGAAATATAAATGATGCTGACACCGTTGGACCGCAGATCTCGAATGACCTCAAAGAGTCGTTCCGATTCTCCTGCAGAAAGCGACGATGTTGGCTCGTCCATAATGAGCACCTTCGCATCAACCGAAAGTGCTTTGGCGATCTCCACCAGCTGTTGCTGACCAATGGTCAAATCAGACACGAGAGTCGAGGGACTGACGTTCAGACCGACGCGGCTCAGAAACTCGGTCGAGCGTCGATTAATCTCTGCAGAGTCCACGAGGCCGCATTTGAGTGGTTCGCGGCCCAGGAAAATGTTTGCGCCTACTTCGAGGTTGTCTGCGAGGTTCAGCTCCTGGTGAATCAGAGCGATGCCGTTGTCCATCGCGTCGCTGACGTTGCGAAATTCCTGAACTCTGCCGTTGACGTGGATGGTGCCGGAATCCTGCGGCTGCACACCGGCAAGGATCTTCATCAGTGTGCTTTTGCCGGCTCCGTTTTCTCCGACAACTGAAAGGACTTCGTTCTCGTTGATGTGCAGGCACACATTGTGAAGCGCACGCACTCCCGGAAAACTCTTGCAGATATCAGTCACCCGAAGGCGGGCGGATTCAGGCGAGCCGGACATACGTAAGTGGCAGACTGGTGTGAATAAAGTGCGCGTCTGCAGGGTAAGCGTGAAGATTTGCGAAAAGAAGCCCGGCGTTTGAAAATGCCGGGCTTCCATCAGGTTTGAGTTGTTCAGGGCCGAATTATTGCCCTTTCTTCGCACGCAGGTCTTCCCAGAACTCGTCCACGTTGTCTTTGGTGATCGTTCGTGGCGCGATATCGATGTACTTCGATTCAGGGATCACATCCTCGTTACCTGCGAGAAGTTCTTTGAGGACCCGGACGGATTCATATCCGTACATGTACGGGTTTTGAACAACGGTTCCGATGCACTCTCCATCTTTGATCGCCTGAAGTGTGACATCGTTTTCGTCAAATCCAATGAGGGCGATCCTGCCGACTTTGTCCGCCTTCTTGAGGGCCTGGTACATTGCTGGAGGATTGTATTCGAACAGCCCAACCATCGCGTTGATGTCATCGAAGGTGTTCAGTGCGTCTTCCGCTTTCTGCAGTCCAACTTCTGCTTTTCCCTGATCAAGCAGCGTTGCAAGAACGGTGTACTTGTCTCCTTTGATTTCACCCTCAACCGGGTCCCATGCATCCGGCTGTTCCTTGTAGTAGGCAGCGTCTCGGTCGTCCCGGCCGAGCAGTACGTCAATGACACCCTGGCGACGATACTTGCTGTTGTCCTGTTCGAGGCGTCCGATTGCCAGCAGGACGTTGCCGCCATCAGGAATCGCTTTCACGACAAGTTCACCGCACGCGCGGCCAGCCGCGTAGTTGTCCATTCCGATGTACATTAAACGCTTTGAACCGGGGGCATCGGAGTCATGTGTAATCAGGGGCACCTTTTCGCCAACACCATTGAGCCACTCAACCTGATTGTCCGCGTCCAGAGGACTGATTGCGATGGCCTGGACACCACCTGCCAGCAGGTCTTCTACTTTTTGTTTCTGAACGACAGCGGTCGCTTCCGGTGGCATGACAACTTCAACATCAACGTCGAACTCATTGCCGGCATCATTGGCGCCTGCTTCTGCAATTTTCCAGAAGTCAGCGATCTGGTTTGTTACGAAAGCGACACTCTTTTTCTTGCTTTCCCCGTCAGCATCATCAGCACTTTGTGTCACGGAAGCATCACCGGTTGCCCCATCAGAAAGCACACGCAACTCGTCATTGGATGAATCGCTGCACCCCACGGAGACCGAAAAAAGCAGCAGAGTTAGCTGGTTATTCGGGGAACCATTATCAAGTTATAAATAGCGTTAAAGATGAATTAGTGGATTTAGCCCAAAACCTTTTAGCTCATAATGCACCAAAAGCTGCCATTAAATTGATTGAGGTCATGGAATCTAATGTGCCTATACCTCAAGTATCTAATAAGTTACAGGCTGCACAGTCTATTTTAGACAGAGTAGGAGTAACTAAAGTAGAAAGGATGAATGTAGATCATAATGTACAAGGAGGATTATTTATTCTTCCTTCAAAGGAAAGTGTTGTTATAGACATGGAACCTGCGTAAGATGAATGAAAGTATTCCTGAA
>CAJWGB010000354.1 GCA_913031625.1 uncultured Planctomycetaceae bacterium | reverse complement strand
GTCGTGTAGCCGCGGTTCTTCAGGAGTTCGCTGATGGTCACTTCTTCCCGAGGAAGATGGCCGGTGTTCGCGGAGTAGATTCCATAACGGTAGGGGTGACGACCTGTGAGACAACTTCCTCGTGTGGGACTGCACACCGGAGCTGCAGCATAGAATCGGGTAAACCGCATGCCGCCGGCCGCCATTGCATCGATTTCAGGCGTTCTCGCCAGAGTCTTTGAATTGAAACAGCCGGGGTCCCCATACCCCATGTCATCGACCATGACCAGAATGACATTTGGACTCTCGGTGGAGGCCGACAGTGGGGGGAATGTCGCCGATAATACGGCAAACAGAATCAGATCTCTCAAGGCGCCGTACCTTCCTGACTGGCTGTTTTTTGATGGGACTGCAGAGGAGGGCCATCGCCGCGTCCCTGAGTCCACTCTTTCATGACCTGCAGGGTACGGCGTCCATCAAGAAAGTAAAGATTGTTGAGCGATTGCAGGTGTGCCTGAAACTCCGGTGCCACGATGTCGTGCAACCCGTCGGGCAGACTCACAAGGTCGGCCTGTTCCATCTCCTCCGCAAGGCGGACAGCGATCTGTTGATTCACTGTAAATGATGGATGGACATGATCAACCAACTGATCGCGTCCGAGAATGCCCATCCGCGCCGAGCCGCTTAACCAGTCCTGCAAATCCAGCACAGTGACGCCCTCATCTTCCGCCGCCTGTTTCATCTGCGTTCGAAGCGCGAATGTCATTCGCAGTGGGCACACATCTTCATCACACGCACGCCTGAGTGATGCTCGAGCGGCATCGAAGTTTTTGTGCTGTATCTGAGCGAGGCCCAGTCGATACCATGAGAACGCGTACGCCGGGTCCAGACTCGTCGCCCGTTCAAGGAGGGTCAGTGCTGCGACTGTTTGGGCGTTTGATGGCTCCTGAGCACTCAGCAGACACGAATGAATCTGTTGCTTTACCCTGTCTGATGTCACTGCAGAAAACTCAGACTTGAATGGCGGGCAGTCGCGGAGACCGGAGGGCGGAGCGACGAGTAACACAGGAACCTCAGCCCGCGAACACATCCGAAGCATCTTCTGCACATAGTCACCGAACTTGCGGACGACATCTGCTCGATGAAGTGCATGCCGGTGGTACGCTCTTAGTCCATCAGCATGATCAAGGATCGCGTCGACCTCAGTCGACAGAACGCCCGTCTGCTCCACATCAAGCATTGCAGACCGAAGAAACTGCACGGACGCCAGCTGGCTCGCCGCCCTGTTAATCGCACGCGCTGAGGAGGGGGCGGACCGCACATCTGCGTAGGTTATGAATTCCAGGAACTCATTGTGTCCGGTGCAGATGATGATCAGATCGGGATCATGCTGCAGACACTCAGCGAGAACAGGTCTCAGCCGATAGCTGGCGTAAGAGATGCCACCACAGTTGATGACATCCCAGTCCTGATGATCTGTTGCATGCCCCAGTGTCAGCTCCAGAAACGTTGGAAACGATGTGGGCAGCGAGAACGGTCTTCCCTGAACCGTTGAGCCTCCCAGCACAAATACTCGACGTTGACCAGCCGGTTTCCGAGTCGGAAACGAATCATGGGCAAAGTACGCTCGACGATCTGCCGCGATCTGCGTCAGATCGCCCTCGTCGTTAGTTTCAAACAGTGGACGTGTGCCGGCAAACTCTGTCCAGCTGTCTTCCAGCCTGACCTCTGGATGAGCATTCGTCAGTCGGCAGGCCGTTTCAAAAACCACGAACGGCAGGATGCCAAGGCAGACAGCTGCCAATCGAAAAACTGGCTTGCGAGACAACTTCAACACGGCAGGCCTGAAATTGCAGACGGCGAACTGAACGCTGCCTGAGCGAACAAGGTTCAGTCTCGCGAATTGAGCCTCATTGTTGCAAAGCCTACGTCTGAAACATAGCCTGAGAGGCCTGCCGCATCCTTTCCTACCGGAGTTTCTCATGCGTCCTTCCTTTTTGTGCATGACGGTCGTTTGTCTGCTGTTGAGTGCCACCTCGGTGGTTGCTGAAAACTGGCCCTGTTGGCGCGGGCCGCGTGGTGACGGCACGGTTCTGGACGTGAACGCCCCGGTGGTTTGGGATGGCGAGTCCGGGCAGAATATTGCCTGGAAGATTCCGGTCCCCGGAAGCGGGCATTCCTCTCCTGTTATCTGGCAGGACCGAGTCTTTCTGACCAGTTGCAAAGAGAAGACTCAGGAGCGACTCCTGACCTGTATTGACCGACACTCAGGCAAAACGATCTGGGAAAAGATCGTCGTGCAGTCAAAGCTGGAAACCCGGCATCGATTAAACAGCTATGCGTCGGGGACTCCTGCCACGGACGGCAAGACAATCTACGTGACGTTTCTTGTGGTTGACGGGCATGAGATCCCTGCCCCCAATGTGGGCAACACGCGTCCGGTCACCCCCGGTGAGATTCTTGTGGCGGCGTATGACTTCGATGGAAACAGACTCTGGCAATCAACCATTGGTTCCTTCATTAGCGCACACGGCTTTTGCAGCTCTCCCGTGATCCATAAAGATCTGCTGATTATCAACGGCGACCACGACGGCGAGTCCTATGTGGCTGCTCTCAATCGTTCCAGCGGCAAGACGGTTTGGAAGGTGCCTCGCAAGCACAAGATCCGAAGCTATTGCACCCCCATCATTCGCGAGGTTGCAGGGCGGACTCAAATGGTTCTGACTGGCAGCCAGCGGGTGATCAGTCTGGACCCACAGACGGGTGATCAGCATTGGGTTGTTGAAGGGCCGACGGAGCAGTTTGTATCGTCGATGGTCTTTGACGGGAGCAAGTTCTATATGACGGCTGGGTTCCCAACTCATCATGTCATGGGAATCAAGGCAGACGGAACTGGAGATGTGACAGAGTCACACGTGGCGTGGCACAGTACCCAGGCCAAATGTTACGTGCCCTCGCCAGTCCTTGTCGGAAAACACCTGTTTGTTGCTGACGATCGGGGAACCGCCAACCTGTTCGACACAGAATCCGGAGACAGAGTCTGGCAGGACCGGCTTGGCAAACACTTCAGTGCTTCGCTTATTGCCGCCAACGGCATGGCCTACTTCACTGCAGACGATGGCATCACAAAACTGGTGAAACCGGGTGAGAAGATGGACGTCATTCACGAAAATAAACTGGGTGAGTACACCTTTGCGTCACCAGCTGTGTCGGATGGTCAACTCTTTATTCGCGGAGAGAAACACCTCTTTGCAATTGGCACGAAGAAAGTCGCGGCGAAGTAACACAGAACTGAGTCCAGCACGGGGTGCAGCTTCCGGCCGCGGCCGTACGGGAAACTAAACATGGGCACGACATATAACGCAAGCGTAGAGCTGGACTTCGTCAAACGACATGTTTGCTGTGGGTGTGACGCAGAATACCAGTATCACATTCACCGCAAGGTGACAGGCAGCGGCGGAACACAGGCGGCAGCAGAAGCCAGTCTCGAAGTTGCCGCCGTGAAAGCGCTGGCAAACGAGGTTGATCAGCATCCCTGCCCGCACTGTGGTCTGCTCCAGCCTGACATGCTGGCGTCTCGACGAGGCGGTCTGTTTGTGGGTGCCGGTGTCATCGCGGGAGCTGCCGCCATCACGGGGCTGATTATGGCTGGCCCCGACCTGACTCGGATCTCGACGTCCGCGATCTTCGCCAGTCTTGGCGTGGTCCTTGGCCTGCTGCTCGCATTGAAGGCCGCCTTTACAAATCCCAACACAAACATGATCCAGTTGCAGGAGGAGAGCCAGCGAAAGGTCGACGAGGGGATTGTTGAGCTTATTTCGGAAGGCAGTCACGCAGCCAGCACAGACCGTTTTGGAGGTCTCGCCGGTGGTCACATCGTTGGCCTCGCCGTCCTTGGAATCGCCGCACTTGGCTGCGTGACGCCGCTGGTTCTTCCCGTTGTTTCCGGGTGGACCATGAATGACGCATATCCCGCGGTCGTGGGGTCGGGAGACACAACACGCGTCTACTTTACGCAGAAGATTCGTTCGCTTGACGGCATGTGGAATGGCATGGCTTCCGCCAACATCGTTGAGGGGGAACAGATTGGGATTTCAGTCAGGACAAAACAGGACTCCATCGGAAACGAAATCGACGGAGATACATCGACTCGCCAGATGTATGTCGACCTGACATTTCCGGAAGGTGACTACGCTGGCAGGAAGTTTCGAATCGACCTGAACGTCGATGCCACCTTCCCGGAGGCGCGCGGCGGCGACGCGTTTGTCATGGCGAATGGCAATTTTCGACACACGACGGACCTGAAACTGTCCGGTGGCGGTGCCGGGACAACCTACAGAAACGCGTGGGTGGGTGGGCAGGTCTTTGCGATCATCGCTGCCATCATTGCAGTTGTGGCACTCAACAAAGCGAACTCAGCACTGGCTGCTCAGGCGAATCCGACAGAGGTTGTGAACACGGATGGAGAGGAGGAACCCACCGACGGAGCAGAGGAGTACGAAGAGTACGAAGATGAAGAGTACGAGGATGAAGGCTACGACGACGCCGAGTACGATCAGTATGACGAATATGAAGAAGAGTAGCGGTCCCGTTTCACGCAGCTGAACAGTCTGAATGGCACAGCGTGCCTTTCGACTTCAGGCCGCATCATCTGACGTTACAATCCGATTTCCCGCCTCGTCAGGACCTCCCCTATGAAATCGTTGTACGCACTTCTCGCGGTCGTCACGCTTGCAACAGTCTGCGCCCAGGATTTTCCGCCTCCGGTTAATACACAGACGCCGGGGGAACATCCGCCTTCTCCACTGGAGATGCTGGAGTACTTTCAGCTGCCGGACGGATTTCACGTCACTCTGTTTGCCGGTGAGCCGGATGTCCGCCAGCCCATCTCGATGGAGTTTGATGACCGTGGCCGGCTTTGGGTTGCCGAGAATTACACTTACGGAGCGCGAGGAAAGTACGACCAGCAACTGCGTGATCGAATCGTCATTCTCACTGACACTGATGGCGATGGCCGTCATGATCATCGAAAGGTGTTCTGGGACAGGGGGTGGATGCTCACAAGCGTGGTCTGGGGGTTTGGGGGGTGCTGGATCCTCAATGACTCCACTCTTTCATTTATCCCTGATCAGGATCGAGATGACGTTCCGGACAGTGATCCAGTCGTGCTGCTGGACGGATGGACCAAAGAAGCGGGTCATAACTTCGTTAACGGGTTGATGTGGGGACCGGACGGATGGCTCTACGGCCGTCATGGTATTCTTGATACCAGCTGGCCGGGCGCACCTGGCATTCCCCGCGAAGACAGAGAGCCAGTGAACTGCGGAATCTGGCGCTTTCATCCGGTGCTGCATACCTTTGAGGTCGTGTGTCATGGCACCACAAACCCGTGGGGTATGGACTACAACACGGATCACGAATTCTTCATGACCAACAACGTGCTTAACCATTTATGGCACGTGATGCCGGGCGCACACTACGAACGAATGTATGGGAAGGACTTTCAGCCTCAGTTGTATGAACTTCTGCGGCCCACGGCTGACCACTACCACTGGGACACCAAAA
>CAJWGB010000353.1 GCA_913031625.1 uncultured Planctomycetaceae bacterium | reverse complement strand
TCGATCGTTCCGGGATCGCTTTCCTTCGCCAGTGCCTTGTGAGCGGCAGGTGCAAGGTCTTCGTGTTCGATGTTCGTGAGAGTGCGAGCTGCTGTCATTCGCACTTTAGACTCTGAATCTCGCAGTGCTGTGATCAACAGTTTTTCGCTTTTCGGATTGCGGACTTTTCCGAGACTGGCTGCGGCCGCGACGCGTACTTCGGCAACTTTGTCCTTAAGCAGAACATTGACATGCCGAGCCGCATGATCAGTCCCGGTTGCGGCCAGTGCCTCCGCTGCTGCAATTCGGAGTTCGGGCCGCTCGTGTGTTGTGAATTGCGAGATCGTCTTCAGGAATTCTTCGCCCTTGATCAGGGCAAGAATATTAATCGCCAACGCAGCCACGTCCGGATCTTCGTCCCTGTTGGCTTCCACAAGCAGGGCATCGATATAGCTTTGCTGCAGCTCTTCACTAATCTCCGTGAGATGTTCGCGGACGGTCGACCGGACACGAGGGTTGGCTGCCGAAAGACAAAGAAGTGAGGGGATGATGTCGCCCTGACCACTCTCAATAAGTGCTCTGGTCGCGGCATCAACGACTGTTTCGGAACTGTCAGTCAGCAGGTCAATCAATGCAACCACAGAAAGTGCATGCGGAATCTGTCCCAGTGCTTCCGTACAGGCCACTCGAATGAGGTTGTTTTTCCGCGAGAGTCGAGACTTGACTGCCTCGATCGCACACGGCGATTGTGACTGTCCGATCTTCCGGATCTGGCTCGCCATCCCTTCCGGATCATTAGGCTTCATCTTTGCGAGCCTGTCGATATTCCGCTTGAGAACCCTCGGCAGCTTCTCCGGAATGAGCTCCTGCTTCTTGCGTTGTTCGGCCTTCGCCTCTTCCGCCAGTTTTTTGAACTTTCGGAGAGCAGCTGCACTTTTCTGGCGTGCAATCTGCGCCTGAGTATCATCTCGGTCTGGCTTGTCGTCAGCGGGGGCTGATGCTGCTATTTCCTCGGAAGTCTCTTTCAGCTGATCTTCTCCCGCACCGGTATCGGTCGGGTGGGGAAGCTTGACGGGAGGAGCTTTTCTTGGCGCTTCTATTTCAACTTTTGAAACAGCCGCATTTGACTGTGGTTCCGCTGGCGTGGTTGTCGTGACGGACGCTGATGCGGCGGCCGACATCGTGGCAATCAGTGGCTGTGAGGGCGCCGGTATTGATGGCGGTGCGACGTGCACGGGAGGCGTGGTGGAGGGGACTGATGCAATGTCCGGTGCCGAGTCCGGGACAACAATATCTTCCGTATAGTCCGCCTGTGGAGCCCGTGGGGCCGGGGGAGTCATGGGAGGAAGCAGACTCGCAGATGTGTCAGCCAGGTCGACTGACGTTGTTGTTATTTCCTGAATCTGTGCCAATTCTGAACCAGTTTCCCTGACGAGGTCAGATGTCGGTTCCTGCTCCTGGTCTTCCCAGTCCAGTTCCATCCATTCGTCCAGCAGATCAGCCGCCTGATCCACATCGTTGATGCCGATGCGACCACTTTCGTCAGTCAGCGAAATGACGTCATCTGAATGAGACTGGTCTGCCGCAGCAACAACAATGTTGGGTTGTTTTCGTGGGACGAGACGTTGTATCCGTGGTTGAACGGGGGTGGGCTGAGCTTGCTGAATCGGGGTAGTGCTACTCGCGTTCGCGGTCGTTCCCTGTCGGTTGGGATTAATCCTGCGGACAGGTTTGAGCCGTTTCAGTTGTCTCGGCTTTACTGATTCGTCAGTCGCTGTTGCCGACGCCCCTTTGCCTGATGCTGGCCCATCGGTGGCGGATGGTGCCTTGAGAGGCACTTCGCGCAGAGCAATTCCACACTCCATGCAGAACTTGGCACTCTCGGGAACATCCGCTGCACAGGCGGGGCAGCTGTTGAGCGTGGCAACATTCGAATTCAGATTGTTATCAGTCATTGTTAAGACCAGGGTGGTCAATGGGACGTAGTCAATCAGTGGGGCTATTTGCGAGCAACTTCCCGGGGGCTCGCGGAGGAGTCAAGCATTGGGTTCATGTCCCAGACACGAATCCGGTTTTCTTCACCAGCGGTCGCTAGGTAACGTGAGTCAGGTGAGACACACAGACCTGTAATGGGGCCGGCATGAGCTGTGAACTTCAGAGGTTTTCTCTTAAGGAACCTGAGTGACCAGACCCAGACGTTTCCTTCTCCATCGCCTGCAAACGCCCAGCGACCGTCGGCGGAAAGCTGAGCAACAGGACGACGTCCATTTCGATTCCCGGAAATGTCCGGCACCATTACGAAGTCCTTCATCCTGCCGTTGCGGATCGTCACGGAACCGATTCCCTTCGGACTGATCATTGCCAGTTCCGCATCCTGTTCGTTGACGAATACCAATTGTGAATCGGACATGTCGAGCTCCAGCATTGCAGCTGGTGCATCGATGATGGATTCAGGTTCTTCTGACCAGCGTGCTCCTTCTCTTCGCCAGATGCGGATTTGAAAAGCGCGTCTTCCAGACAGATATTCTTGTTCCTTGCGAAGTTCACCAGGCTTAAATGTGGGATACCGTCCGTATGTCGCCAACAGACGACCACTCTTTGAAACAGCCATCCTGATTGGGCCCATGGCGGTGCTGTTACGATCCGCTCGAGTTGCGTCGACAGCATCCTGAGTTGTGAGGGTCTCAATCTCGTGCCGCACCTGAAGTCGGCTGGCTTCCAGTTCCAGCAAACGAAGTCGGGTGCGTTCGCGAATCGACACGAAGAGAGACTTCTCATCCGGTGTCCAGCTCATGGCTCCGATTGCAGATTCGAACGATTCAAACCCAGATTCTCGTTGCTCCTTTGCGAGAGAGAGGATGGAGATGGAGTCGCCGGCGGCACTACCGGTACCCGTGTGTCCCAGAGCAATATAAGTCTCTGAGGGAGACGCAACAGAAACGGAAGAAGGACGATTCTCTCTTTGGAACATACCCGTTCGCAGATCCATGTCCGCAGAAAATGGAATCTGAATCAGGTGACTGCGGTCGGCCGTGATCATGAGTCGCTCAACACCCCGGGAACGTCGCCATGTTCGCAGTGGAGTGTTGGTGGCAGTGTCCCATACAAAGACAGGCTGATCCGGTGACTGACCTCGGAGAGTTCGTTTGACGTAATTCTGGGCGGCGGAAACAGTAGTCCCGTCCTGACTGATTGTGAGCAGCGCGCGCCTCAGTGGCGCGGACTCATAATCCAGTTGGCTTGTGATCTCCCCGATCATGATCGGTTTTTTAGTCTCCGGCGTTGGCTTCGAATCAGCCGCGGCTCCGAGTTTGATTTCCCGGATCTTCCTGCGGATCTCGGGCAGGGCTTCGTTATCCGCAATTCGCAATCGATGTTCGTACAGTGCGAGGATCGGGGCCGATGGTCGAATTCTCTCAGTGGTGACAGCCGTATTCGCGGTGTCGACGGTACGGCGTCCAAAGTTTCTGCGAACTGTAAACTTGCCTCTGTTCGTTTCTTCATCTGCTTTGACGAATTCCCGCGTCATCACAGAGTTGTCGAACGGCAGTTCAAATTCGCGTGCTGGTTGCGGCTTGCCGTCCAGCTTTGGTGCATCAATCAGTTTGGCCATTCTGTTCGTTGCGACCGCGAACAGGCCATACCTGGTACTTCGCAGCCCCATAACAGGCTGGCCCGAATGTGCTCGTTCTACTCGCAGCCGCTGTTTTCTGGGCAGGTCGAAGACCACCACAACCCCACTGGCACGGCCGATGTACAGAATGGATGCTGCGTGGCCATCGTCCTCGGCTTGATGCTTCAGCTCCAGTGCGGTGACAGCTCCGTCTCGCTCTCGCTGCTCCGGAGCAAACACAACTTCATAATCAACTTTGCGTCCGGAGTCCGTCGTTCCACTGACTTCAACTCCGCCCGGCAGAGCTCTCCGGATAATGCGTCCATCGGCCAGTCCAACGAGGATCCGGTTCTCCGCTTCCTCGAAGGAGAGTGTGACAGGCTGAGTGTCGTCGAAATCACCGGCGCCAAGACTGGACACCTCAGCTCCATCAGCCGTGTTGAAGATATGGACCTTCTCGTTGGATGTTACGACCGCGGCGAGCTCTCCCGAGTCTGACAGGGCAAGGGTGAGAATCGGTGCTTTTGGCAATTGAATCGTGTACTTCGGAGCAGCGTCGACCACAGGAGCTTCTGGAGACCTCGCCTGTTCTTCGGTGAGGTCCAGTGGGCTGATGGGTTGCTGGACGACCGACTCAAATTCCCAAACAGCTGCTTTCCCTGCGTCGTCGACTGTCAGAACCACTTCGTCATTAAGGAGCCGCACAACGCGGACTGCCTGAGTCGAAATCCGTGTGCTGGCACGGTACTCGTCCTGCCAGGCAAAGAGGTCACGCGAATAGAGATCCCAATCCTGCACGTTGGCACTACTGCGGGCAATCAGTCTTCCGTCCTCTGTGCCCACCAGAACGACATTTCCGTCCGGTGTGATTTCGATTGATCTGATAACGCCGGACAAGCCGTTAACAGGCTGGATCGTTACTTCCTCTTCGCTTCGCCGAACTGCGGCCACTGCATTCTGTCGGCGAGTCGAGGTCAGCTTGTCGCCGCGTTCCTCGACATGAGTGCTCAGCACACCCAGAGACTTTTCACCGGTGGTTGCAGCAATCCGGCTGCCCGTCGGAGTCGCAGCGATGGTAAATCGGCGCGCCAGATCATTTCGTAGCTGGTACCAGTCCAGTGCTTTGACCGCCAAACGCCCAGTGGTGATGGCTGCTTCACGACCGCCGAACCGCCGCCGGGGCGTCTCTTGGGGTTTCTCTGCTTCATTATCGGTGACCACCAAATCCAGCAGCGACGCACCTGCCCGTCCTTCAGTGCTGTCACCCTTTCTGTCTTCCTCCACCTTTGCCGTTGTGCCATCAGAATCAGAAACAGTTTCGCTCCCGTCAGTTCCCGCGAGCGGCGGTGGTGCGCTGTTCTGATCAGCGCCGGATGTCGCGGCGTCGTCCGATTCTTCCGCCTCCACTTTCACATCTGTCGGCTGTTCAACCACGTTGTTGACCTTTGCGGTCTTGGCGCGAATCTTTGGTTGTGGGAGGGGGGCTGAAAACTCATCTTCTCCGCCGCATCCAGCGAGAAGAAAAACCATCGACATCATCCCGATGCAGCAAATGCTGCGGAAACCATCACGGAATACCGACATTGTTGTGTCGCCCTAAAATGGAAGAGATCGGCTCGACCAGAGAGGGTCGAGCCGATCTAAATCGACATCAAGAAGTCCTGTTGTAAGCCAGGTCGCTCTAGCTTATTCGAAGTTCCCCTTGGTGATATTGCTCGACGAAATATTCATGCCGAACCAGAATTCGAAGTTGTTGATTTCGCAGGTCGCGTCGGTGTATCCGTCGCTCGCTGCAGTCGCTACTCCGGCTGCAGTTGGCAAGCCGGGATTGAAGTAGTTGTCACCGTTAAGGTCACGCAGAACCTTTACGCTTCCGTCGGCCATCAGGACGTTGGCCTGATTGCGGTGAACTGCGTAGAAGTCACGAGTGTCCTGAAGAATCAGGTATCCAACCGCTGCGTTGTGATCGCCGGATCCAACTGTGTCACCTTCCTGGGGGTAAGTGGCAGGGATGTAGTTAGCCATTGACTGACCATCGATGTC
>CAJWGB010000352.1 GCA_913031625.1 uncultured Planctomycetaceae bacterium | reverse complement strand
TTTCTCCAACTGAATGTCTGCCAGCGAACTGAGCTTCGCCAGATGCAACAGCCCTTCATCAGCAGTATTGGTGTTTCGCAGGTCAACGGCTCGCACTCCTGGCAGGCCGGAAATTGCTGCCAGACCAGGATCGGTCACGTTGGTTCTGCGGAGTGACAGAACCTGCACACTTTCCATTTTGCCGACTGTCTCAAGAGTCGTGTCTCCAATGGCGGAGTCACTCAGGTGAAGGGCCCGCACATGTTTAAGTTCAGAAAGAACGTCCAGCCCTTTGTCCTGAATTCCTGGTCCGGAAAACGTCAGTGTCTGGACACCTGGGATTCCCTTGAGGTGAACAAACGAGTCGGAAATATCCGAATCGCTGTTGACTGAGCACGCAGTGACATTCTCCCCATCTCTTGTGAGCTGGAATCCAGCTTTCTCCAGAGCTGCGACCGCCTCAGCGTCATCTGATTCCGGTGCTGGCGGATCACCACCGTCGCTACCGGTCTGACCGGTGGAGTCGCCAGTTCCGGAGTCAGATTCACCCTCGTCAGTGCAACCTGATGTGAGAATCAGCGTGAGACAGGCGATGAGGGGTAGGACACGATTCGTGGCGAGAAGTGATTTGAATAGGTGAAGCATGGCAAAATCGATGAATGGAACGACAGGGTGGCGACAGGAGGCCCGGTTTCAACGAAGGCGGGGCTCGGAAGTACTCGTGTCCCTGACAGAGTACGGCTGGGGAGGTCCAGCGGCAACTTTGCAGTCGGTCAGATGCGGCAATCTCCCTTGTTTGATTGCTGTTTTCTCAGCCATTGCTAAGGTGTGACCAGGCCGAATCGGAATTCACGCCGGTCCGGAATGCTGCCGATGGAGTCACAGTGACTGCTTCGCAGTTCACTTCTCTTACTCATTCCCACAGTGTTGTTTCTCTCTGAGGTATTTCATTTATGACCAGTCAAACATCTCGTCGTGGATTTCTGGGCCAGTCAGCGGCCCTTGGAACGGCGTTCTGGGTCGGAGGCCAGGCGTCTCTGCAGGCCAACACGTCTGCGCTGCAGTCGCTGAGTGCAGCCTGCGTTGGAGTCGGCGGTAAAGGTGGCAGCGATACCAGCCACATTGCAGAACAGGGAGTCAGCATCGTTGGTCTGTGTGACGTCGATGGCGGCACATTGACAAAGAAGGGACGTGAGTTCCCTGATGCAAACAAGTACGACGACTATCGTGAGATGCTTGACGCTCTGGGTAACAAAGTCGACATCGTGACTGTCAGTACTCCGGACCACAATCACGCCGGTGCTGCCATCAAAGCGATGAAGATGAAGAAAAACGTCTACTGTCAGAAACCTCTGACGTGGTCGATTCGAGAAGCTCGCATGATGCGGGAAACCGCAGAAAAGATGGGCGTAGTTACTCAAATGGGTAACCAGGGAACCTCAGAAAACGGTCTGCGTGAAGCAGTTGAGGTCATCCAGTCCGGCGCAATTGGCGACGTGACAGAAGTTCACATCTGGTCAAACCGTCCGGTCTGGCCTCAGGGAATCGGTCGTCCAAAGGGTGAAGATCCTGTGCCCGAAAACCTGAACTGGGACGCATGGATCGGTCCTGCTCCCATGCGACCGTTCAAGAAAGGCGTCTACCACGGCTTTAACTGGCGTGGTTGGGTCGACTTCGGGACCGGAGCTCTTGGTGACATGGCCTGCCATACGACCAACATGCCCGTGATGGCTCTGAAACTGTGGGATCCGGTGGCCGTAACCGCAGTCAGGAACCCAGGTCTGTTCGAAGGCGAAACCTTCCCCGGCAGTTCCTCACTGATGTTCGAGTTCCCCGAGCGTCATGGTCTGCCCGCTTGTAAATTCTACTGGTATGACGGCGGAAACCTGCCAGACGACTCCATCGTCGGTCAACTGCCGAAGTCGTTCCAGGAACGCGTCAAGAAGCAGCGCGAAGGTGGTCGCAAGACCAGTGGTGCTGTTGTGGTCGGCAGCAAAGGCCTGCTGTTCTCTCCAGACGACTACGGTGCCCGCTACTACCTGCTGCCTGAAGAAGACTTCAGCGGCTACAAGCCACCAGAGCAGCGTCTGCCTCGAATTCCATTCAAGGGCGGTGGTGACCAGCGTCAGAAATGGGAGTTCGTTCAGACCTGCAAAGGCGAGTACGAACCGGGCACGATGTCAAACTTCGGCTATGCAGGTCGCCTGACCGAGACCATTCTGGTCGGCAATCTGGCAATGCGATCCGCGGAAGGTACTCGCATTGAGTGGGACGCCAAAGAGCTGAAGAGCACCAACCGTCCGGAAGTCAACGAATTTGTGCATCGCGAATACCGAGACGGATGGAGCCTGTAAGGCCGTAGGCCGGACCCGGCAACGCCAGCTCGGGCGAAAATCTAAATCCTGCAAAGCAGCCGAAGTTCACTCTTCGGCTGCTTTCTTTTTTGCACCAATACGCCGGCGATGAGGAACGCACTGACGAAGTCCGGCACTCAGACATTCTGGTTTCCATGGCAAACCGCTAAGTCAGTGACCACCTGATGACGTTCCAGGACGTGGAAAAAGTGACGGTGGGTTCCAGCCGCCGCTGACCGCTCAAAGACTGCAATATGACACCATCAACATGTTTGCTGTGCCCTGCCCTCGCTCACGTGCGCCTGTGGCTGCCGGTGAGACGAAAACTGGACACGCCTTCACCCACGGATCAACACTCCGGCCCTCACTTCGCTCACCTCGCCTACTCACAAACCTGCAGATGCTGCCGGACTTCTTGTGCTTCGGCAGCTTTCTATTTGTTAGAGGAAGATGGAGATAATGCCCGAACGGCTCTGGACCTGGAAAACCAAATCTGCAGGTAAGCGTCTGAAAGACCGTTCGCCGAGTGAAACTCTCAATACAGCGGCTCGTCCTGCCGGCCACTGACGACAGCGGCAGTTCCTGCTGAAAGGTTCGGACAAATGGGGCGGTATGCCCCGTCAGGAGGCCGTCCGCAGACGTGGCAAATCCGTAAGCATCCTCATAACCGTCACATTTTAACTCAACCTGCCGACCGTTGATTTCCGATCGAACAGAGTAACCGATAGTCCCGGTACAACCGGTACAGTCTGCCTTTACGGATCGATCGGAATCACCGATGAACACGAAACGTACACTTGCGACACTCTGTCTGGCTCTCAGCTGCGGTGCGCTCTTTCTTGCCACAAACGTCTCTGTGGGCCAGCAGCCCGAGGGTGAAGGAGTCGTGCGGTTAACCGCTGCTCCTCAGCCACCAGTTCCGCCCGTCGAAGGAGCAGGCACTGCCACACCTGGCAACGCGGCTCCGGGCGCTGCGGGGAACGCAGGCGCTGGCGTAGCGCAACTGGGACAGGGGCAGATCCCCAATGTCCCAATGACTGTGCAGCCATTGTTTCAGCCGGGGGGCGTCACAGAAAGCCCTGTGCTTGGCCGTATGGTAGCGCAGAATCCGGAATTCGGCCCTGTGATGATGTTCGAATCGAATATCGATCAGGGGCTTGGATTCGCGGAAGGCTGGCATCGCCTGAATGCCCGCATCCCGTACCACATTGTTCCGAACACGACCGTGCTGATGGCTGACCTGTCAGCCTCACTGACAAATCAGCAGAACGCGGTTTACAACTTTGGTGTCATCTATCGTAACTATGATGCTTCGACCAACCGCATCTTCGGTTGGAACGCCTACGCTGACATCGATGACGGTCTGGGCAGCAATCAGTGGAAACGATGGGGTGTTGGTGTGGAATCGATCGGAAGATTCCTCGACATGCGTGCCAACTACTACCATGTTATGGGGAACGATTCAGTCCTGTTGAACAGCACGCTCACCGGCAACCTCACGCTCGGTGGAAACCACATCTTCCGTCTGCGGACCGAAGGACGTGAGAACGCTTATTCCGGTGGTGACATTGAATTTGGTGGACCACTGCCCGTCCTTGGACGCCGCGGTGTCAACATGTATGTCGGAACCTACTACCTGAACGCAGATGAAGGCCACGATACCGTTGGGCTTTCTGCACGCTGGGAAATGCTTCTGACCGAATCAGTAACGCTCAACGCGTACTTCACCAACGACGGAACCTTCGGAACCAACTCGTGGGCTGGTATCTCATACGAAATCCCGAACTACCGTGAACGATCCATTCTGGAACCACGACGTGTCCGGGACCGACTGCCGGACCCTGTTCGACGTCACAACCGTGTGCATCATCAGCTGGACGTCGTTCAGCGAAACGAAGCTGTCATCAACCCGAAGACGGGGCTGCCGTACTTCATTGTCTACGTGAATCCGGACTTCACATCTGCCACCAACGGTGGAGACGGTGCCGGTACACTGCTGGATCCGTTCACGAGCATGGAAGTGGCATCCGCCAACAACATTGCGGCGGGCATGGGCAGCGTAACCGTGCCGGACATCATCCGAGTTGATCCGCGAATCGACCAGACCGACACCAACCTGACAGTTGCCGGTGGCCTCGACCTGCTTGACTGCCAGACACTCCTGTCTTCCACCAGCAGCTTCACTCTGTTCACGATCGACACTCAGAACTTTGACATCCAGGCCACGCGATCGGGTGCTGGAGCACTCATCAGCAATCCGACGATTGGTCCTGGAGGCAGCGTTGTTCGAATCGCCAACGACAACAATATCGTCGGGATGCAGATCGACGGATCAAATGCAGCAAACACAGCATTTGGAACAGGTGTAACCAATATCGGTAATACCGATCCGTTCACGAACCTCAACCTGCTCAACAACACCTTCCTGAACTACGAAACGGCCGTCAACCTGAGCAACGGTTCAGGCACCATCATCGCTGACGGCAATACGCTCACAGGCACAGCGGATACTTCGAACAGTGGACTCATCCTGACCACAACAGGTGCTTCCATGACTGAGTTGCTGGTTCGCAACAACACGCTGACCAACCACGCGGTGACAGGAATCAACATCACCGCCACTGCGGGCAGCACCATCAATGCTAATGACCCGAGTGGAAACGTTGGCAATCAGGCGACGGGTCTGATTGGGAACAACGTGATGGCAACCGGTGCGATCGGGACGCCGGGCGATGGAATTATCATGGAAGCTCAGGCCGGTGCCACAATCAACCTGGTGGCAGAAAACAATGTCTCTTCCAACAACATCGGCAACGGTTTCGTATTGCGAGCGAATGGAGCCGGGGCCACCATCAACCTGCAGAGCCTGCGAGCAAACGACTTCTCCAACAACACTCAGAATGGTGCTTTGCTGAACTTCACCAACGGCGGAGTTATCCTCAGCCAGACTGAAGACACCAATGAAGACGTTAACTTCAATGGAGTCCTCGACACTGGAGAAGACCTGGATCTTGACAGCATGTTGACCGTCTTCGACGGAACTCTGGGCCTGACAGAAGACCTGAATGGAAACGGCATCCTTGACCAGGGCATCGTCTCCAACATCTTCAACGATAATGCCCAAAATGGTCTCCTGATTCTGGGGCAGACTACGGGATCCAGCATCTTTGACATCGGGGGGGCTCAACCAGCTCTAGGGAATACATTCACAAACAACCTGACAGCTGGTCTGGGCGTGGACCTTCAGGACACGGCAGAAGCACAGCTGACAGTCATAAACAACACCATGTCAGCAGACACTGGCGTCCCCGC
>CAJWGB010000351.1 GCA_913031625.1 uncultured Planctomycetaceae bacterium | reverse complement strand
ACGGATGCTGCGTCGAGATGGTTGGTTGGTTCGTCAAGCAGCAGGATGTCAGGATTCATGAGCAGCAGCTGGCAAAGTGCCACTCGTCGTTTTTCACCACCGGACAGGTTGCCGATGACTGCCTCTGCTTCGGGAAGTCGCATCGCGTCAGCAGCCACCTCAAGTGTGCGATCGAGTTCCCACAGGTTTGCCGCGTCAATCTGATCCTGAATTTTGGCCTGTTCCTCGAGGACTTTCTCCATCTCCTCCGGAGTCATCTCTTCGCCGAGCTTCATGCTGAGCTCATTGAATGTTTCGAGGATGGCACGCGATTCGGCAACGGCTTCCTCGACGCACTCACCGACTGTCTTCTCAGGATCCAGACGCGGCTCCTGTGGGAAGTAGCCAATCTTAATCCCTTTGGCTGGCCGCACGGTACCCATGAAGTCCGTGTCTTCGCCTGCCATGATTCGCAGCAGCGTACTTTTTCCGGCGCCGTTGTTTCCAAGGACGCCGATCTTGGCTCCGGGATAGAACGCCAGCCAGATATCACTCAACACCTCCTTCTCGTCGTACATACGAGTGAGGTGTTCGATGGTCATGATGTACTGTTCAGCCATGTCGGTATTCCGAACTGAATCGAGGAGAGGTATCGGCGGCATGAGTCCGCGCAGTGGTGCGCGGCCCCGAACGGATCGGTTGCGAATGTTAAAGCCTTTTGCGCGGGCATCAATCGCGGCGCGGATTCGCGCTGAAAATCGGCAGACTGCTGATTCCGGCGTGATGCAGACCCGGAGTCCGGCGACCGGAAAGCTGCGAGGACAGGCTTCAGAATTGGATTGCAGCCGCCACAGGGGGACAGCGAGGATTCGTGCACCGTGGTCTGGTTATCGGAGCCCGCGTTTCACCTGAATCACTGCCTGCTTCGGATTGTCTGCTGTCAGAGTGACAGACTGGACGCCAGATGCTGTCCTGAGATTCATCAGATTCAATTGCTTTGGGTGAAGTTCCTGCAGCATCGTGTTGCGGATCGTGATCTGATCTGCCGGCACCGCAGCAGTTGTGGTGGCAGGCTCGCCCAGCTCTCCCGCGACCGACTCAATTTCAAAATAGAGCCATGCGTCGTGCAGCTCCAGTTCCATGCCGACCCAGTGAATCCGGCTGGCTCGATCCGCTGCTCGAGTAATGGAGACATGGTCACGCAGGTATTCGATAATGTGTTTTTCCCGCTCTTTTGAGTGTTCAAGACTGACCCGACGTTTCAGACGATTGGCGACCGCGTCTTCCAGCTCCGCGAGTGGAACTCGGAGCGCTACTTCGAACCGGTCTGACTTTGCATTCCATTCGACTTCGGCAATCGAGTAGTGACCGGGATGCGCGGCGGTGGCGATTGAGCATGCTCCGAAGGTTGCGATCAGGAGTGTGAGCCGACTCATTCTGATCCCTCCTTCTTCGCGTTCGCACCGCGCTTAGCGGGTGGCTTCTTTGCAGGAGGCTTCGCGGCCGGCTTCTTCTCCTCTGCCTTTTTGCCGAGGCCTGCACGCTGCATTTCGTTGCGTGTCTTTGATTCCTTGAAGAGCTTAAATCTGCTCTTTGTGATTCCCGGAGGAAACGTATTGTTGGAGAGGTCTGTGTCCGCAGTCTCCAGGTGCGGGTCGAGCAGAACAGATTTCACTGGTTTGTCGCTCATGATCAGCGTGTTCGCGGCAGTGGCGTTCTGGACCCAGATCTCTGCCGGCAGTCGAATTTCCCGCTTGCTTCCGTCCTCATGAGTGAGCTGCAGGATGACAGGCATCACCAGGCCTCCCTTGTTCTCAAGCCCGACGATGTAGAAGTTGGTCTTCCTGCCAAGCAGCTCTCGCTGTTCGTCCGTCAGGCCTTTCAGGTAACGATCGAATCTCTTCTTGTCCTCTTCACTGACGGCGAGGTCATCGAATGAGTTGTAAAAGTCTTTGAGTTCCGAAAAACGTTCGATTCTCTTCCTGATGGGTTTGTTTCGCTGTTGTCCCAGTGTGACGGGACTGTCAGCGCGTTCCTTTCGCTGTCGATCGCTGTTGGCTTTGGGGTCGCCGTTGTCGATCACATAATGCCGCACGTTTGAAACTGCGATGTCCACGTGATCAGTCGTGTAGAACCATCCACGCCAGAACCAATCCAGGTCAACTCCGGACGCGTCTTCCATGCTTCGGAAAAAGTCGGCCGGGAACGGTCGCTTGAACATCCAGCGCTGGGAATATTCGCGGAACGCAAAGTCAAAGTTCTCACGCCCCAGGATGGTCTCACGAAGGATGTTGAGGGCAGTGGCTGGCTTGGAATAGGCGTTTGGACCGAACTGCAGAATGGACTCCGAGTTGGTCATGATCGGCACCTGATTGCTGCTTCTCATGTATCCGGTGATCTTTGCAGGTTCGCCCGCGCGGGACGGGTAGTCGTCCTGCCATTCTACTTCTGCCAGGTACTGCACGAATGAGTTCAGTCCTTCGTCCATCCATGTCCACTGACGCTCGTCTGTATTGACGATCATTGGGAAGTAGTTGTGGCCGACTTCGTGGATGATGACTGAGATCAGAGATTTCTTGGTACGGGCACTGTAAGTTCCGTCCTTCTCCGGACGTGGTCCGTTGAAGCAGATCATCGGATACTCCATGCCATAGACAGGGCCGTTCACACTGATCGCTGTCGGGTATGGGTAGTCAAACGTGTAACGGGAGTACACTTCCAGTGTGTGGACAATGGCCTGAGTGGAGTACTTGCTCCAGAGTGGCTCTGCTTCATTTGGGTAATAAGACATCGCGAGGACCTCGTTACCCCCGCTGTTGTGTCCCCATGCGTCCCAGATGAATCTGCGTGACGTGGCGAATGCAAAGTCGCGAACGTTCTGAGCTTTAAAGACCCATGTCTTTTTCTCGTTCGTACCTTCCTTCTGGTTTGCCAGGGCTTCTTCCGGCGTGACTACGAAAACGGGCTTCTTCGCTGTCTTTGCCTGTTCGAGTCTTTCCCGCTGAGTGGCGGTGAGCACATCTTTCGGATTCATCAACTCACCTGTCGCGCCGACGATATGGTCAGCAGGAACAGTCAAACTGACCGTGTAGTCGCCGAATTCAAGCGAGAATTCTCCTCGACCAAGAAACTCTTTGTTCTGCCAGCCGGTCAGGTCAGAGTAGGCACAAAGGCGTGGGAACCACTGTGCAATTTCGTAGATGTTGTTGCCATCCTCTTCGAAGTGCTCAAATCCTCCGCGTCCCCGCACGATGCTGGAGTCATTGATATTGTGTGACCACTTCACACGGAATTTGAACTGATCGCCGGAAGTCAGCCCGCCAGGAATCAGGACTCGCATGTTTGTTCCAACGACGCGATGTTCCAGTGGCATGCCTTTGGCTGTGACCGCCTCGATTGTCGTGCCGCCCTGAAACTCCGGGCCCTTCACCATCCCACGCAGTCCGTTAAAGGAGACACGGTCGGAGATTGAGGGAGCAGGACGGGAACGGTTCCCGGCGGAGTCCGGGTGAAATCGATTGGCATCCAGCTGCAGCCAGACGTAGCGAAGAGTGTCTGGTGAGTTGTTGGTGTAGGTGATGTCCTCTTCTGCCGTGATCCGCTGTGTATCGTCGTGCAGCTCGACCCGAATGTCGTAGTCGACCTTTTGCTGCCAGTATTTGTGGCCGGGGGCTCCGCTGGCGTTTCGCCACGGGGTCGGAGTGGGAAGAACTTCATCCAGTTGGCGGAAAGCGTCTGGTCTGGAGTTTTTTCGATTCACAATCTGGGCGTGGCAGTCGCACGCGGCTCCGACAGTTGCCAGAAGGGCGAACAGGGTCAGACGGCTCATGTGTGGTGTCCAATGGGTTGGGCGGCAGCTGGGGATTACAGAAATTGCCTTTTCTGCCCAAAATACCGTCCCGGCATGAAAGAGCAATGATTTCCCACCACTGGGAGGCGGGAACGAGCGATGCTGTCCGATTGGGCAAGTCATGCCGAAGTCTGCGGAATCGGGGTCCGGGCGACTGGTTGCCTGGGATTGCCAGTTTTGGCACCCACCCGAGGAATCGCTGCATTAGTGTTGAAGACGGAATTGCGGGCCGGTATCCTTCTGCGTTTCCGAATTCGGCCTTTGGGCTGAATTTCTGCGCTTTTCCGGCTGATGAGCCGCACGAGGCGGCCGAAAAAATAGCTTTATCAGCGGATTTTCATCTTCGAGGGCGCCCCCTCTACAGGGTGACGATCCCTTCTTTTCATCTCAAGAAATCAGGAAATCGACATGGCGGAAGACTTTCGTCTGTCAGCAGTGCCCCGGGAAGAACTGGGGAAATTAAATACGCGGCGCCTTCGCAAGGAGGGTCGGGTCCCGGCGAATCTGTATGGATTCAAGAAGGACTCGGTCAACCTGTCGGTCTGTGCGGATGACGTGGAGAAGCTGGTCGCCGGTGGTTCACGGGTTGTGGACGTCGCCTATGGCGATGATGTTGACAAAGCAGTCGTTCAGGAGCTGCAGTGGGACATCTACAGCACCCATGTTCGACACCTCGATTTGAAGCGGGTTGATCCGGAGTCTGTGGTCACTGTTGATGTGCCGCTGGTTTCGCGTGGTGAACCTGTTGGAATCAAGGACGGTGGCCAGTTGCGGCTGCCAGTGAAGTGGGTCTCAGTGACTTGCCCATCGTTTCGTGTCCCGAGGAATCTCGTCGTCCGAGTCGCCTCTCTCAAAATTGGCGATTCGGTCAAAGTCAGTGACATTGAGGCACCGGAAACAGTCACCATCAACACGGCAACACCCGATCTCGACCGGGCGAATGCCAAAGCAGACCATCAGGCCCCAAGCAAGCCGCCACTGAGGGTCAGCGATGGCGCGGTAGATCCTTAAGCCCTGGTCGTCCAGCAGTGCAACGCCCTCGGGCTTCCGATCAGCACGCTTACCGATCAGATCCTTCCGATCAGCGGGCGGCAACCAGCGGTCATCAGCACCGCACTGCTTCACGGCAAACTCCAACAGACCAGCCACTGAGGCCACTCGTTCTTTGCGGCCGGATCCACCCGCTGCCGTCGGGTGCTCTCTGATCAGGGCTGCCAGCAAACCCGGGCCGTCCTTCGGAGCACGCTTCGAGGACAACAGTGCCAGAGCCTCATTGCAAAAGAGTCGGTGCCGACGTTGCCAGGTGGTTGCGGACAGCTCTCCGGTGAGATCCACCCGGTGGCGCCGATAGCTGTCGAGAACAGCTGACCAATCGACAGCACCGCTGCGGATCGCATTAACACTGCCGCCGGAATCCTCCACTCGGATCATGGCGGCCGCCTTCGCTAAAGGCAGGCCACCACCACCATCAACGACAGGGCCAGTCATCCGTACCAAGCGCTCGATCAGGGCCAGTAGCTGGGGAATCGCCGTCGGGCTCCAATCCAGATCAACCGTGCAACTACTGCTGGTGCCGTCATTCCACTCCCGCAGGATCTGCACCCGTCCTGACCGCTGCGGACGGACCACCCAACCCTTCCCGTAGGTGCGCTTAATCAGCTTGCGCGCATCTCGTGCCCAAGCAGGGGTGCGTTGCATCGAAAAATGCATCGAAAATGGCCTATAGATAGGTCTACATGACGTGCTCGCATGGGTCAAGAAATCGCCAAAAAGCCCTGTTTCCAGCTGGTTTTTGCTGTGATTGACAGGAGCAAGCCAGAACAAGCAATGTGCGCAGCGTCAGCGCCAACCTCGATCTCGCCGACGGACTGGAGCTCGACTG
>CAJWGB010000350.1 GCA_913031625.1 uncultured Planctomycetaceae bacterium | reverse complement strand
TCACATAAGATCGACAACCATGAAACGAAAGACGTTTATTCGACTGATCCTGGCACTGCTGGTCATATCAGCCCAGTTGGGCGTCGCATCGGCCCAGCTTCGGCAAAAGGTGATTACGCGAGTCTTCTGGCAGGATCGTGAAACGCAGAAGCTGTCTTATGCAGACCTGCTCACAACGAATCGCTGGCTTATCCGACGTGGCGAGGTCGCCGGATTTCCCACGTTGGATGCGAAGAAACAAAGCCTCGTTCAGATGAAACACAGCGACGGAGTCCTGCTCGTTGGTGTTCGCGACAGCGACAACGGAGAAGTGCAGAGCGGCTGGGTGTCCATCGACACAGGTGTGGTCAAAGAGCCGCACGGAAACCACTCTCACTGGAGATACAACCGAAAACCAACAGCAGGCGTGGTCACGCTCGATGACGACCAGGGCAACCCGGCCCATGTGTACGTCTACGACCGCCAGTTCTACGTGGCCAACGACAAAAAAAATGGCTTTACAAGAGCGAATCCAACCGACCTGCTGTCGCGCAGAGAGACGCCCGCCACATTTTCTCGCGGAGGTGGCAATCACATCACTCTCGCTGCTGTGGAGAACTCACTCGTGTACAGCACATGGATCGATGGAGGAGGACCGCACGCAGGACAGGTCGACGTGGTCAACCTGAAGGCACCATCAGAAGTCGCCTACTCGTTCAAATTGCCGAGCGGCGTGATTCACGGCGCGACGCATAATTCTGGCAGGGTGTTTTTTGCGCCCGCTGATGGAGTCTGCTGGGTCGATGCCGACCTTAAGCTGCAGGAATCCGGCGAAACAGTCAGTGTTAACCACATTCCACTCGGCACAGATCCCGAAACTGACCAGCCTTTGCGAACCGGTGCATTTGAGAATATGCGAAACTGGGTCCTGTTCTCGACCGGCTCTGCAGATAAGTCAGCCCTGTGCCTGATCGATGCTGCCGCAGATTCTCCCAAACTGATTAAGGTAAACATCGACGTCGCAGACGGACTGAAACTAATGACACCGAAGTGCGTCCTGTCATTGGGACGGCGCTACGCATTCCTCTTTCAGGACCGCACGGATGCCGACAGCGATATTCCGGAAAAGCTGACGATCGTGGAACTGGACCCGAACCGAGATCGCGACTTTAAAGATGCCAGACTGAAAGCCACGATTTCTGTTGGCCCGAGCAAAGTCGAGGGACATCACGGACACCACGCGATCACGTTCGACGCGTTCGGGCGGCATGCCGTCTTCACGGAACCGGGAACCGGAATGCTTAATGTGATGGCATTGCCATCAATGCGGATCGTTGCAAGGTTTAGGGTAGGCGGCGTACCGCACGCGATCCAGGCCGTCGGTGCATCAGAGCACTTCCATTAAGCCGACGTGGACGCCGGAATCCAGTCACCAGACAGGCCCGTTCAACCCACTCTGCCAGTTGAGGCGCCTGACCGACGGACTCGGACGCGACCGCCCAATCCACTGCTGGCTGATTTTGGTACAAAAAGAACACAGGCCCTATTGCAACTACATTGCAAAACCACCTAAATTGCACTAATAGCCAAGCTCTCGCCCAGATCCTGCCTGCACAGACAGCAACAATCTCATCAAAGGAAGCCCCGTGAATTCATCGCAGTCCAGGCTGCCCGTGACTGTTCTCAGCGGTTTTTTGGGTGCAGGAAAAACCACCCTGCTGAATCACATCCTTGCCAACCGTGAGAATCTGCGTGTTGCGGTCATCGTTAACGACATGAGCGAAGTCAATATCGATGCAACTCTGGTTCGTGATGGCGGAGCGGATCTGTCTCGAACCGAAGAACAGTTGGTCGAGATGACGAACGGCTGCATCTGCTGCACACTGCGTGAAGATCTTCTTGTGGAAGTGAGCCGTCTGGCTCGGGAAGGGCGTTTCGACTATCTGCTCATCGAATCCACCGGAATCAGCGAGCCACTGCCGGTGGCCGAAACATTCACCTTTGAAGACGAGGAAGGTAATAGCCTGGCCCACCTGGCTCAGCTCGACACAATGGTGACGGTGGTCGATGCCGCCAACTTCATGAAGGACTTTGGATCGTGGGACGATCTGTCGGACCGCAGCATGGGTCTCGACGAAGACGACGATCGCAACATCGTGGACCTGCTGGTCGATCAGGTCGAGTTTGCTGACGTGATTGTGATCAACAAGACTGACCTTGTGACCGGCGAGGAACTGAAACAGCTGGATCAGATTGTTCGACGGCTGAATTCTCAGGCTGAGATTGTCCATTCCACAGAAAGTCGTGTCCCCCTGCAACAGATTCTCGGCACCGGTCGTTTTCAGTTGGAGCAGGCAGAAGAAATGCCTGGCTGGCTCGCGGTCCCCAGAGGTGACGAGGAAACGGAAACCGAGGAGTACGGGATCTCCAGTTTCGTGTACCGACGCGACCGCCCGTTCCATCCGCAACGGCTGTGCAATGAAATCGAAAAGGACTGGGATGAGGGCGTGTTTGCCGGCGTCCTCCGCAGTAAAGGCCTGATGTGGATTGCGTCACGCCATGACTACGCGTACGACTGGTCTCAGGCCGGATGTTCAATCCGGATGGATCCGGCCGGATCATGGTGGGCATCAACACCTGATGAAGAGTGGCCTGCTGATGAACAGGAGTTGGCCGAGATCCGATCCAGATTCTGCGGCGACTATGGCGACCGGCACCAGGAACTGGTCTTCATTGGACAGGAACTGGATCAGGACAATATCGAACAGACGCTCGACCGGTGCCTGCTGACCGACTCCGAATTTGAATCGGGACCGGAGGCCTGGTTACTTCTTGACGACCCACTGCCGCCACTCGAGGTGGTATCACCAGAGATCGCCGGTGAGGAGGTTATCCAGTGAGCAGCGAGCTGAACTCGACATACGATGTCATCGTTGTTGGCGGTGGAGCAGCCGGTGTGGGAGTTGCGATTGCCCTGCTGCATGCCGGCATTGACAACTTTGTTGTGCTGGAGAGGCATGCAGTGGGCGCCTCATTCGCCGCCTGGCCGGAGGAAACCCGCTTCATCACACCATCGTTCCCCAGCAACTCGATCGGAATCCTTGATCTGAACTCGATCGCAATTGGGATCTCACCAGCGTACAGCATGGAAGTGGAGCATCCAACCGGCAAAGAATACGCCGCCCATCTCAAGGCAGTTGCGAGTCACTTCGAGCTGCCGATTCGCGAGCGCACGAAAGTCAAACAGATCTCAAGGTCTGACGGCGAATTTCAGGTCAGGACGGGCACAGAATCTCTGCGTGCGAAGCATGTCATCTGGGCGGCAGGAGAGTTTCAGTATCCTCACCTCAGCAGCTTTCCAGGCAGCGAATTTTGTCAGCATACGGCCACAATTGGCAGCTACGAAGAGCTTGAAGGAGATGACTTTATCATCATCGGCGGCTACGAAAGCGGAATCGATGCGGCCTATCACCTGGCATTCAATGAAAGACGAGTGCGACTGTTTGACAGCGGGTGCCCATGGAAAGACACAAGTTCGGACCCCAGCGTTGCCCTGTCCACATATTCCCTGGAACGAATGAGAGAAGACTGGTTCGAGGAACAGGTGAAACTCTTTCCGCACAGCCCGGTGACAGCCGTCTCGAAAACTGATGGCCGATACGAAGTCACAGTGCATGGTCAGACGTTTCGGACGGACGTGCCACCAGTTCTTGCCGGCGGATTCACGGGCAGTCACACACTTGTCGAGAATCTGTTTGAACAACGAGACGATGGTTACCCGTTACTTACAGAACACGACGAGTCCACAATCTCGCCCGGCATGTTTCTGTGCGGCCCGGCTGTCCGTCACGAAAACCACGTATTCTGTTTCATCTACAAGTATCGACAGCGGTTTGCTGTCGTAGCCAAAGCGATCGCAACCTCACTGGGGCTGCCGGCGGAACAGCTCGAAGAGTACCGCCAGTGGGGCATGTACCTTGATGATCTCTCGTGCTGTGGAGACGAGTGCGCCGTATGTTGACCAGAAGCGAAGGAGTGGCCGTCGTGTCGGCTCACACAGTCCCAAACACCAATCACTCAGCCGAAACAAAGCCAGGTGGCCGAGAAAAGAGTCGCCTTGCACGAGCAGCGAGCGTCGAGTGGCTTGGGCAAATGGCTGCCAGCCTGTGCTGGATCGCCAGTGTCTTTACTTACGGAATCACTTCCGCAGGTGACTGGCTTCAACTCGCCGCCGCCGGCTCCTGGCTGATCGCCAATATCGCAACAATCGCAACTGCTGAGGACTAAGATGCCGAAACGGACACCAACTAAGAATGGCGTCCCTGGAACTCGGTCGGGGCAGGGATGGTGCATGCCCCGACCGATCCGCAACTTCGGCGTCGAACTCCTGGCTCAGCAGTTGTGGTGCTGGGGACAGGACATCGAGTGCCCTGATGGCAATCTACTCATGCGATTCGGCTTTGAACGCTTACGGTGTCCGAGTGACGCCGAGCAGTCCACGTGTTATCGCCTCGACAGTAAAGACATTCATGTCTGTATGTGGGGATTCGGAGTGTTCTTCGGACAGCGTGAACTGGGAGGACTCTATCTCAGCCGGGTTGGCTTCATTCCACGATGGGCCCCGATTGAATCACTCTCACTGGAGATTCATGAGCCGCTTGATCTGCCTTTCTTTCTCCGACCACGCGGCAGGTCACAGTGGGGCAGGGCCCGTGAACTCTGGAAGTCTCTCCAGCAGTGGATCGCTGATTATGAGCGATGGGTGAGCAGAGGCGTGGGCCTCGCATATCGACGTGGCTGTGTTGACTCGTGGATGCGTCCCTTCGTTCGAGCTGACCGCATGGCCTCCGCATGGCAATTCCTGGGAGGACGCAGATGGGAACAGTCTGACCAGTCGTTAAGTCAGACGCTCCGCAGATACACACTGGCATCCATGGCACAATGAAACGCCTTCCCGTCACCGTCCTCTCCGGTTTCCTCGGAGCAGGCAAGACAACTCTGCTGAATCATGTCCTCGCCAATCGAGAGGGCCTGCGGGTCGCAGTCATCGTAAACGACATGAGCGAAGTCAACATCGATGCGCAGCTTGTTGTTGGTGGTGATGCTGCATTGAGTCGTACGGAAGAGAAGCTGGTGGAAATGACAAATGGCTGCATCTGCTGCACTCTTCGTGAAGACCTGCTGGCAGAGGTTGCAGCTCTGGCCAGCGAGGACCGATTCGATTACCTCCTCATCGAGTCCACCGGCATTAGCGAACCCGCGCCAGTCGCTGATACGTTTACATTTGCAATTCAGGAAGGACGGGAACTTTCGGATCTCGCGGATCTGGACACGATGGTGACCGTCGTCGATTCGGCAAATTTCCTGAATGATCTCCGCGTTGGCAGGGACCTGCAAAGCGTTGGACAAGCGGCTGACGAAGACGACCAGCGAACCGTATCAGACCTGTTGACCGAGCAGGTGGAATTCGCCAACGTCATCATTCTCAACAAGGCCGACCTCGTCGACGAAGAGAGACTCGTGGTCCTTGAAGCCTACCTGGAACAGCTCAATCCATATGCACGCATTGTGCGGGCCTCTTTCGGTCAGGTCGAACCAGCCACGATCATGGGTACAGGGAGGTTCGACTTTGAAATCGCCCGACAGAGCAAGGGCTGGCAATTAACGCTGCGTGATGACGGAGCCAGCGAAGTTGAAGAGTATGGTATCAGGAGCTTCGTCTTTCGGGCTCGTCGGCCATTTCACCCCCAGCGCCTGCACGACCGTCTCT
>CAJWGB010000349.1 GCA_913031625.1 uncultured Planctomycetaceae bacterium | reverse complement strand
ATCACAGCTCGGCGGACACCGTGAACAAAGTTGCCGTAGAAAAAAGCGATGGTCTGGTCGAGCCGCCGCATCAGGTCAGCCTTGAACTCCTGCCATTCTTCGGGCTGCATATCATTGATCGTGACACGACGACCACCTCGATTAAAGACATGCAGATAATCCGACCGAATCTCTGATTCGTCCCACACGACACCACAATCAATCCGGTCGACAAGGTGCCTGCGGCGAAGTGTCCAGTCACATAGTCGCTCCGCGTACTCAGGCTGGTTTTGTGAGTCACCACGTGTAGTCAGGTCAAAAATAATGCCCGACTGCCCCTCCTGCTGAACACCAGTGTGGGCGTAGCTGATTCCAAGCTGAGTTTTTCCAATGCCGGTGGCCCCCATCACGACGGTCAGAGTGCCAGGGATGAGTCCGCCTCCCAGAGCCTGGTCAAGTCGGGGAATTCCTGTTGATTGTCGATCTGTCGTAGTCATCAAGTGTGCAGCCGGCTGGGTTACGCAATAAGTGATCAGCTGATGATGTCATGTACGACACGGCCGTGCACATCCGTGAGGCGAAATTCTCGGCCCTGATAACGATAGGTCAGACGCTCATGATTCAGACCCAGCAGATGCAGAATCGTTGCGTTAAGATCGTGAACGTGAACCGGGTCCTCAGCCACGTCCATTCCAAAGTCGTCCGACTGACCATAGCTCACGCCTCCTTTAATGCCGCCTCCCGCGAGCCACATTGTGTAGGCATCTTTATGGTGATCGCGGCCGCTAAGACCTTTCCCTTTTGTGCTGCCCTGATTCAACGGCGTTCGACCAAACTCGCTGCCCCAGACAATGAGTGTATCCTGCAGCAGGCCTCTTTGTTGCAGGTCGCGAATCAGCGCCGCGATCGGCTGATCAATATCCTTACACTTGGCGGGCAGACGGTTCTCAATGTTTCCATGATGGTCCCAGTCAGCGTCGTAGAGCTCAATCAGACGCACTCCTCGCTCCACCATTCGGCGAGCAAGCAGGCAGTTGTTTGCAAAAGACGACTTACCCGGCTGAGCTCCGTAGGATGCGAGTGTCTCTTTTGTTTCATCGCCGATATTCATCAGTTCAGGAACAGATGCCTGCATGCGATAGGCCAGTTCGTACTGGCTGATCCGGGTTTCAATTTCCCGATCCCCCGTCTGTTCCAGACGACGTCGATTCAGGTCTCCGACAGCATCGAGGACACGCCGTCGATCTTCTCTCGTCTCTCCCTCAGGGCTGGAAAGGAAAAGGACCGGGTCTCCCGTCGAACGGAACTGTATCCCCTGGTAGATGCTGGGCAGGAATCCAGTCGACCACAGACTTGTGCCGGCTCCCCCCTTAGCTCCAGTCACAAGGACGACGTAGGAGGGCAGATCCCGATTCTCAGACCCCAGCCCGTACGTCACCCATGACCCAAAACTGGGGCGGCCACCTCGACCGAACCCGGAATGCAGGAACATCTGCGCAGGCGCGTGATTGATCTCTTCATTGTGAACGGAACGAATCACTGCCAGTTCATCTGCCACGCTGCCAAGGTGCGGCAGCAATTCTGACATCTGTTGCCCACTTTGCCCGTGCCGATGAAACTTCCAGGGGGTGCCGGCGAGTGTGGATGTCTTTCCAATGAACGCAAAGTCACGGTCTTTGGTAACCTCTGGCGGGCACGGCTCGTTGTGACGTTTCCGCAGTTCCGGCTTGAAGTCGAACATGTCCAGCTGCGACGGCGCTCCAATCATGTGCAGGTAGATGACGTGTTTCGCGCGTGGAGCATGGTGCGGCATTGAGGCCGCTGCGTTCGCTTCCGAATCAAGGAGTTGAGCTATGGCAATGCTGCTCAGCCCGATTCCGGAAGACCGCAAAAAGCTGCGTCTGGGCGTTGGAGGAATGAAAGTCATACGAGTTGCCCGGGAGGAATGGGATTGGAATTATACGTCGTCGCTGTTCTGTTCACAAAGACGGTCTCAGCAAATCAGGACGCAGCTCGGATGCCCACTATTCGGCCGCCAGGCACGCCTCGGCTTCTTCACGCGAAAGGAAGTTCATCACCAGTGGCTGAGAGAGGTCTTCCTGAGACTGTTGCCACGTTGCATAGAAGCCGTCGTCCGTTGCCAGCACATCGACGTAACGACTGCAGCCGGTACCCCAGGGGCTGATGAACAACGGGAATTCAGACGACAACCGTCGGGCAGTCGAGGGATCGTCTCCCACAATCACAGCCGCCCCCCCTAATTCCTCACAGCTGTACCCCCGCGGTCGTCGTACTGCGGTTGAATGCTCATCCAGTAGTCGCAGACATTCGCCCCCGCAGTAGAACAACAGTTTCAATGTCCCGTCTTCAAACGGACCGACGCGAGGAACCGGCAGGATCGAGGTTCCGCGGGTCATCGCCACATCCCACATCGGTCCGCGGGAAAAGGCTTCGTTCTGCAGGTTTGCAGACAGGGTGCCGGCATCAGGAATATCCGTCACGCCTGTATTGGAACTCGACCATCCAAACGGGTGACTGCAATATCCGAGCCTGACTCCTTCGTCGGTTTCCCAATAAAACGGGTCTTTGATATGCAGATGACCAGGTTCGTCCGACTGAACTGCAGGCCGAGGAACTTCGTTAAGCAGGTTCTCCATGGTGTCCGCACGCAGGACGTCGATTGTCCAGACTCCGGCACCTGGTTTCAGATAATCCTCAAGTCCCCCGGGATAAGCGCGTCCGAGTTTCTCTGTGGACACAAACAACTCCACTCCGCCGTGGGTGAATCGCAGACAACTGCCTTCGATGGAGAGGACTTCGGTCCCGTCCGACGGGTTCAGGTCAGACTTGGACCATGAAACGACCTTTTCAAACGTCGCTCCTCGGTCGTTAGACCGAAAAATGGCTAATTCCAGCCCTCGCGTTCCGGCTGCAACACCCGTTCTTGAATCCCCCGCATTGCGATAACGCCCGCAAACATAGAGCGCCCCGTCGGGCCCCTGACACATGTTTCCGCCACCAAACCAGAACCCGGATGCGGCGTCCTGCGGTTCGACAATGACTCGGGCAGACTCCTGGTCAATGAGAAGCCGGCAGAAATGAGTCAGACGCGCGGCCTGGCGAGCGGAAATCAGAGACTGGGCCATTGGCTGGGGGTCACTCAGGAGGGATGGATGAAGTTCCAAAGAATTCGACATGAGGAGCGAATTGCAGGTAAGGCACCAAATTGCCCCGAAAACCGCTGCGGCAGGCTCGCAGCACCCCTCCCGGAATGTCGATGAGAGAGTATAATTATGTCGGTACGGAGTCATGCCTGTGGCCCCGAATCGCGGCTGAATTTGGACATTCCGCCCATGTCCGCCCGCGACAAACCGATCGATCGTTCCCGTCCCACTTCCGTCTCTGGTTTCCTGGCCGTGCCCAATCTCTACTGTCCCGGCTGCAACCAAGTTTTTTCCGCCGGCGAAGATTCGTGTCCTCGCTGCGGGATGTTGCCAGCTCCTACAGAAGACACATCGCTGGATACAGTCCTCATCCCTCGCGGGGCAGATCCCGATGGGGTCACTGAAGTCGAACTGGACGAAGTACTCCTCGATGGCCAAAACGTCGACATCTACGAGTGCCAGGGACTGCTGGGCCGTGGCGGAATGGGAGTCGTCTATCTAGCGTTGAATAAGCGTCTCAATCGACAGTGCGCCCTTAAGGTCCTCTCGCCGCGCCGTGTCTCTCGCAGCATTGACTATATCGAGCGGTTTGAAAGTGAGGGCAGGGCGGCAGCAGCGCTCGTCCATCCAAATATCGTAACGACACACGCCATCGGACGGACAGATGGCCATCATTTCCTCGAGATGGAATACGTTCCCGGTCAGTCACTGCAGGATGAAATCGATTCCAGCGGAGCCATCGGACCAGTTCGTTCCACTCAAATGGCCTGTGGCATCGCTGAAGGACTCGGACTCGCTCATCGGATCGGCATTGTCCATCGTGACCTCAAACCGGACAACGTCCTCGTGACACCCGCCGGATATCCCAAGATCGTGGACTTTGGACTCGCAAAGCAGATCCACTCCGGCCCAACGCCCGCGCGACTTGCCGGTACGCCACACTACATGGCTCCGGAACTATTGCAGGGTGACGCTGCTTCGCCGGCAAGTGACGTGTTTGCCCTCGGAGTCTGTTATTACCAAATGCTCACTGGGCAATATCCATTTGGCGGTGAATCGATCAACTCACTTATGTCATCGATCATGGCTGGCGAGTACGAATCACCACGTCAACTCAACACGGACATTCCTCTGGAAGTCGCCGAATGCGTCACCCTGATGCTGTCACGCACGCCAGAGACTCGACCTCAGGACGGAACGGCGGCGGCACAGCTGTTGCAGGCGGTGCTTGGAGGAACCCGAGACCTCGACACTCTCGTTTATGAAGCATTCGATTCCCTCCCCAACATCAAGTGGGAACGCGAAGAGAAGTCCGTCTGCGTCAAACTACACCTGAACAGCAATCGCACGCAGAAAGTCTACATCGAAAACAGTGATCATCGCGCGGGTGACCGACTGCTGAACATCTACAGTCTGTGCTGCCGGGCTGACCCCAACTTCTACGAAGAAGCTCTGCGATTGAACGCAGTGGTCCTCCACGGTGGCCTTTCCATTCGTAACGTCGATGGAGAGCCATGGTTCGTGATGGTTGACACTTATCCCCGAGCGACTGTCAGTGGGGAAGAAATCAGACGCAGTGTAATGGAAGTCGGCTCACGTGCGGATGAGATTGAACTGTTGCTGACTGGCAGAGATGACAACTAGTGCTCTGAGCGGAAGTGCGAGCGAACTGCAGCCGCCCCTCCGACTTGGAATCAAACACAACTGCTTCCGCTCGTAACTCCGCACAGCCGGGCAGCCTGCGAAGCTCCGCAGAGACGAGGCACTCTGTCTAATCCAGCTTTTCGATTCTGTTCAGTACGCTCAATGCCTGAACTCGGATTCCCTCGACCGAGTTTGACTTCGCAATCGATTTAATGACGGGAAGCACGTTCTTCTGTTCCTCTTTCGACAGCGCGACCCAGATGCTATCGACGGCTCTCAAACAGTTCCCCAACACAGTCGGCGCTTCGAACCTGCGACGTTCCAGCAGCTTCTTCTTCCCGTCTTCGTTGAGCTTTGCAAACTCACTGCGAGGAATCGAAGAGCTGAATTCTTCCAACAGCTCCTGCAGCACGTCGATCCCTGACGTGTCGCCATTGCGTGCGAGCCCGACGGCCGCGTTGGCCTGAGTCATTGGGTCCGAGTCATCCAGGAGGAACCTGAGCTCGCCAATCGCCTCATCCCCGCTGATCATGCCCAATACAAATACCGCCAGGTGACGAATCGCGTCGGAGTTACCTCGAATTGCGTCCCGCAGCTCCTCATAAAGCTCTTCATGATTGATCGTCGCGGTCGTCAGTGGCCTCTTTAACGTGATGACTTCCTGTCCTTTGGGATAGACCCGATCAGGCTCCATGCGGTCCATCTTTTGAGACAGCGTCTCAAAGCGGCGGCTGGCAATCATGGCAACCGCCATCAGGGCGCTTTCACGCACCTGATCTTCATGTTCTTCACGAATCGCTTCCCGCAATGCAGGAAGCACAATTTGATCGTTGTCCAGAGCACCCAGTGTCCTCGCGAGGAACTCCTGCTGAATCAGTTCTTCTTTGTCCGGAGAAGCATTGGTCAACGACTTCTGCAGTAAATCAACCAGCCCCTGGGCAACTTCCGGTTCACGAGCCAGATCCACCTCTCC
>CAJWGB010000348.1 GCA_913031625.1 uncultured Planctomycetaceae bacterium | reverse complement strand
GTCGAATGCGTGAGGAGGCGGATTCCAACTTTGAACAGCAAAAGGCGGACGCCGAAGCAAAAACATCAGAAGCTGCTGCCCGGCGAGCAGAGTCAGAAAACCTCTACCGGGAAGTTGAAAGCCTGCGAGAGCGAATTGCTGAACTGCGTGAGAAACAGTCTGATCTGGAAAACCAGCTGCTGGAAGCTGAGGGGCAGGCAACAGCTTCGAAGGAAGTTGAAGCAGACCAGCTTGAAACCATTGCTGATCTCAAGCGGAAGCTGAGGTATGCCGGCGTTAACCCACGTGAACCACTTGTCAGTGCTAATGTTCCGGAACAGATTGAAAAGGTCGATGGTTTCATTGAAGCGACTCACGGTCAGCGTGATCAGGAGTTTCTCCAGGTCACCATCGGAAGCGATGACCGGATCTACAAAGACATGAAGCTCATCGTTTATCGGAAAGACGATTACGTTTGTCAGGCACGCGTGATGAAAGTCTGGGCGGATAAAGCCGTCTGCGTTGTCATCGAGGACACAAAAGAGCGAAACATTAAGGTAGGCGACAATGTCACAACCAAACTCTGATCCCACAGTCTACGATGGCCTGATGTTCATCTCGCTCGCCGCAGTCATCATCGGAATCATCTTTCTGGTGCTTACGCTCGGCGAATACGGCTGGAGTGGGCCTGCGTAGTCTGCTTCTGCGAGCATCGTTAGAGAGCCGCCGCCGAATCATCTGACTGGTGCGCTGCGCCCGGTTGACTTGTATTCCTGCAGCTTTTCGCGAAGTGCTGCCACAATCTCCGGATACTGCGAATAGACATTTCGAGTTTCGCCCGGGTCTTTCTTCAGGTCATAGAGCTGGCCCGGTGCGTCAGAGTCAGTGTCCTCGATCGCATACGCCTTCAGATTGTCTCGCGAATAGTTGTTGCCACCTGAACCCTTGTGGTCCAGCAGCTTCCAGCGCTTGGTGCGGATTGATAGTCCGAGGGAAATAGTCTGCGTAAGCAGGTGACTTCGAACTGCGGTCCCATCGCCGTTCAGCACTGGCAACAGGTTGTAGCTGTCCTCCGCCGCATCGTTCGGCAGGTTCGCTCCTGCAGCCGCAGCACATGTTGCCATGACGTCTGTCAGGTTCACCATTGCGTCTGACACTGAACCGGGCTTCACCTGTCCGGGCCATCGGACGATAAACGGGGTTCGATGTCCGCCCTCCCATTGATCGCGTTTCATTCCTCGCCACGGGTGAGCGCCGTCATGCTGATGGTCCTTTCGCATGTTAATCACGCTGGTTACTTCGGGGCCGTTATCACTCCCGAAAATGACCAGCGTGTTGTCGGCGTAGCCGAGGTCGTCGATTGTCTTGAGCAGTCGCCCGGTGATCACATCCAGTTCGTGGATGAAGTCTCCGTGCGGACCAGCCTGAGTGGCTCCTTTGAATTGTGCCGCGGGAAACGATGGGAGGTGAACCGCCTGCATGGAGTGAAAGAGGAAGAACGGCTTGCCTGAGTGCTCAGACTTATGCCGATGGAGAAATTCCTGGCTCTTCTTCAGAAACAGCAGGTCCACCTCTTCGAGGTCAAAATCCGGCGCGATCAAACCACGTCTGTTGTCATAAGCGTAAGGATGTTTGGGCAAAGGGCCATGGTCAAGTTGCTTCTTCGGAGGGACTGGTACTCTGTCCTGATCAATGAAGGCGTAGAGCCAGTCAGTTGTGGGGCAGCAGGCGGTGCCGAAGAAGCGGTCAAATCCTCGATGAATCGGACCGTCGGTAACTGGCTTTGAAAAGTCGACTCGACGCACACGTTCCAGGGCTGCTCCGCCATTCCGCCAGTCTTTCTGTGGCGGGGACTCAACGACAAGGCTCCATGCCGGCTTCCCCTGCGGCGTTTGAAATGTCATTCCAATATGCCACTTACCAATACAGGCTGTGTGGTAGCCTTTATCTTTCAGCATCTGAGGCAGAGTCAGTCGACCTTCATCGATGAGTGAAGGACCACCGACGCCCGTGAAGACTCCTCGATACCCGGTGCGGAAGCACATGCGTCCCGTCATCAGGCTGTAGCGCGACGGAGTGCAGACGGTTGACGGGCTGTGTGCGTCTGTGAATCTCATCCCCAGTGCCGCCAGGCGGTCAAGGTGAGGTGTTTTGATTTTCGATTCCGAGCTGTAACAGCTAAGGTCCCCGTAGCCGAGGTCATCAGCCAGGATCAGAAGAATGTTTGGCGGCTGCTCGGAAGCAGTGGCGACAGGGCGGATGAGCAGGAGCAGAGGGAGCACAAACAATCTCATAGGAATCCTCTGTTCGGTCAGGGACGAAGGCCCGGCATCGAGTTAGAAGCAGGCATACTACCAGATCGCCTCGCGGTTTTCGTTTGGATTCAACCGTCCAGCGGTTGACACTTCCGGAAAGCCGTCAGATGCTGTGGCACCGGGGGCAACATGAATAATTCAACAGGACAGGCGGCAGGCGATTCGCTTGATCATTCAGTGAAGTCGGAAGAGACTTCGGTGGGTGATCGTCTGGCGCGAGATCGGCGATTCCTGCTTTGTGCGGGTGCCGTGTTTCTCGTGGTGATGTCCTGGCAATACGTGGCTCGCGTCTCGAGTCGGCCATCTCAGCTGGCGTGGAAGAGTAGTACTGACAGTCAGCCTCTCCAGGTCGACATCAACACAGATTCGTGGGTCGAACTGTCACAACTGGACGGCATTGGCCCGGCACTGGCGCATCGAATTGTGGAATGGCGCCGGACCCATGGTCCGTTTGATTCCTTGGAGGATCTGCAACGGGTGTCAGGAATCGGGCCCGCGACCGTTGAGAAACTGCGGCCATTTGCTCACGTAAGCAAAATCTCAGTTCAAGGCGACTGACGCGAATCAGCCGGCAATCTTCGAGAGTATGGTTTGACAGGCCATGAAGCCGAAGAAGATCAGGCAGAGCAGGAGTCCGATGTTGACAAGAGCGTGGTGCCGAAATCCTGACTCGCGCCCGGACGTACTGAATGGAAGCCCAAGGAGTGCAATTGCCAGCAGCGGCAGAAAAACGGCTCCTGTGATTCCGGCAATCACCTGAACCAGCGCGAGCGGAAACCAGAGTAACCACATCGGCAGAATGCCAATTGCCAGCAGGAACCGCCCTGGCATACGTTTGCTCTGCATCTGTTTGGGCAGCATTTCTGTGACGAGCTCGGGGACACTCTGCCAGACTCCAAGCAGGCTGCTGAAAACGGCTCCCCACGCCCCAAACCGAAACATCCACCCTGCAATTCTTCCTCCGATGTCCAGGTTTTTTTCCATCAGGGATGACAGTGAATTGATGAGATTCACACCCTTCAGTTTTTCATCCAGATCGATACTGTCCCCAAGAATGACCATGCAAATCCCAAAGACTGCCGTCATGACATAACCCGCCCCCAGATCCAGTCGACATGCGTTGATCGAAGTCAGGTCGGTTCGATTCTTTTCGCGGATCCAACTGCCGTAGCAGAGCAACGTCAGTGTGCCTCCGACTCCGGCCATGAGTGTCAGAGCCCAGTCGACTCCTTTTCCCTGTGCATGAGGGATGGACGGGACGACTAACCCGCGAAAGACGGTTGACCAATCCGGGCCAGTCAACAGAGTCGCGGCCAGGACGGTCACAAACATCAGGCCGATGAACAGCATCATGACGCGTTCAAACAGTCGGAAGCCTCCGGCCCTGACCATCAAAATGGCAATGATGCTGTGAATGATCCCGTGGACAAATCTGCCAGTCGCCGGCTCGCCGATTGGGATAATTGCCTGAGCACACTCGCCGCATGCCGACATTAACATCCCACCAATACAGATGGACCATGCGGCAACGTATAGTAGAAACAGCCATCTAACGAAGCCGGGGCTCGCCCGAAAGACACCATTCGAGATGGTGTCGCCGGTCTGCAGCTGCCACCGTGCAAGCCCTTCGCACAGAAGATACTTCAGAACTGCACCTGCTATGACGACCCATAGAATCGCGGTCCCAAGTCGCTCGCCCGCAAGTGCTCCACCAGCAAGATCTCCGGCGCCGACCCCGGTTGCCGCCACCAAAATGCCGGGCCCCAGAATACTCAGCAGAGACTTTCTGGCAGGTTCCGCAGGAGGCTGAGACATTTGATACCTTCTCGTTAACCGCAGGCTGAGCGGTTTGCTGATGCCTGCCCAAGACCGATTGCGCCGTCCATGGGAAGCAACTCGAATCGGTCTTCGGATGGCCTCTACAGAGAATAGTACCAGAGGATGACGTACAAGGTGCCGATTCCGGCCACAGTTTTGAGCCCCATGTTGATAGCGCTCCGGTAGATCTTCTCCGGCAACTCATAACGTGTTGCACAGTAGACCAGGCAGATGATCACAGTCAGCAGAATTGCACTGAAAATAGACGGCATGTTGATTCTCCGAGAGGTGAGGCGATGGGCTACTCTGATGACTCTTTGCCAGAATCATCGGAATCCTCCTCGTCCCCATAGCCGTAGGCTGGGCCGTCATACGCATCCCAGATGGCCATCAGATTCAGCAGCCCGGCGATCCACGTAAACACGCAGGCGACGTCAAATTGCTGGCTGAGTTTTGCGTGCATACGGTCCAGCTCTCTGGTGTCGCGTGGAGCCTGAAACCAGTCAATAAACGGTCTGGATACGGAGCCGTAAATGTCGCGTACTGCAACTCCTTCTACCTCCAGTGCTACAGGCAGATTCCGTGACTCGATTTCTCGACGCGGCGAGCCAAAGACGGGTTTTCCAAGTTCAAGACCGGCATCGTCCAGTGGGATTGAGACAGACGTGCCGTTTCTGGTCTTTACTGTAAGCACGCCGGTTCTTTCCGGGGTGAACTTGATAGTGCCCTGCACGGGAATCGAGATGTCCAGGTTTTCGTTCGGCTGTGTGCTGTAACCTTTAAGTACACCATCGAAGTCGCTTTCCAGTGTGGAACTGACGGTGAAGTGCGGGCCCTCTGTCTTCTCGTAACGCAGGTACTGAACGATTGCCGGGGCGATTGAGACTCCCATGCATGCCTGGGGAGCGAACGAAATTGAGAGGCTTTGTTCTGTGCCGTCTTCCAGTTGGCCGCTCGCGGTGGTGGACGCATACACGGGTTGCCAGTCTCCCAGTGCCATACCCGTCACGAAAAGTGACATGATCCCTACGAAGTAGATTCCTGCTTTCAGTGTTCGGCCCTGATAAAAGTGCCCACAGCCGGGGATCAGCCATGCCAGTAGCGTTGCAATTCGAAACCTGCCGAGATTAACTCGACCGTCGAGTGCGGTTTTTTCCTGGTTGGCGATGTCGCCGAACGGACCCAGGAGGATGTCTAAGAGTTGCTTCATCAGGAGAATTTCGGTTCAGACCGGAGTCGTGACTGGGACGTTCGCAGCATACCCTGGAACGCGCCGCTGCAACCACCCACTTCTGGCCGAACGGCACAGGTGGGAAAAGGCGGTCCGTCCAGAGCAGATTGCAGAATTTTGATTGAAGAGCGAACCTGGAAATCCCGAAAGTGTCCTCTGTTCGCTGGTGTGCACGCACCATCAGTCGAATTGGGTTAGAAAATCACCAAAGGGCTGGACAACGTCCAGATTCCCTGGCAAAATGCCCGGCTCGCAAAAATCCGGGTGTGTAGCTCAGCTGGTTAGAGTGCGGCTCTGATAAAGCCGAGGTCGGAGGTTCGAGTCCTCCCACACCCACTTGCCGACGATTTCTGTTTGGAATTGGACGCAAAATATCCCGGGGACGTAGCTCAACTGGGAGAGCGCCGCCCTTGCAAGGC
>CAJWGB010000347.1 GCA_913031625.1 uncultured Planctomycetaceae bacterium | reverse complement strand
AGGATGGCACGCCTAATGGGCATACGATCATGCATTTCGATGCTGGTAAGTATGAACTCGAATACCGTGCTGCTCGAAAGCCGGCTGACTATCAAATTCGAGTGATGGCGGCGGACGAAGTAGAGTCTGGTTCCGGTGCTGTCGTTTATGCCAACGTGTTTAATGCAATGCCGGGAGCAGTTGTTGAATGGCGAGCTGGCAGTTCCGGAAAATGGCAGACGATGAAAAAGTCGACCGAGCCAGACCCACAGTTTGCTCGGTTGTATGCGGAAGAACAGTCGCTCAAGTCAGCGGGTAGTCTGAAATGGAAAGCCCTGACTGCTCCCATGGCATCCCCGCACCTGTGGAAGACCGCTCTGCCCAAAGATCTTGGTCCCGGCACATGGGATCTGCAGGTTCGCTGCGAAAACCCCAATGGTCAGAAATTCTTCGCAACACGCATCATCCGCGTCAAATAGGCAGAATCGAGTTCTATGTCCTCTGTGATTCGCATCGCAACCCGGTCCAGCAAACTGGCCCTCTGGCAGGCTGAGCACATCCAGCAGTTAATCACAGACGCTTCTCCCGAATCGTCTATTGAGATCGTGCACATCACGACTACGGGCGACAGTAACCAGACAGATGCTCTTCGTCAGTTCGGCGGAACCGGGGTGTTTACCCGAGAGGTCCAGACATCGGTTCTCAAAGGGGATACCGATATCGCTGTCCACAGCCTGAAAGATCTGCAGACTGAGCCGACAGATGGACTTACGCTGGCGGGTGTGCCGGAGCGAGCGCCGACGGCAGATGCCCTCCTGCTTCCAGATGGACAGCAGATTGACGGTCTGGACGAGCTGCCAGAGAACGCCACCATTGGAACGGGAAGCCCACGACGTCAGGCTCAACTGCTGCATATCCGACCAGACTTGAAAATGGAGGAGATCCGCGGAAATGTGGACACACGCATCAGAAAACTGGACGAAGGGCAGTTTGATGCAATCATCCTTGCAGAAGCGGGGCTAACAAGACTGGGTCTCGCCGACAGAATTAGTCTTCGTCTTCAGCCGCCTGAGGTATTGGCGGCTGTCGGCCAGGGGGCAATTGGAATCGAATGCCGCAGTGATGACACTGAAACGATGCAAGTGCTGAAGAAGATCACGGATCCCGGCGTACTCTGTCGCGTCAGTGCTGAACGCGCACTGCTTTCGTCGCTTCGCGCTGGATGTCACGCACCTCTGGGCGCTGAGTCGATAATTGAGGGCGATCACCTGAGCCTGACCGGTGTCCTCCTGTCCGCGGACGGTTCCCGGCGACTTGAGTCCACAGTGACGGGCAGCGTGGATGAACCGGAGTCGATCGGACGAGCTGTCGCCTCAAGTCTGCTGGATCAGGGGGGAGGAGAACTGTTGTGACAATGTTGAGAGTTCAGACGATTGCCGTCGCTGGCATTCTGTTCGCAATATGCTTCTCCCCATCACATTCATGTGCTGCGGACGTCAGTTTTGAGACACGTTCGATTACGGGGGACGAACTGCGGCTACAGGATCATCACGGGCAGCTGACCGTCGTTGCGTTTTTGGGCACCGAATGTCCACTCGCGCGAATTTACGGACCTCGACTGCAGACTCTGTCCGAGAGCTACAGGGACCGCGTGCGATTTATTGGTGTCGTGAGCAATCGCCAGGACTCGATGAGCGACGTGCAGAAGTATGTCAGGTCTGGCAGCATTCGGTTTCCGTTTGTTCATGACGTGGACAACGTAATTGCTGATCAGTTTGACGCCATGCGAACCCCCGAGGTTTTCCTGCTGAATACTAACCTGCAGGTTCTCTACCATGGTCGCATTGACGATCAGTATCGTCCGGGAGTGGCTCGCACGTCGGTCGGCAGAGAAGACCTGCGGATCGCGATTGATGAAACGCTTGCCGGAAAAGTCGTGTCGGTTCGTGAAACCGAGGTCTCAGGGTGTCTGATTGGCCGAGTGAAACAGCGACGTGAGGCTGTCTCTAACGAAATCACATTCTCAGAACATGTCGCACCGATCCTGCACCGACACTGTATTGAGTGTCACCGCACCGGGGATATCGGTCCCTTTGGGATGGAACGTTACGGGGAGGTTGCAGGCTGGGCCGACACGATGATGGAGAGCATCGATCAGGGACGCATGCCGCCATGGCACGCAGACCCCGATCATGGTGAGTTTGCCAATCAGCGTCAGATGCAGCCCAATGAAATCAGGATGCTCAGAGAATGGATTGCCGGAGGTCTGAAGGAGGGCTCCGCCGAATTTCTTCCCAGCGTACCCAAAGCCAATACCGGCTGGCAGTTGGCGCGGGAGCCGGATGAGATTCACAAAATGCGAACGCGACCCTATCGAGTCCCCGCCGACGGTGTCGTGGAGTATCAGTACTTCGTTGTTGATCCGAAATTCAAAGAAGATCGCTGGATTGCTGCCGCTCAGGTGATTCCCGGGAATCGGTCGGTGGTTCACCATGCCATTGTTTTTATCCGGCCGCCGGACGGTGTCCATCTGCCAGGTGTTGGCTGGCTTTGCGCATATGTGCCCGGTCAGCGGATGTTGCAGCTGCCTCCGGGAGCAGCACGCAGGGTGCCGGCTGGGTCAAAATTCATCTTTCAGATGCACTATACACCAGACGGAATTGCACAGGACGACGTTTCGAAGGTGGGCCTGTTGTTTGCCGATTCTGATGAGGTGACACACGAGGCGTATACGCTGATTGCGATCAACAAAGACTTTGAGATTCCGCCACATGCGGACAATCACAGGGTTTCCGCCACCCTGCCCTGGCTTCCGGATGAGGGGGAGCTGTTGGCGGTGACCCCTCATATGCATTATCGGGGCCGAAGTTTTCAGATGCTGGTTGACGAAACGAAGAAGTTGAGCGTCCCGAAATACGACTTCAACTGGCAACATACCTACGCACTGAAGAATCCCATTCAGCTTGGTGAAGTGAAGAAGATCACCATCGACTGTCGCTTTGATAACTCAAAGAAGAATCCTTTCAACCCGAACCCGAATGAATGGGTGACATGGGGCGACCAGACATGGGAAGAAATGGCGATTGGTTTTTTTGAAGTCATTGAGCCTTTGAAGAAGATGCAGGAATCGGAAGAAGACAGCACGTCCGACGACCTGCGCGCTGCGGCACGCAGGAAACTTGCGGACGAATGGGTCAGCCGGGCACTCAGGCATATGGATGCCAACGGAGACGGTACGATCGCTAAGAGTGAGACGTCCATCATCGTACGACACTTCAACTTCGGAAACTTCGATGCTGATGACGACGGTATTGTGACTCGCGAAGAGCTGACGGAACGCGCAAGGATAATCTTCAGCCGGTGACACATTGCGTGGAGATGCGCTGGTCGAAACTGCAATCGTTGATCGCAGACTGTCGCGCCGAGAAAACATGTCTGCAGTGATGTTTGAATCTCAAAACTGGAATGCCGACTCAATATGCTCACAGTAAACGAAGCTCTCGAACAGATACTCGTCAGCGTGGAAACGGTTGCGCCGCAGAGCCGTGGGCTGCCTGACTGCCTGAACCATGTTCTGGCGGAGACGCTGACGACGCCCCACGACTCACCTCCATTTGATAAGTCAATGATGGACGGCTTTGCTGTGATGGCCGACGGCTTTGGTGATGGCGAAGTCACACTCGACGTGGGCGAGACAATTACGGCTGGGACAGTGCCGCAGCAGGCTGTCACCCAGGGGACTGCTGCTCGAATCATGACAGGTGCTCCGATCCCGGCAGGAGCGAACTGCGTTATTCCGATTGAGAAGACTCAGTTTGACGAATCAGCTCCAGAGACGGTCACCATCGTGTCAGAGCATGTGTCCTCTGATCAAAACGTACTGCGGCAGGGTGTCGCGGCACAACAGGGCACACCACTGATGGCGTCGGGAGTCCGCCTGCAGCCGCAGCATATCGCCGTTCTTGCTGAGTTTGGGGTCGCGGATGTTCCCGTGCATCGGCAACCTCAGGTGGCCGTCCTGGCAACTGGTGACGAACTGTTGAGTTATGAGGAGCCTCTGACTCCAGGCCGGATCCGAAACAGCAATGAACCAATGCTTGTGAATCAGATTCGCCGCGCCTGTGGTGTCCCTCAACCATTGGGGGTTGCGCGTGACAATCGAAAATCACTTCGGGAAGCAATTCGTGTCGGGCTGACCCATGATTTTCTGCTGCTGTCGGGCGGTGTGTCTGCCGGCACGCTGGATTTGGTACCCTCAGAGCTGCAGGCAGCCGGGGTCGAACAGGTGTTTCACAAAATCAAAATGAAGCCTGGGAAGCCCCTTTGGTTCGGCAAACTCCAGACGGAGGGGCGCACCTGCTACGTGTTTGGTCTGCCCGGCAATCCAGTCAGCAGCATGATCTGCTTCGAAGCATTTGTCCGCAGCGCCTTGAAGAAATTCGCAGGGGAGTTCAATCCGGCCCCGTGTCGTGAAACGGCCAGCCTGACGCAGGAAGTAAGCGTGCGCGGGGATCGAGAAACCTGGTTTCCGGCCAACATCTTCACGGCAGATGGAAAACTGCAGTGTGAGACTGTCCGCTGGGGGGGATCCGCAGACCTGCGTTCAACGGCCAATGCCAACGGGATGGCCATTCTTCAGCCAGGCCCTGCGCCACGGTCCGTCGGCGAACTGGTCGAAGTGGTCCGGTGGTAGCGCTTCATGAAACCTGATCACAATCCGTCGGGCCTGGCACCTGCCCCGATACGAAAGCTGTTGGCCAGAGCGGCCGCTCTGGTGACTCTCGTGCTGGCAGTCCCCTCACTCCTTGCGCTGCTGGGATCACACCACTGGGCGGCGGGATTGTGCTCGGAACTCAGGATCCAGTGGACACTCGGACTTTTGTTTGTCCTTGTTGTGTCTGTCGTCTCCCGCGCGTGGAAGACGGCTGATGTCGCCGTCCTGTTGACTGGTCTCTGCAGCGTGTCAATTCTCCCGCATCTTAGTGCTCCTGACACAGCTACCGGAATCAAACAGTTGCGCGTTGTGACTGCAAATGTGTACAGCAGGAATGACAACCACAAGTTGATCGAGTCGGAGCTCAATAAGGCACAGGCGGATGTTGTTGTGGTGGTCGAGCTGACTAAGTCGCTGCACCAGCACCTTCAGCGAGCATTTCGGTCGACGCACCCACATTCCATTGTCAGTTGCGAGGACGGTGGGAACTTCGGGATAGGCCTCTACTCAGCCAGACCTTTTGCGGAGAAGTCGATCCTGCATTTCAATTCGCCGCGTCTGCCATGCGTTGCTGTGACAATCGACTGCGATGGCGATCCTGTTCACCTTTTGGCAATTCACACGCTGCCGCCTGTTGGCCGCACTGGTTTCGTGGCGCGCAATGAAGAGCTGAGTCTCATTGCAGAATACGTTGGCGACCGGGACGACAGCAGAGTTGTCGTTCTTGAAGATTTGAATTTGACGCCCTGGTCTCCGATCTACCACAACTTTCTGACGGATGCGGGACTGACCTCAGCTGGCCAGGGGAATCTGACTCCCACCTGGTATCAGTTCTCGGGATTTCCGTTTGGCCTGATTCTTGACCATATCCTGGTTGAAAGAGACCTTGGGACGACTGATTACCGAGTCTCCGAGCACGCAGGATCCGATCACCGGTTCGTGAGTGCCGCTCTCAGATGGGAGTGAGACGCTACGATGACCCGAATACGCTCTCATTGAAAGTCGGCTGATATCTGGAAGGAGGTCTGTCCAGATCGTGGGACGCGTGCGTCTGCGACTGCCGCTTAAACGAAGGTGGAGGACCGTGGGGGC
>CAJWGB010000346.1 GCA_913031625.1 uncultured Planctomycetaceae bacterium | reverse complement strand
CCGCTATGCCCGCTATGGGTATGGGCGGTATGCCCGCTATGCCCGCTATGCCCGCCGGATCCTGAAGAATCGGGAAGATTCGTGGCGATGAAATGACCGGCCTGGAGTTGCAGCGTGAACTGCTGAGAGCCTGCGGAAGACTGTGTTGTGAGCACCAGATTTTCCAGTGCCGACTGGGCATAGCTGTTGAACCCAGAGGTCAACACCAACTGGGAAAGATCGCTGAGATCAGAATCAAGAAACACGGCGTCGGCAAGCACATTGCTGTCAGCTGCCAGTATTTCCATGATCGTCAGGTTCAGGTCTCCTGCGAGACGCCCCGGGTCATGTTCACCGATGCCTTCCGGAGCATCCTTAAAGACTTCAGTCACAAATTCATGGTGAAAGAACTCCTGAAAGAAAGTCAGAATGCGAGGGCTGTTCTTAAACGAATAATGAAACCCGTGAGTGGGGTACACTGGCTCATCATTGTCCAGCACCTGCCTGACAACTGCAGCAATGTTATTCCTGGTCTGGAGTTTGTTATCCTCTGCGGCAGCCATAATGGAGGCCAGCGGGCGGTTACTCAACGCGTAGGACAGTGCGAACCCTGTTTCTGCAGGTGAAAGTCGAACACGGCCAAACTGGTCCGGTTCTCCCTCGCCGAGTTCCTGGCGATAGAGTGTCTCAGGCTGCATCAGGACGGCAGTAAGCAGAATGCGAGCAGCCGCTTCATGTCCGGCTTTTTCATCCGCACGGACATAGAATTCAGCGAAGCGCTCTTGCTCGTCGACCCTGGCCTGCCGTCCCAGGATAAGTTGAAACGCACGATTAACTTCTGGCACAGGATTCTCAGTGCCTTCTTCTGCGAGTCGAACGAACCCTTTCTCCTTCGATTTGGGGCCGATGAGTGCATCGGCCATCTTCTTTGCGTTACTGAGAAGCGGCGCGGCTGCTGCTTCGTCAAGGAAATAACTGGCTGCGTAGTCTTTAAAGTCAGGGCCGTCCTGAACATTAAGACCATTTGCCAATCCGTCTGCACGGGGCATGACGGATGCATAAATCTGTGGCCGAATCCGCCAGAGTCGGGGAGGTGCGGGAATGACATGGTCCCGCCTGATGCCGAAGAGAGACTCGTGGCTCACGTAGTTGCCGAACTGAGGTAACAATAACTTCTCAAGTGCGATGGCACCCGGCATCTGCGACGCCTCGATCTTTTTTCGAAGCCATCCGAGGACGCGTTGGCGATCTGAAGAGGGTGGTTGATCCGAGTCTTTGGGGGGCATCTCGCCGAATCTCAGTTGCTCGTCGATCATTCGCCATGTTTCAAAGTCATCACTGACAACATCACTGCTGAGATTTTCCAGAGACAGCAGACCTTCACGCGTTACCTTATCGTGGCAGTTCAGACACCATTTACGAAAGAATGGAACGACATGGCGTTCATACTCAGGGTCGCCGTTCTGAGCGGAGACGGATGGCCCTAAAGCGACCAGTGTGAAGAGAATCGCCGCTGAGAATTTCATCACACTGCTATCTTTCCTTGACAATGAGTTAACTCCAACTGATGAAGCGACCGCGTAACGGACAGTACGATGCGTGACAACGAAAGCATAATTCAGCTGCGTTCATCATGACACCGACTCTGGTGATCACCCGAGGCACGGAGAACCACAGAGTTCGAACCGTGGGCGCTATCGCCCCCAGTTCCGTATAAGCAGTGCCAGTGGCTTGCGCGGGTCACCTGACACAGAGAGTCAGGCTAAGTGATCGCAGACTCCACGCCGCCTCAGGATGCTGAGGTGCCTGTTGGTGCAGCTACGGTGTCATTCGCAGCGGCGTCGGCAGATTCACTCTCTGAAGCTGGTTCCGGAGCAAAAAGTGACTGCAGGATCAACATGATGGCACCTGTCACCAGGCAGATATCCGCAACGTTAAAGATGGCCCAGTCCAGCCCCGGCTGCTCCACAGTTCCCATAAACTGAAAGTGGAAGAAGTCTCGAACTGCCTTTATCGGGGCTTCACCTTCAGCCAGCGTGATCCCGTGCAGGCCCAGGCGGTCGTACAGATTTCCGAGTGTTCCTCCGGCGACTGCGCCGAGGGCAACAGTGAGCCACAGGCTGACTGCCGCTTTCCGCGCGAAGAGCCAGTAGATAATTCCGGCAAAGGCGACGACGCTCAGGATTGCAAAGATCCATGCGAATCCCTGGCCCATTCCCCACAACGCGCCTTGATTGAGGCCCGTGAAGAACCGAAAGCGAACGAAGTCATTGCTGATCATCCAGGAACCGCCGTTCCGGACACCGTACTCTTCAAAAATTGCAGCTTTTGACCATAAATCCAGCGCAAGTGTTGCGGCGGCCAGCGAACCAAAAATGTATTTGCGGTTGGTAGGAACACTCGGCATGTCAGACTTTCTGTAACGGCTCCGCCGTCACGGCTGTGTTACTTGGGATGCCGGCATTCTAGGCAATTCCAAATGTCCTGCGCAGAGCAGCTGCAGCATTTTGCGTTGCATCTCCGGCAACAACGACGCTGACTTTGATTTCGCTTGTATTCACCATCTGAACATTGATGCCGGATTCCGCCAGTGATTCAAACATTCTGGCTCCCACATCCGTGTGACTTCGGAGGCCGATCCCGGAAACGGACAGTTTTCCGATGCCGGCATCGCTGGAAATCTGCATCTGGCTGTCTTCTGCCAGTTCGCGCTGCAGCAATTCGACAGTTTTGTCGGCGTCTGGTCGTGGCACTGTAAAACTGATGTTTGCTCTGCCATCCTGTGCAGCATTCTGAATGATCATGTCGACCAGAATGCCGTGATTCGCGACTGTTGAAAAGACGAGTGACGCAACACCCGGCGTATCCGGAAGCTGAGTAATTGTCACTCGCGCCTGTTCTTCATCGCTTTCGACATCACTTACCACGATGTCTTCCATGGTACTCAACTGGGCTACGATGTCTGCTTCCAGCTCTGCAACATCTCGCTCCGGCCGACTTGCTGAGGCGACTCCGATTTCGGGCGGAGCAGCTTCTCTCTGATCAAGCTGAAATCCACCGTGCACCGCGCCGACTGTTTTGTCGCAGTCGTCTCGATTGATCAACACGGAGATTTTAATCTCGCTGGTTGTGACCATGTTGATGTTCACACTACTTTCAGCCAGCACCTGAAACATCTGTCCGGCAACTCCGGTGTGCGTCTGCATCCCGTGACCAACAACGGACACCTTGGAGAGTCCGGACAGTGTCTGAACGGTTCCACCTACGGCCGCCGTCGCATCCGTGGCGACCTGAACCGCACTGGGAAGATCATCTTCGGCGACGGTAAACGACACATTAGCTGTGCCTTCCATACCAACGTTCTGCACGACCATATCGACAGGAATGCGACTTTCGGAGAGTCGTGAGAAGATCTGGCTCATGACACCAGGTTGGTCTGGAACGCCAAGCAGACTGACGCGCGCCTCATTTCGAACAAATGCGACTCCGGTCACCACGGGAGCCGGAGTCGCCGGGGTTGCGGCAATCATGGTCCCGGGCCCATCCGCGTAAGACGGGCGAACCTTGAGATGCACATGATACTTTTTGGCAAACTCGATCGATCGTGAATGCATGACGCCTGCTCCCATACTGGCCAGCTCCAGCATCTCGTCGTAAGAAACGCGGTCGATCTTCCGTGCGCTGTCGACTACTCGCGGGTCTGTCGAGAAAACACCTTCCACGTCGGTGTAAATCTCGCAGGACTCAGCGTCCAAAACGGCCGCGAGGGCTGCAGCCGTCGTATCGCTTCCGCCTCGGCCCAGAGTTGTGATGTTGAGATTCTCGTCTACCCCCTGAAAGCCGGCTGCGATTACAATCTGCCCGCTGTCCAGCGCTTCCCGCATCCGCTGGGTGGAGATCGAAATGATCCGTGCTTTCGTATGGCTGGCGTCAGTGCGGACTCCAATCTGTCCACCGGTCAGGCTGACAGCTTCCTCTCCCAACTCGTGGACGGCCATTGCCATCAGAGCGCAGGATTCCTGCTCACCGGTCGACAGCAGCATGTCCATTTCTCGTGGACGCGGACTGGAGGTGATCTCAGCGGCGAGGCCGACGAGTTCATCGGTCTTCTTGCCACGAGCACTCACAACCATCACAACCTGATGTCCGGTCCGTTTCGCGTCGACGGCCCGCTGTGCGGCTCGACGAATACGATCAGCGTCTGCAACGCTGGTTCCTCCAAATTTCTGGACGATAATGGACACGGGACACCTTATGAGGGCGGATGCTGTAACCGGGATTCTCCGCACGCCAATCGTGCAGTGAAGAACGGAGAAGGATGAACAGCGCCGGGTGAATTCGCAAACGCAATTGACGGTTCGCTCCATCGGTCCTTCAAAATAGGACGGGAATTGCCACTTGAGGTTGGATGGGCCGACTTTCACAGAGTCTGCAGCCCCCAGCGGCACCGGCGGCACAGGTGTCAGCATCGGACCACCCGGGCATCTGAAGCACAGGATAAACGGACTGCATGTCACAGGACCACGAATCGATACGGTCTGCGCAATGATCGCCGAGCGTCTCCGCTGGCAGGAACTGAATCGATCCCGGCAAGTCGTGGGATCTGAGTTTGTTTGGGGTGAACACCAGTGAGTGCCCCACCGATACGTGTCCTACAGGTTTGATTTACAGATTGCGAATCTGATTTGCAGAACCAACGGACTGGTTAACTCATTCACACAAACGTTGGTTCAGAAATGTCTATTGAAGAATTACTTCAACAGATGGAGAAATACAGGACTCGCAGGGAGCAGACAGATCATCGCCCTCAATGGCTGCGGGAGTTTGTCCATGCTGCTGCTGAAGTCTTTGAGCCACTGCAGTTTTCCGGTCGAATCGGTTTTGACTGCAGGGCGGATGAATCCGGATGGCTTGTGAGTCTTTATATGGGAACAACTGAAATCATTGGCGGCCCCCGGGACGGACAGATCGATCATGTGAGTTTTCGCATCGACGTGATGGAAGTCAGCCGCCTCTTTGACTCTGTTTCCAGAATGGAATTCTATTCTGTCACAAATGAATCTGATGACCGATTTCAGGAGGCCACACGATCCCTCCTGACAGTCAGTGGTTCGGTGAAGGATGGAGGAAGTGTTCGACTCGAGCTACTCGGGTGTCCTCCAAAGTTCGTCGGCCCGGGATTGAAGAAACAGGCCTCAGATTAACAGGTCAGACTGTTAGCGTACAAAACCAGACACATCGGGTCGGGCTGCGGCACGTCGTTGAGATTCTCACTCTCCGCGACGTGCCGCTCTCCATTTAGGGCGATTCGAATTGAGTTCGCAGTCTGATGGAATGGCCGCCAGTCACTCTGGTACAGGCAGGACGTTAGCCGAGACGCGTGATCGTCCGGGTGAAACGCACGGTCTGGCCGCTCGTTGACACCCGATGCCAGACGGCCTTCGGCTCATATGTACTTCATGCAGGAAAGCGAATTCCGGCAGCGAGTTACAACCATGGACGCAATTTCCTGGCACGCGTCAGGTTTTCATTCAGGCAGCCGCCAAACTTCAGTCAAATGCGAGCTGGTGTCGACTTAGACGCTACGATTATCCGGAATGCGTTCCACAGTGGCGTCTACTTGTCGCAACGCAATCGACGCACGACATCAGCAATACGTTCTGCTGCGTCCCGCACTTCTTCTTCAGTCGTCAGCGAACTGAGGCTGAACCGCACTGAACTGGTGCAGATGTCCGGTTCGATCCCCATGGCCAGCAGCGATGGAGCAGGCTCCGCCGAACCACTGGCACACGTGCTGCCGAGCGAGCATGCAACTCCGGCCAGATCCAGGTTCACCAACATCGCT
>CAJWGB010000345.1 GCA_913031625.1 uncultured Planctomycetaceae bacterium | reverse complement strand
CGTCCAACAGTCACTACAACGGGAACGCCCAGACCTATATGGACGTGGGACTGGCGATGGGCAAAGCCATGGTCAAGCTGATTGCTCCATCACAGAGCAGGTGAAGACGTTTCAGCACCAGGCTCCTGATACTGTAGTGAGGTTCGCCGGAATTCCCCGGTCAACAGGACTTCTGGCGAAGTCCACTACCCTTTCAGAAGTGAAATTCGATTTGCCGGTTTGAAGCGGCTACGGCTTGCACTCGATCGTGATCTTACGGCCATCCACGTCAGTAACGGTACCGAAGCTGATGGCGTCGATGAAGGCTTCAACGTCAGTGACCGGTGACAAAGTTACTGTCATTTTGTCTCCCACGGTTTGGCTGCTCATCATATGCCCCGATCCGTCTGTCATGCCCTGCAATGTTTCCTTTATGTCGGCCCGTGCGTCCTCGCTTTCTATTCCGGTGATGACGAGATTGACGCTCGTTGCGGGATCCTGCTCCAATGAAATGCCACAGCCGCTGGTCGTTATCAGGGTTGCGACCATCAAAGCCAAAAACGGAATCATCCAGTTTTTTCCAGGGTGCATGTCAATCTTCCTCAGTTCAGAGTTTACGAGTGGAGTCACGCATGTGTTTGGAGCGAAGACACCAACAATCACATTGCAGTTGGCATTGATAGTATCAACGCTCTGACTGAGTTACTAACAGGTGATTACTACGAGGCTTTACGCAGTTACCTGTTTGCTTGCTGAGGCTTGGACATTAGAAATGCAGACGCCCTTCTCCAGCGCATCAAGTGCTCGACCCGGCATCGTGTCAGCAAAACAGTTGGAGGAGAGGTGTCCCTGGATTCCCTGTTTCCTCTGTCCGTGCTTCTGAATGTGTTCAAAGATACCGTTCTGATTCGTGCTCTGTGAGTCTCTGTGCCCTCTGCGGTGATCAGAACGACTCATGCATTCGGTTGTTCACCACAGAGGGCACGGAGTTTCACAGAGGGCACGGAGTTTCACAGTGGCTCTGGTGTGTCGCAAATCATTCGTTCTGTGTCGCAGATTATCCTCGACACAGTTGCGGTCAGCATAATAATTACCACGAATAAACGTTAATCTGGCAACATTATCGTTGTCGCAGTTTGTTTGATGGGATGCTCATGAGCAATTCACGAGTGCTGTCTCTGAGTCTTGTTTCTTTGTTCCTCCCCGGATGGGGGCAGGTGGCTGCAGATGAAGATCAGCCTGCCGCAGAGCATCTGGAGTTCTTTGAAAAGCAGGTTCGGCCACTGCTGGCAAAACACTGCTATGAGTGCCACAGCGTGAACGCAAAACGGCTGGAAGGCAAACTTCGTCTTGACAGCCGTTCATCCCATCTCAAAGGAGGAGACACTGGTCCTGCGATCGTGCTCGGAGACGCAGACAGCAGTCTGCTGGTTGATGCGATCCGCTATGAATCGCTCGAAATGCCGCCCAGGGGAAAGCTGAAGAAGCAGGAAGTCGATGCACTTGTTCGCTGGGTGAATCTTGGTGCTCCCTGGCCGAAAGAACCTGAGCCGACGGCGGAGACGCAGCGAGAAGAATTCAATCTGAAAAAACGTCGGGACGAATTTTGGGTATGGCAACCGATTCAGAAGCCTGCTCCTCCGTCTGTCAAAGATCAGGCCTGGCCACGCGCGGATCTCGACCGCCACATTCTGTCGCGCCTTGAACAGGCAGGTTTGAGACCATCTCGTGACGCCGATCGCACTGCTCTGCTTCGGCGATTGTCATTCGATCTGATTGGTCTGCCGCCGACTCCGGAAGAAGTGTCCGCATTTCTTGATGACTCCGAGCCTGGCGCTGTGGAGCGAGTTGTCGACCGGCTGTTGGCATCACCGCACTTTGGCGAACGCTGGGCACGACACTGGCTGGACCTTGTTCGGTACGCTGAGTCTCGCGGGCACGAATTCGATAACGATACACCGAACGCGTTTCAGTACCGTGACTATGTCATCAGAGCGTTGAATGCTGACGTTCCGTACGATCAGTTTGTTCGCGAACATATTGCGGGTGACCTGTTGCCTCAGCCAAGGCTGCACCCGGAACAGAAATTCAATGAGTCCGTTCTGGGAACGGGGTTCTGGTTCCTTGGCGAGTGGGTTCATTCGCCCGTTGACATCCGTAAGGATGAATCTGATCGGTTTGACAACATGCTGGACGTCATGTCCAAGACATTTCTTGGTGTGACGCTCGCGTGTGCTCGGTGTCACGATCACAAGTTCGATGCCATTTCTACGGCCGACTATTATTCCTTATCCGGATTTCTGCAGAGCAGCGATTACCGCCAGGTGCGTTTCGAGTCGATGGAACAGAATCGCCGGGTGTCTGAAGAACTGGCTCGAGTGGATGCTCGCTACCAGCGGCAGATTCTGGAGTTGCTGGAGGCAAACGGGATCAGGCAACCATCTCAGGCCAGCTATCTCAGCGACGATTCAATCGTGGTTGATTATGGCAATCTGCCTCAAAGCCAGTATCTGCAGGACGGATATATCTTTGGTCAGTCCCCTCAACGCGCAGGACTTGCATATCCTGGAACAGATTCAAAAACAGGGATGCCGAACGTCCGGGTTGCCCGGTACGGCGCTGCTGCGAATGATCCGCTCTGGGCGGGGCTGGAATCAGTCAGTTCCGGCGTACTTCAAAACCGCAGTGCGTTGGGACGACTTCCTCGGAGTGGACGTACGCTGCGGTCTCCCACATTTGAACTGAAGCACGGCAACGTGAGTTGTCGGGTTGAGGGGACGGGACACATTGTAGCCTGCGTTGATTCTCATCGGCTTGTTGCCGGTCCGCTGCATGGCAGGACCATCGTGGCGGTGAAAGAGGGGCAGAAATGGGTCACACTGAATCTCGCGCGATACATCGGCCATCGACTGCACCTCGAATTTGTTCCTGCAAAGGATCAGCAACTCACTGTTCGGATGGTGACGCAGGGCCTGGATGGAACGGGCATGGCTGAATTCGACCGCCGGATTGCTGCGAATGACAGGCCGTTTGAGTCTTACGCCGCAGCTGCTGAAGCTGCTCTGAACACGGGAGGCAACACACGGATTGAAGAAACTGTCTTTGCGGACTTTGAGTCCGGCAGCTATGCCGGCTGGACGGTCACTGGAGAGGCCTTTGGAAAGATCCCTCAAACGCTCAAGACGATTGCTTCTTATCAGGGGCGGATTAACGGAGTCGGGACGTTCTTTGTGAATTCTCACAACATCCGACCCGGAGGTGATGTTCGTCAGGGAGACAGCCTGACCGGGACGATGACATCCTCAGAGTTCCTCATTGATTTTGACGCCATCGAGTTCCTTGTTGGCGGCGGAAATCACAAGGGGCAAACGTGTGTGAATCTGCTAATTGATGGCAAGGTTGCATTGTCTGTCACAGGCAGGGCCAACAATCAGATGTCCATCAATACCTGGGATGTCAGGCCGTTCAACGGGAAGAAAGCAAAGATCGAGGTTGTTGATAATCACACGACCGGATGGGGCAACATTGGGCTCGATCATATCGTATTTCAAAAGTACATGGCGGAGGAGTCCGGGCAGAAGGCGACAGGGCCTGTCGCTTCTGCCGCACGTCAGATTCTGAAGGCATGGGAACGAGATCGTGCAACACTTTCTTCGCAGATTATTCGCAGGTCTCACGTTGCTTTGGCCATGATGGATGGAACAGGAGAAGAGGATCACATTCTGATTCGCGGCAACTCTTCCACTCCCGGCGCTGAGGAGGTCCGACACTTTCTGACGGCTGTATCCGGAAACTCTCCGATGGCGATTCGCCGAGGCAGCGGGCGGCTGGAACTGGCCGCGCACATCAACGCTCCTGATAACCCTCTTACGTCACGAGTCATCGTAAACCGTATCTGGCATCACCTGATGGGACGAGGCATTGTTCCGACAGTGGATGACTTCGGCTTTCTTGGCCAACGGCCTTCCCACCCTGCTCTGCTCGACCACCTCGCCACTCGATTCCGGAATGACGGGCAGAGTTTCAAACGCATGATTCGCTACATCGTGCTGTCTCGAACTTATCAGATGTCCAGTTACCCTGATCCGGCCGCCATCAAGGCAGATCCAAAGAATGAACTCCGGCATCACTGCCCTCCTCGTCGGCTGCAGGGAGAGGTTATCCGGGATTCACTGCTGGCACTGTCCGGAAGACTTGACCGAACCAGCTTTGGTCCACCGGTCCCCATTCACCTGACCGCATTTATGGATGGCCGGGGTCGGCCGGGCAGGAGTGGTCCTCTGGATGGAAATGGTCGGCGTTCCGTTTACATCGCCGTGCGTCGGAATTTTCTGTCGCCGTTCATGCTCACGTTTGATACGCCCGCGCCCTTCAGTTCGATGGGCCGACGAAACGTGTCGAATGTTCCTGCGCAGGCGCTGATCCTGCTTAACGACCCGCTGGTGGTGGAACTGTCGCACAAATGGGGGGCGAGAGCTCTTGAGACAGTCAAGGGGGCGAAAGAAGAAGCTGTAAGGCGTCGCATCGAGTGGATGTACGTGTCGGGCTTTGGACGACAGCCAACTCAGCAGGAGGCCGCCGCTGCGACCAGGTACCTTGAGACCCAGGCCGCAAAGCGAGGTGTGAACATTGATGACGCTGCTCTGTGGTCAGGCCTGGGGCACGCTCTCGTGAACACCAAGGAATTCATCTTCCTCAGGTAGGCTCATTTAACGGCAAGCCACAGGCGCCTGCGTCTGCTCGCTGCAAATTAAACACGTATTCCCAACTCCGTCGCCTTGCCGTTAAACGAAAAGACTGCAACAGAACAGATTCAACGTGCCGAACGAAAGACAATCATGAATCCCTACCCTTGCCAGAGAAGTCAGTCGGCCCCCGCATCTCGCCGGGAGATGCTGGCGAAGTGTGCCAGTGGGTTTGGTGCGCTGGCCCTGACTGCTCTGAAAACGGATCCGGCCTTTTCAGACGAACCCGGTTCGACCGGACCTGGTCATGCCGGGCATGGGCCTCATCACAAAGTACGCGCAAAGAACGTCATCTTTCTGTACATGGATGGTGGTCCGTCTCAGGTTGACACCTTTGATCCGAAGCCGCTGCTGAATAAGCACAATGGCAAGGATCCGAGCCTGCTGTTCGACGTTGAGCCGACTCAGTTCAACAACATCGGCAAAGTCCTTGCCAGTCCGTGGAAGTTCAGGCAGCACGGAGAGTCCGGGATTCCGGTCAGTGAGCTCTTTCCACACGTCGCGGAATGTGTGGATGAACTGGCTGTGATTCGTTCGATGACATCGGAGTTCCCTGAGCATACGTTCGCCAATTACTTTCTGCACACGGGGAGTGGTTTGCAGGGACGCCCCAGCATGGGGGCATGGGTTAACTACGGACTCGGGAGTGAGTGCCGAAATCTGCCGGGCTTCGTTGTCCTGAATGGCGGGCTCATTCCGCCGGGCGGACTTGATTGTTTCGGCAGCGGTTTCCTTCCCGCCAGCTACCAGGGGTCGGTCTTTAAACCGTCAGGAACAGGAGTCGCAAATATCACTCCGTCCGAAGGGACTCCACAGAATCAGCGAGACAAACTGGACTTCATCAGCCAGCTTGATGGGCTGGCCTCACGCAAGTTTGGCCAACACGACAGTCTTGAATCTGCCATCAAAAATTATGAGCTGGCCTATGCCATGCAGATGGCTGTGCCGGAGGTGATGACCATCAGCAAAGAGCCTCAGCACCTGCAGAAGGCATACGGTCTCGAGTCAGACTATGGCCCGACAAAAATTTTTGCGGCTCAGTGCCTGATTGCTCGGCGGATGCTTGAGCAGGGCGTTCGGTTTATAGAGCTGACATGTCCC
>CAJWGB010000344.1 GCA_913031625.1 uncultured Planctomycetaceae bacterium | reverse complement strand
GCAGACTGTTCCACCTCAATCTGGATCTGCGCTCGGTCGGACGGTGGGAAGAATTCTTCCGGCAGACTGCTGGATGCCAGGAACCCAACGGTAGGCAGGATGATGCCGAGAACCACACCCGCCAATGGACGATCAAAGACTGCCTTCAGTGAGCTTTCATAGAGTCGTCGTAGCCAGTCGATGCTCATACCACTGGATACATCTGTTGAGCGGATACTCCTGCCGTGCAACAGGCAGAACATGGCCGGCACTACGGTCATCGCCAGACCAAATGAGGAAGCAATCGCGAGAATGACGCTGATCGCAATTGAGCCCACAAATTCACCGGGTGGGCCAGGCAACGTTGCAATCGGAAGAAATGCGAGTGCTGTCGTCAGTGTTGATCCAAACAGGGGCATCCGCAGATGTCGCACACTGCTGGTCATTGAATCGGTAAGCGACCTGCCATCCGCCAGCCGAAGCCGAATGTCTTCCACCATTACAATCGCGTTGTCGATCAACAGGCCCAGGGCGACAATCAGCCCCGTGACGGACATCTGGTGGATGGGTATTCCAAGCACCCTCATGAACCCCAGAACCATCAGTGAACTCAGCGGAAGCACGGATGCCACAACAAGCATGCTTCTCCAGCCCATGAGAACAAAGACCACAACGGTGACTGCCACGATCCCCAGAGTGAGGTTACTCAGCAGGGCCTTCATTCGCTGCGAAATGTGCCGGGCCTGCGAAAACAGAGTTTCGACCGCAACCACGCCATCCTGCTCTTCTCCATGTTGATCGAGGACCTGCCTGACTTCCGACCACCAGGAATCGACCCGGACTGAATCACTGACAGATACACCGAGAACGATCGATGGTCGACCGTCAATCAGAGCCAGCTGTGACTGAGGCCTCCGCGGCTGCCGACGAATTTCGCAGACTTCGGAGAGTCTCACCAGTTGGCCGTTTCCGTCTCTGATCACGACGTTCTTCAACTGATCAATCGGATTGGAGTCGTTGATGACCTGCACAGGGACAGTAGTGTCTCCCTGGCGAACGCTGCCTGACGGAAGAGACTGCATCTGGGCTTCGATCTGTCGGGCCACTGATACCGCAGACGTTTCCAGTGTCGCCAGCCGGGCAGGCTCGATTTCGATCGCCACCTCCTCGCCGGAGTCACCAAACAGGTCCGCTGACTCAGTTCCATTGACAGCCAGTAGCTTCCGACGCAGCTCTCTTGCCGGGCCGGTCAGACGACTCTCCAGCGAATCGTCTGAGTCTTTGTTGAGAGAACCAGGACTCACTGCGATGATCGCGGCATACGCTTTCAGCGGAACCACGTTAAGGGCCGGCTTGCTGGCTTCCTGAGGCAGCGACTCGGCGAGCTCAGCAATCCTGTCACGCACAACACTCCAGACCGGATCAACGTCATACACGTTATCCTGAAGTTCAACCACCACATTGGATGTCCCGCGCTGGCTGTTGGAACGAACTCGTTTGACCTTTGCAATACCCCGAACTTTCTCCTCCAGTGGAATTGTCACAAGGGACTCCACCTCCGCTGCACTGGCGCCCGGATACACCGCCAGAATCAGGCCAACACGTCGACTAAGGACGGGGTCCTCCAACTGTGGCAGAACGAACCAGGAAGAGACACCTGCGGCCAGAACAACAAGAATGGAGAGCAAGAGAATCTGTGGACGTCGAAACAGTGAAACCGCGATCACCGAAGCCCTCCGTCAGGGGGGACTCTGGATGGCCGAGATACCGCGACGTGCTGCCCCACCACGATGCGGTGCAATCCCTCCTGAACAACAAGGTCACCCATGTTCAGGTTTCCTGAGACCACCGCTGATGCTGCATTTGCCTCTAACACAGTGACTGTTCGTTCCGCAAGTCGGGACTCGCTGCCCGTCGGCTCTACCACAAGCACCGACCAGTGATCACCCCGTTGCCGCAGTGCGCCAAGGGGGACTGCAAATCCGGTGACTTCCGTCTGCAATGAGAACCGCGCTTCCACCACGCTGTCGAAGTTGCGGAAATCGCTGTCAGCGTTTTCTGTCAGATCCGCCAGAACAGTGACAGAATTCTTCTCTGCGACATCGTCGCTGACCTCCGTCAATCGGCATCGTACGACCTTGCCTTCCACCCTAATCCAGATTTCATGCCCCTCAGGCAGTCGGCTGGCAAGAGACGTTTTGAGCGACATCTGAACGCGCGGTGGGGTATCTTCAGCCACCTCGAATGCAACGACCGCAGGTGACACTGGATCCCCAACATCAACAGCCCGTTTACTCAGGATGCAGTCAAAGGGGGCAACGAGTTGTCGGGATTCGATTTGAGTATTCAGGCTGGTGAGCTGATTCTGTAATGGCTGAATGGCTGTCGGAGAGCCAGCCTCTTTGCTGAGTTTCTCAATTCGAAGCCTGAGTTCAGTTCGCCGTTGCAAAAGTGCCGAACTTTCGAGCGATGCGATCAGTGCACCTTTCGGGATACGATCGCCCTCTTCCCAGTCCAGTTGGTCGACTCGTCCGGCCACAGGGAATCTGAGCCGGCCGCGAGACTTTGGGATAAGTCTGGCGTAGGCCACAACCGTCCGAGACTTTGTCTCAATGGGCGCTGCCGGCGAGGCACTGACCCGCTGTGGCTCCGGCTGTTCAACCCCATCCTCTTCAGTACGCTGGCACCCTGAGAAAAGCCCCAGACTGCAGAGCGCAGCCATGACGTGTCGGCGGATGGAATTGTCAGACAGGTTCGACATGCCGGGATTGTACACGTTCAAACACCAGACGTCTGTCCAGAACGAATCCTCAGTCACATACACACAGATCGGGAATTTCGTGGCTGTCTGGGCCAGGCCAATGACGGATCACTCCACAGTCGAGATGACCACACACAATGACATGCCGAGAATCGTGTTTGTCGAACAACTTTTCAATGTCTCGACAGGAAAGCTGAGGGTACTGTTCGCAGTCCTGTGCCGAAGGCATCGATGCGGCGAAGTACTGCAGAAACACAGATCCCCCGGCTCTGCGAAGGCAACGTTGTCTGGTGCGGCACTCTGTTCTGAACAGGCGACCATAAGAGTGTCGCCTAATCCTGTCTATGCTGGATTAACGAGTTCGGTCGTTGAACCAAAACAATCTTCCGGGAAATCGTGCAGGCCCGGCATCAACGAGAACACCAGAGACCTTTGAATCGAAAGCGTGATGGGGGTCGGCTGCGCCCCGGTATTCGTTGTTGCAGGACTCGACGTAATCCAAATCGCGACTAAACTGTACCAGGCTTACCACATTCAGCTTCGCCAATCGCTCAGGTTGGCGACCTGAAGAAACTACCAGTCAATTGTTGCGACGGTTAAAGGACTGGTGTGACGAAGAAGACAATTTCCGGAGAACATGATGATTGTTGAGAACAGAATCCTGGAAGCTCAAAGGGCATGGGGCGAAGGCATCGTCAGAATTGGAAAAGTGTTTCTCGATAAGGGCGACTACAGCGCCGCAGCGAAAGAGCATATCGACGAGTTCTACAACTACCAGGAAGGAACCGTCCTCTTCAAACCAACGCTCGCAGCAGAGAAACAGTTCCGACTCGATTTCGAAGGAGCGCTTTCTTACTTCGTTGGCGGCAACAATAACTACCCGGAAGACCACGGTTTTGCGATCAGGCCGTGGACGGATGTGCGATGGGAGAACATTGGCACCAACATCATCGGCGACATGGGGGTGGCGATGGGAAACTACTTCTTCACGCCTCACGACGGCGGAGACGTCGTGAAAGTTGAATACTCGTTCGCCTACACGAGCAACTCAGACGGCCAACTGAAGATCGTCCTTCACGGTTCCCACCTGCCGTATTCGCCGGCGGTCTAAGTCCGCCCGCCAGCAAACGGACATTGTTGATGCCGATCGGCATCAAGGTCTGTGGACGTGTCCCCATGGGCTCAGAGCATCTGGTCACCCTCCATAAAGAACATGGATTCTCAGACTGGCGTGAACAGGATGCCGCTGATGTGGCACGTGACTGCGATGCAGATCAGACGGCTAAGGAACTGTTCGAGAGAGATTGGCACAAAGTCTCCGCACTGTTGAAGGTGGATGCTATCCGCATGGCGTCTAATCCACTGGCAGGGACGCTCCAGACTTACCTGCAACGCTTCGATGAGGCAAAGAAGGGTAAGTTCACTAATAATGCTGAGAGCGACGTCCTCCGAGCGCTGGAGATCATCCAGCCTACGGATAAGATCAGGCGGCGTTTACCGGTGCAGGCTCTCTGTGAGCGTCTGCTCCGTACGGGTGAAGATGACAACTTCAACGCTGAATGGCAGGTTGCAACAGCACCCCTGCTCATAACCTGAGGGGATCTGGTTGATAAGATCCCCTGTACGACCGTTACGACAGACGCTTCATACCCGATTGATGGCAAGGCAGTTCTATAGGTTGAGGATTGCCGATAGTCGTCAGGCTGGACCAAGTCTCATCCCAACTGGATTACTTGACCTTCCTGATTGCAGGCGGAATCCACCTGCCATCTAATGCCGCTGCTTGTGGAGCATAGAGTCGCATGGTCAATCCGAGGGTGCCACTTGCCGGCGCTGGCAGCCAATTGGAGACCTTATTGGCTTCCGGACGCTTGTGTTGAATATACAGGTCCAGTGAACCGTCATCGTTATATTTTAGATCATCGCGATCACCGATAGCGAAGCGGCTGAGTTACATCCTTGATGCGGATTTCGGAAAACTCGGCGTCCAGGAGGGCCTCTTGATGAAACTTCGTGCCGAACACCGTTTCGGTACTCCAATTAATCGAGCCGCTGGGGTGCTCCTCTCACCGGCCATGCTGTCGACTTTTCCAACGCCGGAAACGGAAGATCTCGTAATCTCGGAACTTCTCTTCACGCAGTTCCTTTCCGAAAACGTGGCGATCTATGCCGGCAAGATGATAACTTCGTCCGGACTGACTCCGTTCACGGCGGGACGTGGCGACGACACCTTCATGAATGGGAACTTTATATTTCCTGTCACCACGACGTTTAGCTCCCCTTACTCGACGCTGGGAGCCGGAATCACTGTCATTCAGGAAGAATTCCCGATCCTGTCTTTCAATGTTTTGAACTCAAGCGACACGATTACACAAAGTGGGTTCGATGAACTCTTTGAGGACGGAGTCGCCCTCTCGGGCGCCTTGAGCCTGCCTACACCTCTTCGCGGCAATCCAGGCGCTCAGACCTTGGGATTTACCTGGAACAATCGTAAGCAAGTCACCTTGGGGCAGGACCCGCGAGTCGTTCTTCCTGGTTTTCCCCCTCAACAGGTTAATGAAGCATGGAGCATTTTCTGGAGCGGATTTCAATACATCGACACGTATGACGATCCCACGAAAGGCTGGGGAGTGTTTGCCGCTGCCGGAATCAGTGACGAGAATCCTACTCTGACGCGTACCTGGATGAATGCGGGGATCGGCGGAAACGTTCCGTTTCAACAGCGTCCCAATGACCGATTCGGAGTCGGCTGGTTCTACAACGAACTCTCGAGTGAAACTGGCCCGATTCTCGATCTGCTGGCAGACCCAGGCGATAGCTGGGGAATTGAGTTGTTCTATAACTGGGCAGTGACTCCTTCGATTTACGTCACGCCCGATCTTCAAATCCTTCAGCCCGGGAATAGACGTGATGATCCGGCTCTCTTGTTTGGGGTCCGGGTGCATCTTGAACTTTAGTGGACCGATGGGCGTTTGATCACGCAGGATCCGATGCTTCGACCTGCATTCTCAGGCACACCTTGCAGTGCGAATAGGGAGCAATCTTGGAGCAGATAGTCGCCGGCAGGTAACAGGTGAGTGTTCCAACGAACTGGAA
>CAJWGB010000343.1 GCA_913031625.1 uncultured Planctomycetaceae bacterium | reverse complement strand
TCCCTTTGTCTCGAACAGATCTTTGTGGGCCACCGGAAGCCCATGCAGCGGGCCTTGCGCTTCACCACGAGACAAACATTCGTCTGCCTTTACGGCTGCCGCGCGAGCATTTTCTGCAACCTCGGTGACGATCGCGTTGACGGTTGGATTGAACCGCTCAATCTGTCCAAGGTGTGCGTCCAGAAGCTCGGTACACGATATCTCACGGTCTCGAATCATTCCGGCCAGTTGTCGGGCTGGCATAAAGCAGAGTTCGGCAGTCATTTTATCAGCCTGGCTGAGTGCGGGCCGAGGGTCAAGTATCTCAGAGTCTCTGAGCGACTTTAGCCGCCTGCTTGAAGATCCCGGCGACAGATCATAACCTGTGTCCAGTGAAATGTTGGCCGGGACGGCCGTACGCAAAACGAGCGAGATATGATTCTCAGCGGCAGCGAAATTAAAGCCCAGCTGGGCGGCAATATTAAGATTGAGCCATGGTCAGACGATCAGCTCAATCCAAACAGCTACAACCTTACGCTGCATGACGAGCTCCTTGTCTACGAGGAGATCGTGCTGGATATGAAGCGGCCCAGTCGATTTCGGCGAATTACGATTCCGGAAGAGGGATTAATTCTGCAGCCGAATCAGCTGTATCTGGCACGCACGATCGAGCACACCGAGACTCATAACTTCGTGCCGATGCTGGAAGGTCGGTCTTCAATTGGACGACTGGGCCTTTTCGTGCACGTGACAGCAGGATTTGGTGACGTCGGCTTTTCCGGATACTGGACACTTGAGATGTTTGCTGTCCAGCCAGTGCGAATTTACCCCGGAGTCCAGGTCTGCCAGATTTTCTATCACACTCTAAGTGGAGATGTGACGGAGTATAAATCCAGCAAGTACCAGCATAATACGGATATCCAGCCGAGCCTTTTGTTCCGTGAACTGGGCGTTCGCGAGGATAACCAGATGAAGCTCAAGTTTTCAGAGGATGGTACACCCGAAACCGAATCCGCGGACCAGATGACGGATCCCGCCGACGGTCAGGTCACCAACCCTTAGAACAGGCTTCACCTCGCAGGGAAACGCAGTCGGGCGGATCGCGCCGCTCCGCTAAGAATTGAAAGGCACTGCGTCGGGCGGCTTGCGTTGTTCCGCTAAGAATTGAAACGCGCTCGGACGACATCAAACGCACGATCAAGATGCTCCACATCCATCGGGCAAGCGTCCGCCCCAGTCGCCGCAGTGATCAACAGATCCGCGATGTTCGCGCCATGAGGGGCATGATCCTCAACTACGGCCTGGGGGTCTTCTTTTCATTCTCTCGGACCTTTTCCAGCAGCTCATTCCAGTGTTCGTGATCGTGGAATGAATTCAGGTCCGGATCGTCCAGCAGATGCTGTGGGTCATGAAACCCCTGCTGGCGTTCAATGCTCTTTCTCAGCAGCAGAATCCCACGAGTCATGTATTCCTTCTGCTTTTCTGCGTCCGGCTCAATCTCGATCGCACGGCCATAAACACAGGCCGTGTTGTAGATTGTGTCTGTCCTCAGAGGAGAAGGACGGTCAGGCACAGATTCCATGATTTCTTCTGCATAGCTGATGCCTTTGGCGATCTGCCTGTTTCGAATCATGGCGATCGCGTGAATGCTTTGAGTAATACAGTCTTCCGGATTGAGCGTGTTGGCTCGTTCGAGATCTTTCAGGCCCAGTTCCGGCTGATTCGCTCTCATGTAGAGTGATCCGCGAGACACCAGCAATGAGTCAAGAAACGGGTCACGCTCGAGGATGGCCGAGTATGCGGCGATTGCATCCTCAATCTTTCCAGCGTTTCTGCTTTCGGTCGCCTTAGTGAGCTTTTCAGACATCGGGTGATTCTGAAACATATTGCGACGGTTGTAGGTGCGGATCTGTTCTGCGGTCGTAGCGACATCCTGCAGCTTTGATTTGACACAGAGGTTCAGTTCTCTGCGGACTGCCGGGTAGGTCACGTAGCGCAGCTGATTGAGGATGTTGAACAGGGCCGAACTTCTGCGGCCACGTTTCTCGGAGGACTCCCTTTCTTCCCGCATGATGTCTGCAATCAGTTCATATCCCTCCACGGAGGGATTCGCCTGCAGAGCCGATAACGCAACACTTGTGGTCTGGGACTGCTTGATGGCGAGTCGCACCAGCCGAACCCACTCCGGATGCTGAATCTGCACGACCTGCTGGATGAGATATCGCTGCTGACTCTGATTCCATTTCTCGTAGTCGTCGATGATCTGATTGAGTTGCTCATGATCCGCACACAGCATGGCTGCCCGGAAAGAATTCTGAGCCAGTGAACTGCTCACCTTCGGGACTGGTTCGGGTTTGGCCCCAAACACGTTGTTCAGAATGCGGCTGATCTGGCCACCCGATTTGGTCTTCGTAGACGTTGAACTGCTCGCGGCGATACGCAGCAATGGTGCCGTGTAGGACTTGTCGGGGTACTTCCGGACGATGCCCAGCAACACGTCGGAGATCTTTGCCTGAGCGGGGTTTGAAGCGAATCGACGTTCGACTTCCTCTTTTTGTTGAGGTGTCATGCCTGATGTGTCCGGAGCAGGCAGTCGACTTTCGATCCATCTGCGAGCCAGTTTCCCGTCGGAGTCAACAAGGGAACGCTGGAGGTGAGTCATTACTTCATCCTGAGCCAGATGAGAGGGGATCTTCATGAGCATGCGTCGTGCAGCGTCTGCATAGCCTTGGTCCTGGTAGCGTGCCAGATAGCCGAAGACCTTACGCAGTCGCTGAATCTGAACGGCTTCGGTGGGTGGCTTTTCACCTGATTCCGCTTTGCCATCTTCCGGTTCGCCTGCATCATCGTCTGCCGTTCCAAAACTCTCGACGATGCCAATGGCATAGCGAGACATCAGTGGCAGATACCGGTGATCATTCGCTGTCAGGACTGCCGTCACAATCATCTGATGCCGTTTGTCGGTTGGGTCTTCATTCCAGAGCTCAGTGACCAGCCTGACTGTTGACGGTGAAATGCAGCGAACGAGTGCCTCGGTGGCGGCCTGAGCAACTTTCTCGTCCTTATAGGCTGTCAGGGTCAGCATGCGGTCTGTCACACTTGTGTAAGGAACGCGATACAGGTTCTCCGCGAGTAACCGAAGATGTTCGGGCGAGTCCTTCTCTGCCTGTGCAAGGTAGTAGTCAAGCTGTTCCAGTGACATTCGGTCAATGTTGCTCTCGATGGCGCTGCGGCGGACGCCGGCTTCTTTGTGCTTTAGGTCTGCAAGAGCCACTTCCAGGGTGATATTCGAGTACGCCGACTTCAAGGCGTCTGCAATCGCTCGTTCGCGATTCGGCCGCACAACGGCTGTTGACTGAACGTTGTACTGAATGGTTCCGCTCGGAAGTCCAACAGCAAAGAACTGCATGAACTTGACCTTCGATTCCACCTTCGTGGGCAGTGGGAAACGCTGGGTAGACTTCGCCTGAGAGATACTTCCGAGCCACTGGCCAATCACCATGCGAAACGGATAGTTGATATTCCGGTCCGTGTCAGCATCCAGCACCACTCGTTCCATCTTGAGTTGCTGCAGTCGCTTCAGTTCATCCTCGAACGTCCACATGAACATGTAGTCCATGGGGCCTTTGTACGAAACGACTGCCAGTGAGTCGTTTGGTCCCATGAGCTCAGTCTTGTATTTGCGTGCTGCGCGAAACGCGAGATTCACGTCGGCGACGGCTGTCAGTGGTCCACTCTTCAACTGCAGTTCGAGGTCCGGTTCATCGTGTCCAGTGCCGGAAACGGCTGAGACTGAGATTCGTGCTTTGCGTTTCTCACCCGGCTGCAGTTGTGGACGTGATTTAAGATCGCCTGAGATGGAGAGTCTTGCCGTTGTTTTGCCGTCGACTTCCAGCTTGAGCTCTTCTTCGGTGATCGACACCGTTGCTTTGGATTTGTTTCTGACGACAACCTCCAGCGAGAGTGAACCGACGAAGTTCTGGTAGTTGGATGTTGTCCCGATCTTCACTGAGGAGATCTGAATTGTTGGTCCGTCTTCCTGGGGCTGCTTTGCCGCGGGCTCTTTTGCAGGCGGTGACTCAGACTCATCGGCGGGAGCTGCCTTTGCAGCCTGTTGCTCTTCCTGCGCCTGTGCCGGGACCTCTTTCACCTGAGCGAAGACAGTCGTGCAGATGACGACTGCGCAGAATGTGGCAGCAGAAACAGAACGTGACCAATCAGAAGGTTGCAACATGGATGTCTCCGGCACTTCAGCGGCCTGGCTGAACGGACTCAGGCGTAACTCCCAATTGTAACCGTGGACACGTGACAGGACCATTCCGACTTTCGAATCGGCGGCTCGGCTACCAGTTCAGGTTCTTCTGGAACCTGTTGCGGATGTAGATCGTCACGCTGTTCACGCACAGAAGGACGACCAGCAGCACCAGAATCCCTCGGGCTGCCAGTGCCCGCATCTCTGGCTGAGAGTGTTTTGCCCACTCATAGATCAGGATTGGGATCGTTGAAAACTGTTCAAACGGCATTTTCCCGAGGCTGCCGGGCGAGATGTCTGTGATTGACTCAATCCCACCGGGACAACTGTTGGTATAGGCGAGCACTCCAATCACCACGATTGGTGCCGTCTCACCAAGCGCTCGAGACATTCCCAGAATCACGCCGGTAGCAATTCCAGGCATTCCGGCGGGCAGGACCTGATTCTTGATTGTCTGCCACTTGGTGGCTCCGAGAGCATATGATGCAGACCGGATGGAACCGGGAACAGACTTCAGGCCTTCCTGAGTGGCCACGATAATGACTGGCAGAATCAGCAATGCCAGAGTCAGAGCTCCGGGCAGCAGTGACTGTCGCATCGGCAGCAATTGAGTGCCGGTAAACGGTTCACGAAGGGAGCTGCCAAAGAAGTTCAGGAACACGCCTGCTCCGAGGATTCCGTAAACGATTGATGGAACGCCGGCGAGGTTGGAGAGATTCAGTTTGATGAGTCGTGTTGTGAGGGTGTCGGACGCATATTCTTCGAGGTAGATGGCGGCCCCAATCCCAACGGGCACTGCGAAGACGGCAGTCAGAATAACCAGCCAGATACTGCCCCAGATTCCGGCAATAATTCCCGCGTGTTGAGGAGTATTCTGAGACGTGTAATTCGTCAGGAACTTCCAGCTCCAGCCTTCGATCGACTCGCTGGAAGTGATCGTGATTTCCCAGTCTCTGATCTCCTGACACGCCTTGTCAAGCTGGTCTCGAATCTCCAGATTCGAAAGGATCAGGTCTTCCTGATTGAGCACCTTGTTGGAGTCCCGGTCAATGATCATTCCGGGCGGAAGAACATCGGCCGCTTTCGGGTCGACGTCCACTCGATAGCGGTACCACTCTCTGACCTCGAAGGCGCCGTTGCCGTTTCCGATTGGTTTGGCTTCGTATTCAACTTCACAGGCATCGGCTTTCTCCAGTTGAGGGAGAAGTGATTTCCATGCCTGTACGGCGTCCGCAGTCTGATCTTTCGGATGGATGATGAACCGCGTGTCGTCGCGATCCTGTTTGCGTTCGACGCCCTCGACATATGTGTTTTCAGAGAACACATTCTCCAGCTGCTGCATGATGTCTTCCGGAACCTCATCCGCCTCCATATAGGCAATGATGTGCCCCTGATAGCTGACACGTCCGGCAATACTTACCAGCAGGACAAGGAGCACCAGCAGCGCGGCCCATGTCGCAGAGCGACAGACCAGTTCGAAAACTCGAGAGAGCCGATGTCGAAGCTTAAGTCCGGAATCTTCAGTGACGCTGAATTTCATTGATAGACCTCCCGGAATCGCCGCAGGATGACGGCCGACAGGAGGTTCATCAGCAGGGTCATGATGAACAGAGTCATCCCGA
>CAJWGB010000342.1 GCA_913031625.1 uncultured Planctomycetaceae bacterium | reverse complement strand
ACATCTGCCCGACAACCTCCCAATTCAGACACCGGCTGACCACCCCATTCCGGATACGGCGATCGGTGTACGACCGCAGGGGCGCCTCCCCGCCGACTGGACGCCCCCGGTCTACGGGGAAGGGAAGGACCACAAGTAGGCAGCATCTGCACCGGACTGTTGCAGAAGGCACATCAAGCGAAATCCGTGTCATCACGGATCAGGACACCCGATGAGTACGGCAGACACGTCTCAAGCACCAAACACCAGACCTGATGGGCCCATTGACCCGGTCCACGACGGAAGTGGCCTGTTTGGCAGTCCGGTCTTTGTTGGCTTAATTGTGACGCAGTTGCTGGGAGCCTTTAACGACAACTATTTCAAGCAGATGGTGTTGCTCAAATGTACGGACCTCGCCGACGGTGGAGGTGCAAATCTCCAGCCGCTGGCCCTGGCTGCATTTGCACTTCCATTTGTGCTGTTCTCGGGTATGTCCGGATTCCTGAGCGACCGATACTCCAAGCGGTGGCTCATGATCGGCTGCAAGGTGCTCGAGATTGTCGTCATGGCAGCCTCACTGATCGCGCTGCTTGCAGGTTCGACGTCTACGAGCCAGCTTCAGCTGCTGATTATTGTCCTCGCGTTTATGGGACTTCAGAGCACAGTCTTCGGCCCGGCCAAATACGGAATCCTGCCTGAACTGTATCGCGGCCGCACTCTGGTTCCCGTAAACGGGGCGATCCAGATGACTACGTTTCTCGCCATCATCTTCGGAACAGCAGCTGCCGGAATCGCACTGGATCAGCTCAATGATTCTCTCTGGATGTGCAGCACGGTGGCCATCGCCATCGCAATCTTCGGGACAGCCACGTCGTTCCTGATTCGCAGGACTCCCGTCGCGCAGCCTGATCTGAAATTCAGCCTCGATGGTCTGTTTGTGCCGCGAACCGTGCGTCAGTGCTTTCGAGAACAGCCAAGACTGTTTGCTGCCCTGTGCGTGATGGCACTGTTTTGGTTCGTCGGAGGAATCGCACAGCCTGCTGTCAATGACCTTGGCAAGCTGACTCTGAACCTGAATGACACAAGAACCAGTCTGGCCGCCGCGTCAATTGGGTTCGGGATCGCCGTTGGTTGCGTGGTTGCCGGTGTTAACGGCAGCCGACCAGGAGCAAACAGGAATACGTGGGTCCGAATCGGCAGCAAACTGATTGTTGTGGCCCTCATCGTTATCTGCCTTGTCGGCAGCGGTGTGTTCGGAGCTCCCACCCAATCGAAGGGCATCAAGGAGCCGCTTATCGACAGCCTGATCAGGGCCGACGGAATCGAGTGGCTGCTTCGATTCAGCATGTTCTTCCTTGGATTCGCTGCCGGAACATTTGTAATTCCCATTCAGGTCTACATTCAGGAAACCCCGCCGTCGGAAATCAAAGGCCGCATGATCGGCAGCATGAATCTGATGTCCTGGACGGCCATCCTGCTGTCCGCCGGCTTTCTCTTTGCCATGCACAAGCTCATTGAAGTCTTCAGTCCTGCCGGCAGAGCGAACGAGTTTCATTTCGCCACGTTCGGTGTTCTGGGTCTGTTTATGTTGCCCGTTGCTCTGTTGTACCGATTGCCTGAGACGGAAACGACGGAGGCAGCAGGATCTCGATAACGATCAAGGTTGGCACATCCTGCTGAGCAGCGAAGAGACAGGATCACCCACACCTGAGTAACGCAGTCCGGAGTACCCCGCCCTCTGAGAGAGGGACCTCGTAAACCTCATGCTTTTGCCACCCGGGCGCGTTGAGATTCCAGACACCCCATTCACTGTCACCTGCGGAGTTCTCCATGAGACCAGCCATCCTCATTCTGCTGTCAGCCCTGCCAATCGCGGGCGGGCAACTGACCCCCGAACGACTCCGTTACCCTGACCGCCCCGGCACATTCCTCAAGGGTCTCCACCAGTCAGCCGTCACCGGTGCTCCATACAGCTGGCAGAATCAGCAGGACACTTCGTTCGAACACTGGCAGAAAAGAGCACGAAAACGGCTGCGTGAACTCATCGGCCTGAACCAAATGGAAAAGAACCTGGCAGACTTTCAACCGTCTGTCCGCATGCAACCTGAAAAGATCGTGACACAGGACGGCCATTCATGGCACCGTGCAAAAGGGGTTCTCAGGCCCGAGCCAGAAGTTGAGATTCCGTTCTGGATGCTGACGCCTGTTAATAACGGAATCACACAGCGTCCGCTCGCGATCTGCGCACACGGCCACGACACCGACGGCTGGAACACTTACGCCGGTGTGTATCGAGACAACCAACACCGTGACACAACTCTGGCAAAAGATGGTGACATCGCCGTGCAGGCAGTCAAACAGGGATATGTCTGTCTCGTGCCAGCCACTCGTGGCCTTGCCGCAGCCGCTGCCATCCCGGATCTCAATGGCCGTCACGGGAACCGCGCCTGCCGAGCTCAACTCATCCACAGTCTCCTCGCTGGCCGGACCGCGATCGGAGAGAGAGTCTGGGATGTACAGAGATTGCTGGACTGGGCTTTGGAGAACCTTATTCAGATCGATCGATCTCGGATCCTGATGACAGGCAATTCGGGCGGGGGTGTTCTGACGGCCTACACAGCAGCACTTGACGAACGAGTCACTGTGGCTATTCCCAGTTGTTCGTTTACCGCAGCCACCAGCAGGACAGGATACGTGTTTCACTGCGATTGCTGCGTAGTACCAGGTCTGCAGTCTGAGTTAGGCGGGTTTCCGGAACTGGGCGGCCTGATTGCCCCTCGAGCGCTGTTGACTGTCCACGGGAAGAAGGACGGCCTGCACTCACACGACGATGTTCAGCGAGCGATGGCCCACGTAGAACAACTGTTTAGGGCGGCTGGCGGTGAGAGTCACTTTCTTTTCCAGTGGGGAGAGCAGGGACATCAATTCTATCCCGAACGCATGTGGCCATTCGTCACCAGAGAATTTGACATAGATTGAGGTGTGCCTGATCCTCCGGCTCCGGTGCCATGCGGATGACGTAATCGGTGGCACCAGCCAGCCAGCAAAGTCTGGTGACGGGACAGGAAACATGGCTCCAATAGTGTTTCCGCGTCCATCCCGCAGCAACCAGTTTCATTCTCGTGCACATACAGAGCGTCCAGCACTGACTTAATGCCCGTTGCGTTCAGCCTTCCGTGAGAGATCGTCTTCACCACATCCGCGGGCAGAAAAATGTGAGGCTTCTCCGGCATCCCAAAACCCTGCCGTAAATGTCTGACCGTGTCATCCAGCGGGCGGGTTCTTAAAGCTGGATGTATCTCCGCTCCTTCAAACTGCAGTGCTTGAAGAGTAGCTTCTTCCCCTGCGGCGACCTCGGCATCCGGTCGAGATGATTTCAGACTCTCTTCCTTCCCGTCCCGCAGAGTCCTCTCCCTGTCTGGTCGTCCCGGTACGTGAACCTTCCAAACGGTGACACATCCATAACAAACAGGCCTATGCGATCAGCGGCTCAATGACGCTCGCGTTATAAACGTCTGTCAGCCGTTCGTCTCGCCCGTTGTGGTGCCACGTGAGAGACTCATGATCAAGCCCGAGGAGATGCAGGATCGTGGCGTGGAGGTCTGCAGTCTGAGTTCGATTCACGACGGACCGATATCCGAAATCGTCCGTCTCACCGTAGTGCTGACCGCCTCGGACACCGCCGCCGGCCATCCAGACACTGAATCCGTATGGGTGATGATCCCTTCCGTAATTGGCCTTCGCGTTTCGATTTTCAGCCGCCGGCGTGCGACCGAATTCGCCACCCCACAGGACAAGAGTGGAATCAAGCAGTCCGCGCTGCTTCAGGTCGGTCAACAGGGCACCAACCGGCTGATCCGTCCGCGCACAACAGCTTTTGGTGCCGCTATTGTTGTTTGTGTGAGTGTCCCACGGCTGGCCAGCCATAAAGAGTGAGACAAAACGCACTCCCCGCTCCACAAGCCTTCGAGCCATCAAACATCGCTTTCCATAAGACTTCGTGACGTCGTTATCCAGACCATACAGTTTCTGTGTGGCTGGGGTTTCGTCCGACAGGTCGAGAGCACTGGTAGCCGCCAGTTGCATACGTCCGGCGAGTTCAAAGGATTCAATCCGCGCCTCCAACTCGGCTTCGCCAGGACGAGCGGCAAGGTGACGATCGTTCAGCAGCCGCAGCAGAGCGGCGCGCGCAGTCTCAATCGATGCCGAACGCGCCACGGAAGGCTTCAGATGCAGGACAGGATCCCCTGATTCTCGAAACACAGTTCCCTGATACTGTGGAGGCAGCCAGCCACTCGACCAGTTCCTCACACCGTCAACAGACGCTCCCCCCGGGTCAGGCAACGCAACAAACGCCGGAAGATTCTGGTTCTCTGTTCCAAGCCCATAGGCCGTCCATGCTCCCAGAGTAGGGCGACCGGCCGTCGTCAGGCCTGTCTGAGCCATCCAGATCGCCTGCTCGTGATTGCGATGCTCCGTAAACATGGACCTGACAACGGCAATGTTATCCGCATGCTGTGCCACAAACGGCTGCAGCTCTGAAAACTGCAGGCCGCTTTCTCCATAAGGCCGGAACCGGAAGGGTGAACCCATCAGATGCGAGGTCCGTTCTTCATCATCCGCCACTTCATCCGGCGGCGTTGTGCCGTGAAAGCGATTCAACTGAGGCTTCGGATCGAGCAGATCAACATGGCTCGGCCCCCCATGCATATACAACTGAATCACAGCCCGAGCGCGAGGCCGATAGTGCGAATGTACGTCGGAACGGCCTTCGCCCTGAGCAGCCGCCTGATGAAGTAAGGAGCCAAGAGCCAGCCCGCCGAATCCCGATCCAAACTGAGTCAGCGCTCTGCGTCGCGTCAGATGTTCCGGCAACATAATGCACCTTCCGTTCTCAGCCTTTACTGTCAGTCAAGATAAGCGAATTCGTTGGAGCTCATCAGCATATGGCAGAGGTCTGCCAATGCCCGCTTTTCCGCTTCGGCCTGCGACATCTTTGTTTCCTCTTTCCCGGAAGACGCCAGATAGCGCCCCGCCTGTTCCTCAAGAAACGCCCCCAGCAGTTGAAGCTCTTCGGGCGTTGCCGGCCTTGAATATGCGATCAGGACAGCATCGCCCGCCGGCGCTTGTCCACCTGCTTTGTTCACCCTGTCGGCAAAGGAATCAGCAAGTCGAACCATCATGTCGCTGTTCAAAAGCGTGAGTGCCTGGGTGGACACCGTCGAAACAGAACGCTGAACACAGTTCACGGAAATGTTGGGACGATCAAACGCCTCAAGCATCGACTCTGGAGTCAGCCGTTTCACTTTCAGGTAGATGGAACGCAGGTTCTGGTCTTCACTGTCGGGCACGCGTGCCTCTCCGTTCGGTTGGCGGGCAACCGCCATCGAGCTTTTGAATGGTGTTCTGTTGAGAGTACCGGCGACCTCCAGCAATGAATCTCGCAGGGCTTCAGCATCCATCCGTCTGGTTCGAAACCGCCAGAGCAGTCGATTTTCAGGGTCAGCCTTCACCCCGGATTCTCTTGCCGCAGGACTCACAAGGGAGTGTTGCCGCCATGTGGACGAAGTCATAATCAGTCGATGCATGTGCTTCACACTCCAGCCGCTCTGGACAAACTCAGTGGCGAGCCAGTCAAGCAGTTCCGGGTGAGACGGCGTCGCACCGGAAATCCCAAAGTCGTCCGGAGTAGACACCAACCCCACCCCAAAGTGATGCATCCAGATTCGATTAACCATCACTCGAGCAGTCAACGGATGCCCGGGCTGGGTGAGCCAGCGAGCAAACGCCAATCGGCGTCCGGACGTTTTTGCGTCCGGGCCGGGGTCGACCCAGCGAAATGGCTCCGGTGTCTGAAGAGCGGAAAGAGCACCGGGCTGCACGGGGGGACCCG
>CAJWGB010000341.1 GCA_913031625.1 uncultured Planctomycetaceae bacterium | reverse complement strand
TTTTGATGTCATGTCTGCGGGGCCGCTTGATCTGTTGCGTCGAGACCATGGGGATACGGAGTTTCTCGGCTACGAATCCGAGACTGCGGAATGCAAAGTGATTGGACTCCTCGTTAACAAGGAGTCAGCGACAGAAGTGCCCGCTGGGTTCGACGACGCCTTCGCCATCGTCCTCAATAAGACTCCGTTCTACGGAGAATCTGGTGGTCAGGTTGGTGATGTCGGAAAGTTGACTGCGAATGGCCTCGAAGTTGACGTTGTTGACTGTCAGAAGCATCAGCAATCGCTGTTCGTTGCAGTTGGGTTTCTGAATTCAGGGAAGCTCTCCGTCGGCGACACTGTGACAGCCACGGTTGATACTGACCGTCGGGCGGGAATTCGTCGTGCCCATTCGGCAACCCATATTCTCCATCATGCATTGCATGAGACCATCGGAGACAAGGCCACGCAGCGTGGTTCGAGGGTGGAAGCTGATGCCCTGCGATTCGACTTCGCCCACAATCAGGCGATGACACAGGACGAGTTGCGTCAGGTGGAGGATATCGTCAACGAGAAGATTTCCGAGGGCGCGAGCGTCGTGACAGAACTTCTGCCAATCGAGGATGCTCGGGAACGTGGCGCGATGGCTCTGTTCGGCGAGAAGTATCCGGATGAGGTGCGTGTGGTCACAATGGGTGACTATAGCGTCGAACTCTGTGGTGGCACTCACCTGACAAACACCGGGCAGGCAGGGCTTTGCCGCATCGTTTCCGAAGAACCGGTGTCCAAGGGCGTCCGGCGAATTCATGCGATCACAGGTCCCCGGGCTCTGCAGCGAGGCCGGGAGACTGACGAACTGGTTGCCGAACTTCAGCGGCAGCTTAAGGCTCCTCGAGCCAGCGAACTGCCTGCGCGAATCGAAGCGTTACAGGCACAGGTGAAGGAGTTGACAGGTCAGATCGCAGAACTGTCAAAAGCGTCAGTTGCTGACGCCATTTCGGAGCTTGCTGCGTCCGGGACTGAAAGCGACGGCGTCCTGGTGATTGCCAGGCAGCTGGAAAATGTTCAGCGTGAGGTGCTGCGAGAATACGTGGATCAGATTCGTGATCGTAACGATAACGTGGCCGTCATTCTGGGAGCAGAAATTGATGGCAAGGTGGCGTTGATCGCAGCGGTCAGTAAACCTCTGGTGAAATCGAAAGGACTCAACGCTGGCAGCGCCGTCAAGGCGGCTGCACAGGTTGCCGGTGGCGGTGGTGGTGGCCGTCCAGACATGGCGGAAGCAGGAGCCCGGCATGTCGATAAGATTGGGGAAGCCCTCGAAGCCGGAGTAGCTGTCTTTCAGGAACAGCTTGCGTAGACCTGAGTTTCAGACCGCCCCGACAGGGGTTCTCAGATACGCTGCAGGTCTCTCAGATACGCTCTAGTGGAAACTCTGGCGGACGTTTCGGTTCTTCCACACTTCCGGGGCAGTGCGTTTCACGCTTAGTTGGAGCACGGGTGCCAGCATCGCCTCCATCAAATTAAATTCGGCCAGTTGGCGGTACGCAATGTAGGTCGAACTGATTCGCGGGTTTATTTCCAGCACCTGCAGTCCTTCAGCGGATGAATGAAAGAGGTCAACGTTCAGGTACCCGAATGCATGGTGCAGACAACGCGAAATCATGACGGCCACGGCGTGTGACTCGTCCTTCGGAATTACTTCTGACGGGACACAGCTGCCGTGATACCGGGGTTCGCCGGAGTGCCATGAAATGTCCTGGTCTGCGGCTGGCAGCACGAGGGGTTTTTCGGGGTCTCCCGTGCCAATGATCGAAACGGAATGCGAGGTGCCGCTCAGGCGAGGTTGCACAATTGATGGTACCGCTGGGTTTTCGCCGGGGCGAAAGGGGACGATACCTCCTCCACCGGTTCCGTCGCGAGGCTTTTGCAGCCAGTCGCCTGAGGTTGTCACCTCTGGAGGAAGCATGGTGCGAACTGTGGGTATTCCGGCAGCGTGGAGTCGCTCCCATGTTTTCCATTTGTCGCAGCAAATGTCGATGTTGTCGTTGGACGGGGCGATGACGAGATGTCCTGCCGCTCGGACGGCGCCGACCGTACTCGTCAACATTCCCCGGCATTCGGGGGCAATCGGGATTACGGCATCAAACTGAGAAGCTGCCTCAGATAATGCTTTGCCGGTTTGAACCGGGCCCTCCGAATCAATCACAAAATGCGCGGCGCCAAAGTTCTCGAATTCTGTAGACGCAGGTTCGCTGCAGGCGACCGTAGCTTCCACATTGTGAATGCCTGAGAGGTCACAGAGTACCCCTTCGAGCATTCCGCGACCTTCGCCACGCATGCTGGGATCAACCTGCCGGGACAAATCTGCGTCCGCGTGCAGGTATTCAAAAACAAGGATCTTGTTCTTCATTGACTCAGGGAGAGGAGATTGACTCGCCACTATTTCCGTAGCATCCTGCACGGTATGCTCACCAGTCATGCTCATTGGTGTGCTTCATGGACATCGAACAGTTGAAACTACTGGAGTGACAATATGTCATCCCCGCATATTAATAAAATCGCCGTCATTGGGCTCGGTCGAATGGGGCATGGAATCGCTCAGGCCTTTGCGGCCGGTGGCTGTTCAGTGAAGGGTTGGGATGAGAGTCCCACTGCGCGTCAGAGCGCCCGCAAACGGATTCGCAGCAATCTCAGCGGTTTCGTGAATCACGGGGCGATGACGGATACGGATGCAACGGCGGCGTTAGATCGCTTTCAGGTATGTAATTCCCAGGCGGAAGCAGTCTCTGATGCCCAGTTCGTGGTGGAGGCAATTGCTGAAGTCCGTGAGGTAAAGGTGGAGTGGTTTCGGCAGATTGAGTCACTGATTTCGAGCGACACAATTGTTGCGAGCAACTCGTCGACGTTCACTGTTCGTGAATCAGCCGTGGAGATGAAGACACCCGAACGTGCCATTGTGACGCACTGGTTTAATCCTCCGCACCTCGTTCCGACCGTGGAAGTGGTTGCCGGTCCGAATACAAAGGAAGAAGTGACAACTGCCACGATCGATCTTCACAATCGGATCGGTAAGCAGGCTGTTCGCGTGAACAAGGAGGTCCCCGGCTTTCTGGTGAACCGCGTGCAGATTGCCATGATACGAGAAGTATGGGACCTCTATGAACAGGGCGTCGCATCAGCCGAAGATATTGATCGAGCGATTCGGGGCAGCCTTGGATTTCGGCTTTCGGTCTGTGGCCCATTGTCTGTCTGCGATTTTGGAGGCCTTGATATCTGGTCAGCAGTCTATGCGCGGCTGATTCCTGACCTCCGTCGGGATACTGATGTTCCGGACTGGGTGACAAACCTCGTTGAGGCTGGTAGCTGTGGGGCCTCCTCAGGAGACGGAATTCATGATTACACGCCTGAATCTGTGAAAGACCAGTCATGGCAACGTGATGAACTGATGATTCGGCTTCAAACTCTGATGAACGGGGAGTCACAGACGGGTTAATCTTCCGAACCGAACAGCGGTGAGAACTCCGGAGTGCGAATTTCGGCCAGACGTTGATGGCGACCAGAAGGTTCGCCAGAATGCCGCTCCTTCTTACCTTCAGGCCAACATTTCAAATCTCAGAGTCGCATGGATTTTCTCCAGTTAACCGGCAAGAACATTCTCGTCATGGGAGTGGCCAACAGAAAAAGCGTGGCCTGGCAGTCCGCAAAGATGCTCCTTGATCACGGCGCAAATGTCATTTTTGCGGTGCGCTCTGAACAGCGGGCAGAGACAGTGCGAAAACTGGCTCCGGAATCTTCCGTGTTCCTGTGTGACGTGGAGTCGCAGCATGAGATTGATCGGCTGGCGCAGGAAGTGGGGCAGTCTGTAGATGTCCTGCACGGCATCGTGCACTCGATCGCGTTTGCCGATTACTCCGAGGGTTGGCTTCCTTTTCACCGGACACCTCGACCGGCCTTTCTCCAGGCCGTAGACATCTCCTGTTTTTCGCTCATTGCCGTTTCCCGGGCGTTTGAAGGTCTGCTGGATAAAGATACGGGCAGCGTTGTTACGATTTCAATTTCGACGACGCGGATGGCTGCTGAGAATTACGGGTACATGGCGCCGGTCAAAGCAGCACTCGATTCCTCGGTCTGTTTTCTCGCCAAGTCATTTTCAAAGTTCTCGTCGGTTCGATTCAATGCTGTGTGTCCCGGCTTGTTGAAGAGCTCTGCTTCAGCTGGGATTCCAGGCTATGTTGATAGTTATTTGTATGCGGAGAGAGCGACTCTGCGTAAGAAGGCGGTGCAGACTTCCGAGGTCGCCTCGACAGTTGCATTTCTGTTGAGTCCTCAGTCATCCGGGATCAACTCGCAGGGGGTTGTTATCGATGCTGGAATGGGGACCAACTACTTTGACGATGATCTTATTCATGATCCCGGAGTCTGAGCGTGACAGACGATCAGGTGATTGAATCAGATACACCGGACTCAGGACCATCGCCTGTGTTTCCTGTCCGGTGGTTGGTCATCCTGATAGCAGTTGCCACGTTGCTGCGTCTGGCAATGGCAGGGCTTTCCTCAGAGGATCTGCAGAGAGACCCTGATGCGTATGTTCGACTTGCCAATACCCTTGTGAGGCATGGGGCCTATGCTCAGCCCGGTGGTGAAGTACCCACTGCATTCCGGCCCCCACTGTATCCGGGTTTGCTGGCCGGCCTTTTGGAGATCGGGGTGCCGCCGAGTTACGCGGTGACTGGCTGGAACCTCGTAGGGTGTCTCGTTCAGGTTGTTGCGGTTGTCTGCATTGGACGATTTGTTCTACTCAGTCGTACCTGGACTTTTCTGGCTGCTGTGGGTGTGGCGTTCGATCCGTTGCAGATTCGATATAGTGTACTTGCAATGACGGAATGTGTTGCGGGCGGTTTGCTGGCAGTTGCCGTGCTGTTTCTGTTTCGCGCAAGCCGTCAGGAATCTGTCCGGGTGTGGGTGGTCGCCGGCTTCTTTTTTGGGTTCGGCACATTGTGTCGCCCGATTTGCATGATCTGTATGGTTTTTCTGCTGGGGGGGATGCTATGTCAGCAGTTCAGGTCCGGTGGTCCGTTAAGACCGATAGCTGTTCGGATTGTTTGTTGTTCGGTTGCGGCCGGATTTGTGCTGACCCCGTGGGTTATCCGTAACGCGGTAAAGTTTGGTGCCTTCATTCCGGCAACAACCCATGGTGGCTACACGCTGCTTCTTGGCAACAACCGTGTGTTTTTCGAAGAGGTCGTTAACGGGCCATCCGGCAGATGGCATGGCGAGAGTCTCGAACAATGGCAGCAGGAAACGAAGACCCGAGCGGTGGCGGATGGCGTCGAGCTTAGAGATGAAGTCGCGATGGACAGATGGTACTACCGTCAGTCCCGAATTGAGATTTCAGGTGCTCCCGGATCGTTCCTGAAAGCCTGCATCCTTCGATTGTCGCGATTCTTTGCAGTGACCGGGGGAGCAGATCAGAATCTTCTTATCCGTGTGGCCTGCGGGATCTGGTACTCCTGTGTCGGCCTGGGTCTTGTCGTTAGTTTGCTGGCTTGTTACGGGCGTCGCACCTGCGAGACTCTGCGGAGCGATATACAGATCCTCTGGCTTGCGATAGGATCATTCGTCGTAATGCACACCGTTTACTGGGCGAACGCTCGCATGAGAACTCCGTTGACCGTGGTCATCTGTATTCTCTCTGCCATTGGCTGGCGGTGGTTGTTGCAGCGCAAGCAGGACAAGCCCTTACAGACTGAATAAACTGCCAGAACTTACTCACACTGATTGGTACATAGCTGACAATGATCTGTATTTCCGTGACTCCCATCTCGCGCAAACTAGCGCCTGCGGATATTCTGAACGCGTCTCGCAAGTGTGATCTAATTGAGCTGTGCCTTGACCATTTCAAGAAGAAACCGGAAGTCGGCGAGCTGCTCAAGCTGACGGACAAACCCATTCTGGTGTCGTGCCGGTCCC
>CAJWGB010000340.1 GCA_913031625.1 uncultured Planctomycetaceae bacterium | reverse complement strand
TATCCCGGCGTGAAGCGGGCGGCCAGTGCGTACGCGATGTCGCCTGAAGAATTGACCGCACAGCAGGCATCCCTCAACCCGGTCAAGCGAGCACACGTTCTCGCGAAGGCTCGCATTCCTGTATTCATCATCCACGGCACTAACGATAACGTTGTCCCGCTCGCCGCCAACACAGGAGCACTCAGAGACGCCTACAGATCTGCTGCCGCAGGCGACCTGATTGAAGTGATCGAAGCGGAAGGTCAGGGACACAGTTTCTGGCCCGGATATTTTCACTGCCAGGAACTGGTGGACTTCGTCATCGAACGCTGCACCAGACCCGATTCCAGGAGACCATAATCGCATCCGTCGACGTTTAACGTTGGGAGCAATGCTCCCTGTAGCCGAGACGGGCAAGCGTCCGGACGCTGGTTGCCCGGTAACCCGACAAGACGCCGATCTTGAATCGGATACGCTCTAGCTGCGTTTCGCTGACTCGCGAAACATCCTCGCAATATCATCGAACAGTGCTTCCATCACCAACTTCATCGGCGTGTAACCGTCAAGTTGCCGGGACGCTTCAAGCGTCCGAGCAAGCATTGGTGCGAGCAGATCAACTCCCTTCCGTGCACCAAGGCGTTTTGTAAGCGGATCGGAAAGATCACCCGTCGCAAGGCCTCGCAGTCGTGCCTGAATGGCATCCGCCACAAACCTAAGCAGCCATTGTGCATTTCGACGCTGTTCCGGAGCGGCGGTTGACAGTTCTTCAAGCCCCTTAATCACTTTCTCGGAAACCTGCAGAGGCTTCATGGCTTCCATCTGGCCCAGTTGAATCGTGATCGACTTCCTCATTTGTCGCAGGTCTGGATTCAACAGCTGACCGGCCGTCTCAAGGCTGCCCTCAGCCAGGCCGGCCACAGCCGCGGCTTCCTCTTCACTCTCTGCCATCTCGTTCTTAATGAGCAGCTCTTTCAGGTCGACTTCCGTCAGCGGAAAGAATCGAACGTTCTGGCAGCGTGAGCGGATCGTAGGAAGCAGATTGTCAGGATGGTCGCAGATCAACAGAATCATTGACTGGGCCGGCGGTTCCTCCAGCGTCTTTAACAGTGCGTTAGCACTCTCAGGGGACATCTTTTGAGCATCATCAATGATGGCCACTCGTCGATCAGAAGCCTGAGGAGACATCGACAGTTCGTAACAGAGTCCTTCTTTTCCGCGACGCCCCTCTTCGCCCACCATTTTACTGATCGGAATGACGTTCTTTCCGGCAGGGACTCCAACCTGCAAAAAGTCCGGCCATGTCCCGGCAGAAAAACCACGGCACGCGCGACACTCACCACAGCAATTCAACTCAGCAAATCCATGCTCACGGCAGAAGACACTCTGCGCCAGTAGCTGCGCAAACAGCCTTTTGCCAATTCCCGCAGGGCCGGAGAGCATATAGGCATGCGACAGCCTCTGCCGCGCTGCCGAGCGTCGAAACAACTCACGCTGTTCACTATGGCCGAGTAGCGATTCCCAGGGACTCATTCTGCTTCCTGAGAGAGCTGAATTTCCGCAACGTAAATCGCCTTCAACAGAGCCCGCGCTTTGTTGAGCGTTTCTTTGTACTCAAGTCGAGGAACACTGTCCGCGACAATCCCCGCACCCGCCTGAACATCGATGATACCATTCTGCATCACAAGAGTTCTCAGAGCGATGCAGGTATCCATATTGCCGGTGAAGTCGATGTACCCGACCGCCCCACCATAGGGCCCACGTTTGTGGGGTTCGATTTCATCAATGATCTCCATCGCCCTGACTTTCGGAGCGCCGGAAACAGTCCCTGCTGGCAGTCCGGCACGCAATGCCTCGACTGCCGTCATTCCGTCTCGCAGCTGGCCAGTCACGTTTGACGTGATGTGCATGACGTGGCTGTAACGTTCCACGACCATCACGTCACTGAGGTCCACGGACCCGAACTCAGCAACTCGGCCGACATCGTTGCGCGCCAGATCAATCAACATGACGTGTTCTGCCCGCTCCTTCGGGTCTGCCAGCAACTCCGCGGCGAGGTCTCGATCCTCCTGAGCCGTCTTACCACGCCGCCGTGTCCCGGCAAGCGGCCGAATCGTCGTCTCTCCGTCTTCGACGCGAACCATGATTTCAGGTGAACTGCCGACAAGGTGTAATTCAGGGGACTGGAGCAGAAACATGAATGGACTGGGATTCACCATTCTTAGAGAACGATAAACATCCAGCGGCTTCGCCTCACTGCGATGCCGCAAACGCTGACTAAAGACGACCTGGAAAATATCTCCCGCCTGAATGTATTCCCGGCACTTTTCGACGCAGCTTTTGAAATGGTCCTCTGTGAAATTGGATTCCGCCTTCATCTGAGGCTCGACTGTCAGATCGATATCCGTCAGGCTGATTTTACGTTCTGTGTCTCCCAGTTGACTGCAAAGGTTTTCCAGTTTCTGTTCCGCCTCAGCACGCGCATCCTCAGCAGATTTGTCCTTCGTATCCGCAAGCGCGACGGCGAGCACCATTTTCCTGATATGGTCAAACACGACCATCGTGTCATAGAGGGCGAAACACATGTCCGGAAGCTGCCGGTCATCTTCCGGAGTATTCGGCAGGTGCTCGGTGTAGCGAATGACATCGTAACCTGCGAATCCGACCGCGCCGCCGCAGAATCTGGGTAGTCCGGGCACCGGAACACACTGATAGTCTTTTAGCAGATCATCCAACTCGTGCAGCGGATCGTCGCTTTCCCACTCCATCGTCCGTCCGTCCGCAAAGCGAAGCTGAACCCGCTTGTCCCATGACGTGAGAGAAAGGAACGGCTGACTGCCAACAAAGCTGTAGCGTCCAATCTTCTCGCCACCAACGACACTCTCGAAGAGAAACGACCAGTCACCGGTGGCGACTCGCTGCCATGCTGAAACCGGGGTCAAAGTATCTGCTGTCAGCTGACGGAAGACGGGCACGAAACGCGCCTGTTCGGCATACTGGCCGAATTCTCCAGGGGACGGATGACTGACAGCGGGCATTTCGAGGCTTAATTGACAATTGAAGACGGACTTAGAGCAGCAACGCTCAGACGACGTATGGCAGGCTCGGTCTGAGCAGCGGCATTGTCAGCAAGTGGCCCCACAGTCACAAGCGTCGCGCCGCTAAAAATGCAGCCCGCAACATTTCCCCATCCCGCCTGAACTACGCAGCCGAAATGCTCACCGCCCCCCGAATGCCCTGCCACACCGAGGGTAAACGCGCCGCCCCGCACCGGCAGACCATGCCGATCAGCATCCTCCACCTGCCGACCCTTCAGACACAGTTGTTGCCACCAGCATCACAGGCAGCAGCACCACGAAATTCGGTGCGACTGTCAAAACCGGACGCCGATAGAACCGGTGTCGTACTGGTGCAGGCCGGCGCATCAACCATGTGATCAGTGACAGGCAAAGGCATGATGAAGCAATCCGTATGGAGACAGAGGATTCTGCCAGCTGGCTTACTTGTTCTGATACCTCTGCTTGCCGGCTCCGGGTGGGTCCTCCTGAGCAGTGTCAACAGACTGACCGCCAGCGAAGAGCCTGCAATGCACGGCCACAGCCTCGTGCGAAGAGGGCCCCATTCCAGGTCTCCGCTTCGAGCAGATTCGAAGGCACCGGTCCTCAACCATAACGTGAACAATGGGCCCCCTCGTCCGTTCGCCCCGCCCTCTGACAACGTGCACTCCGTTGTAACCAAGACTGCATCCGGCAAGACGACCGCCCAGCAGACAGTCATCAATCACGCAGTTGACCAGGCTCACGCAGAGTGCTTTCAATCGACACCATTTCCGTCAGCGGAAGCCTGCGCCAAGTGCCACCCACAGCACTACAGGGAATGGGCCACCAGTCCCCACGCCTATGCTCAGATGTCGCCGGTCTTCAATGCGATGTCCAGCAAACTCATCAAACTCACCAATGGAACACTGGGCGACTTCTGTATTCGTTGCCACACACCGGTCGGAATGGCCCTGAAGGAGCCCATTGCGATGAGCAATATGGACCGCGCTCCTGCTGCCCGTGAAGGGGTGACCTGTGTTGTCTGTCATCGCGTTAATCAGGCATGGGGCAAAGGCGCTGGGCGACTCGCACTGGTCTCCGGTGATGTCAATCAGGCAGTCTACGGCCCCATCGGCAGCCGAGTCCTGTATGACGTTTTGAACAATCCGGATGAATACGGAGTACTGACAACAAGGATGAACTCCGGCGAACGTGCTCGTGAGATTCACTACAAGTCTCACCGATTCTTCCAGCTGACAACATCCGGTTTCTGCGGTTCCTGTCACGATGTGTTTGCACCGAACGGCTTCCGCCTTGAAGACGCTTTCAGTGAATACAAACAGTCCCACTCTGCTCGGGAGTGCGGTCAGAATTGTCAGGACTGCCATATGGGACGCATACCGGGCAAGCCCCTGGGTTACGATGTTGCTCCGGCAGCTGTCCTTGGAAACCGTTCCACACCTCCCCGCAAGCATACAAACCACATGATGGCCGGGCCTGATTACCCGATCATTCACCGAGGCCTGTTTCCTCACAATCCCAAAGCCATTCTCGAAGAGCGTGGGCACGACAAAATCGGACTCGCCACGATGCGAGACTGGTTGAAGTTTGACGACTCCGGCGGCTGGGGGACTCGCGAATTTGAAGAAAGAGTGAGCGACAGAATGGTGTTCCCCAGGCCGTGGGACGACCAGGTCATGAGAATCAGGGCCCGCCATATTCTCAATGAGCAGTATCAGTCGCTGGCAGAACTGCACACCCAGAGACGCCAGGTCCTGCGAGCTGCTTTCTCCCTCAGTGATATCTGCATCGATGAAGCGAACTGCGAGAATCTCAGGTTTTCCACCACCGTCGGCAATGCAATGCCCGGCCACGGTGTCCCTACCGGTTTCGATGCGGAACGGCTGTTCTTTCTCCGCACGATGGTCTTTGATCCACAGGGTCGCCCCGTGTTTCAGTCCGGAGATCTTGACCCCAACGGGGACCTGAGAGACTCCCACTCGCTCTATGTTCATAACGGAAAACTGCCCCTGGACCGCCAACTGTTCTCGTTGCAGTCATTGTTCATAACTCGCAACCTCCGAGGCGGTGAACATGTCTGACATCAGATGTTCTTCATTCAGGATGACCTCGACCACATCGCGGTCAAGCTTCAGGATCCGGCGGCGGCGCAGGATCAGCTCCCCCAGAACGGTCTGTCGGTAGTCAAGCTCTTCAAACAGTGGCGGCATATCTCACACCCCAAGATAGCGTGATGTCAGCGCCGGATCGGCGCGCAGCGCTTCGCTCAGAGTAAAATCCGATTTCCGGGTTAAGAGATCCAGGTAGCGACTCTGCAATTCTGTCGTTCGAGCGCTCGATCTAAGCAGGCTCAACTCATGCTGTAGCTGCCGCTCTCGCAGGAGGTTAATGATTTCGGAAGTTTTACTCATTATAGTTTTTCCAGTTCGCGGTTGGCCACATCCACAAGAATCTCAATCCCTTTTTCGATTGTATCCAGGTCCTGCGAAAAACTCAGGCGAATGCAACGGTCCCGATGATCGAAATCTTCGGCCAGGCCGGGAAAATAGTATTTCCCGGGAACCACGATTACGCCGGATTCCTTCAGCTTGCGATAAAGCTCCGTAGTCGAAAGCGGGGCATCGAACCACAGCCATAGAAAGAATGCTCCGCCGGACTCATGAATTCGCAGGCCTTTATCTGCCAGTCCTGAAATCAGCATATTCACAGCCAGATCTCGCCTTTTCTCATAATGCGGTAAAAGCAAATCGCGACATTTCTGCAATAGCTCACCGCTTTCCATGCTTCTTCGCGTAAGAGCCGGTCCCATTCCGCCGCAGCTAAGATTGAATATGGAATTTAGCTTTTCGATTTTTTCTACAATGTCGGGCGGGGCTACGACTATCCCTGTTCGAAGGCCGGGCAGTCCCAGTTTGGAAAG
>CAJWGB010000339.1 GCA_913031625.1 uncultured Planctomycetaceae bacterium | reverse complement strand
CAAGGACACGCGCCGAGTCTGAGGATCGAGTTGGGCCATGGACACTGATTGAGCTGAAGCCGTTTGACCCGCCAGAGCTGCGGCGTAACTGGAAACTCACGGCCAGCCACAACGGGGGCAGTCTCGGGAACGCGGTCGATGGCAATCAGGGGTCACGCTGGGACACCGGCTCTGTTCAGAAGCCGGGGATGTGGTTCATGATTGAATTGCCTGAGCCTGTCCACGTGGCGTCGTTTACTCTGAATACCAAAGGGTCTGACGCGGATTACCCGCGCGGGTATGAAGTGATTGTGTCCAGAGATGGTGAAAACTGGAGTGACATCGTGGCGAGTGGTCGCGGTGACAATCCTGTCACCACGATCGAAATCTCCATTCCCGACGCGGTGAGATTTATCAAGGTGACTCAGACAGGCAGATCGCCGAATAAGTACTGGTCAGTGCATGAACTCTCATTGAAGGGGCTTACGGGCGACGAACCGAAAGTCATGTCACTGGCAGAGATGCTTGCATCAGCCGATCTGAAGGATCTGGCCCATGAAGCCCGTGAAAAAGGTGACGCCACCCGAGGGGCACAGCTGTTCTACAGTCAGGCGATTTCCTGTGCCAAGTGCCACGATCCGCGTCAGGGCGAACGTCTGGGGCCGGATCTGGCCTCAAAACGGGATGGTGTCAATGACGCATATCTCGTCGAGTCCGTCCTGAATCCGTCAAAGTCAATTCGTAAGGGCTTCGAGCAGATCTCGGTGCTGACGGACGAGGGGCTGGTAGTGACCGGGTTCAAGGTCAGCGACAAAGGGGAACAGTTCATTCTGCGCGAGCCGGCTGGCGGCAGGGAAATTCGGATCGACAACGACATCATTGAGGAGACTTTTCCCTCCCAGGTGTCGGCGATGCCGGCCGGGCTGGTGAATCAGTTGGGGAGTCGACAGCAGTTTCTGGATGTGGCACGATTCCTGATGGACGTCTCCGAGGGAGGATCGGAGCGCCTGCAGCATCTCAAGGCCGCCGCTCAGACCAACTCGCCGTAACCCTGACGCACGTGGAGACGGCGCGGCAGAGTTTTTTGTGGTGCCCCCGGAATGTTCGTGGATGGCGTGAACCAAAGTCAGTGCGGACGTACTTTAGGACTCGTGCAACTTGATTCTTATGATGGGACTATTGCAATGGGTTCCGGAACGACACAGCCAGTTCAACACCTTCTGATCTTCACCGTAACGCTGGTGCTTTTCAGCGGCTGCTTCGTTGGGACTCCCGAGGAAGAAGTGCTGAAGCTGGGCGGGAAAATCGAAGTTCTGAACCCGGAAGGCAGCATTCGGATTACGTTGACCGGCGTGGAGTTGGATTGGCACCGCACTAATATCGTGACGTCTGTCTGCTACAATCACCGCTCAAAGTATCGGGCGTTGACCGAGTTGAAGCTTCCCGGGTGCACGCTGACCGACGCAGCCATTGAGCATCTCGAAATGAACCCGGATGGCGTGGCTTCCCTCGTGTTGCTGGATCTGCGCCGTACGGATGTTTCTGATGCTGCCGTGGAGGCGCTAAAGGAGATCATTCCTGACTGCGAAATCGTGCAATAACTTCGACCGACTGGTTTTAACATCTCGCGCAAGCAGAAGGGCCGAGCAAGTTTGTTGACTCACCCGGCCCTGCGTCTTTTTGCCTGACCCGAAATCAGAAGACATCCAGAATAAAGTGGTGTCCGCTGTGGTAAGGCTTATCCGTCGGATAGAAGTTGTACCACGACTTGTTGTACACGGGAATCCGCATCGCGGCCGGGTACTTGTAGTACAGACTGTTGTGTACCTGCTGCTTCTGAAAGCTGTGCGGATAGTACACATACGGATAGTAATAGAACCGCTGCCAGTCCGCGGGCTGACCCGGAGGAGCCGCCTGCGTCTTGTTGCTCATGCAGATGGCCAGCATGAACACGGCCACCAGAGCTGCTCGTTTCAACATTCTCTCTCTCCGTTCAGGTTGAAGGACGACGAGGACCCGGCCTGCAAACCGGAAATGACAACTTCTGTTGCCGTTCGCCCCCGGAAACATTGCTGATTCGCAGGACCGAGTTCGTCGTTCGTTCTTCGGGTGCTGATTCGGCACGAATTGCGTGTGCAGAACGTGTCACCCTAAACAGGTTCTCTCCTCCTGATTCATCGGCAGTCGCTCGTCTGACAATCAGTACTTTCCTCAGAATCGTTACAGCCGGTTGGAGGAGGGGGGAGTGGGTCAGTCGTCTTGCGTAAATCCCCCGGTGTGAAAAGGGAGCCAAAGTCCGGGATGAGGCGTGGAACGACGAAGGCTGGCAAGGCACTCTGGATACTGCATCGATGGCCATGCCGAACCTCATTTCGCTCGCAACCGGCCCACGATTGGCTGGCCAACTGGAGATCACTCGATTGTGAGATTCGGCTGCTTCTGGATAATGGCAACATTGACCGCAGAGGAGCGGTCTCCGCATCTCTCATATCGCATGGACAGGATTGTGAATCTCAAGGACTACATTCGTTCGATCCCGGATTTCCCTCAGCCCGGGATCATGTTTCGCGACATCACTCCAATGCTGAAGTCGGCAGCCGCCATGAAGGAAGTCATTCAGCAGATGGCGGCACCGTTTCGAGACGCGGGCGTGACTTCCGTTCTGGCGGCAGAGGCGCGTGGGTTTGTGTTTGGGGCTCCGCTGGCGATGGAACTGGATGTGGCGTTTGTCCCCGTTCGCAAGCCGGGCAAGCTTCCCTACGAAACTCGCACACTGCAATACGACCTCGAGTACGGGTCTGACGCGCTTCAGATTCACAGTGATGCCGTTGCTGCGGGCGATCGGGTGCTGCTTGTGGACGACCTGCTCGCGACTGGCGGAACGATCGAAGCGTGTATGATGCTCGCAGAGAAGCAGGGAGCCGAAGTGGTGGGGGCGGCATTTGTAATCGAGCTGGCATTCCTCAATGGTCGCGAGCGGCTTGGAGATAAGCAGATCTGCAGCCTGATTGAATATAACACTGAGTCTGCAGACGAATAGCGATGTCGGAGAGTGAAATGACGACTGATGCAGACCTGGCATCTCTGGTGACGCTCTTCCAGCAGAAAATGGCCCATGCATGGATGGTTCGGACGTTCATCAAGCATTCGGATGAGGTCGAAGACTATCCGGAGTTGATGGGCATTGTCCGTGCCGTGTTCGATATGAGTCGGGCCATTGAGTCTCGAGTGGACGACCCGCCGGATTATTTTAAGTTTGCCCGAAAGAAGATCGGAAAGCTGCGCGAGGCAGCAGAGCAGTTTCGGGAAGATGCATGGGGGGCGTCCACCCACACTAATTTTCAGCAGGCCGTCATGTCTGTGCTGCATGCGACGGACGAAATGGAAGGCATCCTGGAGCAGGTTCGTCAGATCCTGGAGCAGTCTCACGCTCCTGGTGCTGTGCAATCAGAACTCGCGGCCAAACTTCTTCGCGGAAAGGACGTCGGATCCTGAAAATCGAAGGTGACAGGACGGCAGGAAACGGAAAGAATACGGATCAGCTGTTCCTCTTCTGAGGTGTGACATGAATTGTGGAAAACAGATTATTGCGGCGCTCGCGTGTGGGGTGATTGTTTTGCAGTCATCCGTCGTTGCCGGCAACAGGATTGACGATGATGTTGAAGAGGCCGTGCAGCGTGCGTTGGACGTGCTGGCGACTCAGCAAAAACGTCAGGGGTACTGGGAGGCAGAACGGGGCGCTTACCGAGTTGCAATGACGGCGTTGGCGGGCACCGCGATGCTGGCTGAGGGCTCCACGACCACGACTGGTCGATATTCACTGCAGATTCAGCGGGCCGTTGACTTTCTGTTGCGTCACTCGCGAGAGAATGGACTTATCGGGTATCAGAACGACGGCCACTATACTTACGGCCACGGTTTCTCAATGCTGTTCCTCAGTCAGGTCTACGGTGAGGAAGAAGACGTTCAGCGTCGTGAAGAGATTCGCAAGTGTCTGACGAAGGCTGTTCAGTTTTGTGCAGATGCACAGACGAAGCTCGGCGGTTGGGGGTATGTCTCGGCCAAAGAGGGGCGTGACTTCGACGAAGGGTCTACCTGTATTACTCAGGTGCAGGGTCTGCGAGCGTGCCGCAACGCGGGAATCCCTGTTTCCAAAGAGATCATTGATCGAGCGATCAAGTATATCGAAAACTGCACCAAATCAACGGGCGGTGTGATGTATAGTATTCGCAGTGGTGGAGGCGAGAGGCCGCCAATCACTGCTGCTGCCCTTGCGGCCTTATTCAACGCTGGGGAGTACGATACTGAACTGATCAAACGCATGCGTGGATTCTGTGAGAAACGAATCTGGCCGGGGAAACCGCTGAAGGCCAGCACAGGCCACTGGCACTACATGCACTTCTACTACGCTCAGGTGATTTATCGTCAGGGCGGCGAACAGTGGAATAAGTACAGGAAAGAAATGTCCGGCAAACTGCTCAAGGAAGTGAATTCCGGCGGAGCATGGGCCGATCGCCAGATCGGAACAGTCTACGCGACGGCAATCAACTGCATCGTTCTGCAGCTGGACAAAGGTTACCTTCCCATTTACCAACGCTAGTAACACATGATTCGTTTGAACCTGTTCCTGCTGTCCATGGCCGTCTTTGCCATGGGCTGTTCTGACGCTCCGACCGAGCAATCTGATGCGCAGGATGGTGCGACTGCATCATCGAATGATTCTGCCACTGTCGGCGAAGGGCTCCCTGTCTCGCAGGACTCATCGTCCGGTCAGGAGGACTCTGAGCCGTATGTCTTCAAATCAATCAGCTCAGGTGGTTCAGCAGATTCCGGTGCTGCAGGCGACGCTTCAGAAGGTGAAGCCGACACGTCACTTTCGTCTGTCATGGAAAAGCTGAAGCCATTGCAGGTTGTGCTTGGCAAGTGGAGAGGTACGACGCGCAAGGAATACGAAGGATTTAAGGCAGTCGACGTACACGAGTGGATCTGGGATCTGAATGACACTCCCAGTCTGACGCTCGAGTCAGACAAAAGCCCCTACCTTCGGAAAGCCATTCTCTCATGGGATGGTGAGGAGTTTACGATGCGGGCGACGGATGCTGACGGGGTTGCTCGGGACTACAGGGGTGAGTTTACCGAGCCGGTTCGTGAAGTTGTTGGAGACGACGACAAACTGCATCGCGTATTTACTCTGGAATTCACGCAGACGACGGAGTCATGGGAGAAAGTGGGCGGCGAAACATGGCGGTTTGCTTTCAACCAGCAGGAGAATAATCGATACCTGCTGGAAGTATCCAAGAGACGCGGAACCGCGAAGTTCCGTCGATACGATACGGTTTCGACTCAGCGCGAAGGGACTTCTTTCGCCTTGAGCGACAGCGACTATGGTGAACGGACCTGCATTATCTCGCAGGGACTCGGCACAACCACAGTGTCCTACAAAGGCAAGTCTTACTGGGTGTGCTGTAGCGGCTGCCGAGCTGCCTTTGAGGATGATCCAGAGAAGTGGATTGCAATCGCAGCAAAACGAGCGGCTGAAGAAAAGGAATAGCCAGCCCCGTTCAATCATCGCTCGTAGTGACTCCCTGTTTGGCTGCGCGCGGGTATTCTGCCGGTTGTCCACGTATTCTCACTTCCCAGGTTGATTCATGAATGCTGAATTGAAGTCGTACGGCGGGTTACGTTGTCGCATCTTTGACAATCTGCCTGCCGGGTCTGCTCCGCAAAAACTTGTGGTGCTTTGCCATGGTTTTGGTGCTCCCGGTGATGATCTGGCACAGTTTGGGCCGGAATTGATTCGTAGCAGCGACGCTGTTCAGGAGACCTGTCGTTTTGTTTTTCCGGAAGCTCCTATTGATCTTGGCGATCACGGGATCCCGGGCGGGCGGGCATGGTGGCCGATCAATATGGCAGCTCTGGCACGAATCAATGAAACTCGATCGTTCGAGGAACTCACGACAATGGACCCTCCCGGAATGGCGGAGGCGA
>CAJWGB010000338.1 GCA_913031625.1 uncultured Planctomycetaceae bacterium | reverse complement strand
AATATCAAACTGCACTTGTTGAAGAAAAACTTAATAACATAGAAGCTGAAAGGCAAAATGAAATTAAAAGACAGCAAGCCTATCAACAACAACAAGCACAAATGAATGAAGTTCACCAAAGAGTTCAAGGTGAATTTGGTTTAACTGCTGATGAAGCTACAGAGTTTGTTCAAGCTACACTGACTTCATTTCGGGAAAAGACACCTTCTGAAACTACCAAGCGTGCTCTTTACGAGCTTGCTAAAAAGGATTATGGTACAACAGAATTGGGTAGACGTCAGATCGCCTTGATTCGTGACTTTACTCCAGAATATCTAGACCGCGAGACTAGCGAAGAACTAGCTTTTCAACTCATGGAGATGAATCCTGGAAGATCCCGGTTCTCTGTTCCCAGGCCATATACAAGCCACGATCCCATGCTGGGACGGCCCGGCTGTAGATGTCCGGAGTTCATCATCATCATTGCACCGGCATGTTCCGGAATGTCCGTGTGCATTGAGTGTATGAAACAGAGGTCGTCGACGAGCTCTGCCGTGTGAGGAAAGATCTCACTCACCCATTTGCCCGTTTGACCGTACTGACGAAAACTGTACGGCGATGGCATCAGGCCCATTTTCGTGTTACGCAACGTCTTGCGATTTACGATCTCCGGTCTTTGCCCGGCGAACTTTTTAATCATGGGCTTGTGATCAAATGTATCGACCTGTGACGGGCCTCCCGGCATGAACAACTGGATGACGTGCTTTGCCTTCACCGGGAAATGGGGTGCCATGGGAGCCAGCGGTGAAGCTGCTCTTGAGCCTGCCGATGTCCCGTTTGCAGCCGCCTGCTCGGGAGACAGCATGCCCGCCAGAGCCAGTGTACCGAAGCCCGCCCCCATCTGACGCAGAGCATCACGACGACTAAACGGCGGAAGAGGATTACGATGAAACATAAGTCACCTCACGTACATAAACTCATTTGAGCTCAATAGGGTCTGAGCATACTGTTCCCACGGCTTCAGCTCGCCGTCCGCCGGACCTGCAAGGAAGTCCGTCCCAATCTGCAATTCGTCCTGGGATGGCAGGCGACTGTACAGCAACTGATAAGCTGTTCGAATTCGAGCCGTGTCATCTGGCTCCATTTGATGCAACCGTTTCACAAAAGCTCGAGCACGCTCCAGCATAAATGGACTATTCAGAAGAAAGAGGAACTGTTGAGGAACAATGCTGTTTGGTCGCTTCGAAACGGTTGCGCGCATCAGCGGGAAATCAAATCGCCTGAGGAATCGGTCAGAGGCAAATACATCACCGTTCCGGCTCACTTTCGCATAAAGCGTTCTGCGTCGACTGCCTGTGATATTGTCAACAGGAGGGCCGTCAGCAGTCGTGTCCAGCTCGCCGGTGACGGCGAGAATGGAGTCGCGCCATGCTTCCACGTCCATTCGTCGCGGAGTCATTCGCCAGACATTGCGATTATCTCCGTCGCTGTTCCACGAATCTTCTCGGTACTCGCTGCTTTGCTGCCATGTCTTTGATAACAGAATCTTTCGATGCAGTGTCTTCAGTGACCAGCCATTTTCGATGAAGTCTGAAGCCAGCCAGTCAAGCAGTTCGGGATGAGTGGGCAGCTGTCCAAGGCGGCCAAAGTTGGAAGGACTCCGAACAAGTGCATGTCCAAAATGATGCATCCAGACTCTGTTGACGAAGACTCGAGCTGTGAGTGGATTTGCTGGGTCGACAATCGCTTCAGCGAGTTGCTTTCTGCCACTTCCGTCCTGAAAACGATCTGGATCTGCACCCGCAAGAATCCGCAGGAAACGACGGGGAGCCACGTCACCCTGAATCCTCAGGTTTCCTCGAAGAGCGACCTTCATGTCTCCGTTTCCTGAGTCGCGAAGAGCGTGAGCCGTCGGGAACTTTGGAGGCAGTGATTTGCGCAACGCGTCAAGTTCCTGTTCGAGTTGACGGACCTGTTCTTTGGCTGCGTCGTCTTTGGCCTGTTTCTTCTTCTCACGAACCTGTTTGTCGAGGTCCCTGATTCGGTTCTGATGGTCGTTGTACTTCTTCACAACGGCGTCGTCGGCAAGGGGAAGACTGTGAATGGCTGAGTTATTGAATATGCCTGCGAGTGAGTAGTAGTCTCGCTGGGGAACAGGATCGAATTTGTGATCATGGCAGCGGGCACACGATCCGGTGATGCCGAGCAAGCCTCTTGTCAGCGTATCAATTCGATCGTCGAGCGTTTCGCCTTTGGCCTGTGCCACACTGTCGGGATCACCACCGTCAGAACGGTAGGTCGGACCAAGTGCAAAGAAACCTGTGGCGACAGCGTCTTTGCGACTGCCCGTCAGATCGCCCGCTATCTGCAGGCGGACAAACTTGTTATACGGTATGTCCTGATTGAGAGCGTCGACCACCCAGTCGCGGTACCGCCATGCATCGTTGAGAGCGCTGTTGTCCAGAAACCCGCCATAGCCGTCGCTGTAGCGTGCAACGTCCAGCCAGTGGCGTCCCCACCTCTGGCCATAAAGCGGGGATGCCAGAAGTTTGTCAACAAGGGCTGCCACCGCTGTGTTGCGTCCCTTTTGATCGGCTTTGACAAACGCAGCCACCTGCTCCGGCGTTGGCGGAATTCCCCACAGATTCAGATACAGCCTGCGTGCGAGAATATGAGATGGGGCCGGTGCTGACCCTTTCAAGCCGCCTGTAAGACGCTGTGCAGCAATCAACTCATCAATTGCGTCGCTGCCCACTGCTTCTGTTTCCACTGGTTTAACGGGTTGCCATGCCCAGTGTGATTCGCGGGCTTGATCCCAGTCGATCTCTGATTCCTGCTGCGGTGCTGCATCGACAGTCGTCACCGGCGGCCACGGCAGACCCTGTTTCACCCATTCATCGAGGATGCTTATCTCTTCGCCACTCAGTTTGGCGTCCGGAGGCATCTCGTAAGACTTGTAGTTAACCGCGTCAATCAGCAGGCTCTTGCCGGGATCGCCCGCGACAGCAGCAGCACCGGAATCGCCGCCTTTCAGAATCTGCTCTCGACCATCAACGTAAAGGCCGCCTTTGAGCACTTTCGCGTCCGTGCTGTGGCAGTCGTAGCAGTGCCTGACAAGCAGCGGTCGGACTTTGGACTCGAAGAATTCGATCTGTTCGTTGGTAAAATCCGGTTCGTCAGCGATGACCGCAGCGGCAACAGTGATGAAAAGTGTGAGGAATGCAGGTAGGCGTGACACGGGCGAACTCGATGGCGGGACAAACGGAACGCTGAGGAGAGAATTTAAGTATACCAGACCTCTCTGGTCGACGCGACGAGTCTGTGTTTCCGTTTGTTGCAGTGAGGCGAACCCCGGCAGTCGTTGTTTATCCGGAGGTCGCAGGGGACCGCGTGCGTCTGCCGGTTAAACGAGAGACATGGTCGGGACAGGCTGTCTGGTGCAGGTCGTTCACCATCGCCTCAGTGCCGTTAGAGGAGTTACTGCCTCAGGACGCCGCGATTGCCTGACTCAGCGGTAACAGGACATCGTCAATGACGAACTCCTCCAGCAGCTCTTCACATTTCTGCTTCAACTGTGTCAGACGGTCAGCGAATGAAGCGTCGTGTTCCATGCTTCCGTATTGCCGCACCGTAAAATAGACGCTGAGCGGCTCGTCAGGGTAATCATTCCTGCGCACGTGATAGGCGTTGGTTCGTGTTTCCACAAGTAATCGCGCCTGCAGCCGACAGGAGTCATCAAGACTGATTGTCATCGATGGTTCGCAGTTGAGGACGACCGCGCCATCAAGGGCTGGCAGTCGTTCGTATGCCGGGGTCGCGCCAAGTGCGCGAGACACCAGCAGATCGTGATTGCCCTGATAGGCGAAATCAAACCCCATCATGTAGTCCAGCGCTTCACAGTCCAGTGGGCTGACTGTCAGCATGTACGGGACGAGTTCCAGAATCAGTCGATGCTGTTCTTCTGCAAGGTCCGGGTCAGAGGGATTCACGAAGCCGCTGCAGATGCGACGAGGTTCCAGTGAAAGCCACCGGTGCCACGGCTGATCCTTGTCTTCCTCCATGACAAAGTCGCCGTTGTCGCGCGTATAGAAGTTTCGCATCATCGGATACGACTTCTGGACGCGACCAAAGAACTCAAGGACGGCTTCGCGAGAATTGGGAAGCGGCATCTCTGTGTTGAGATGCATGTTGCAATAGTGATCTGTTGCCAGATGACTGAATCGATTCATTGTGATCTGCGAGGCTCTCAGACAAGAAGTCGCCGGCGACAATCAAGCGACCGGCGACTGTAGTTGGACTGTTGGTCAGAACTGTGGCTTACAGTTTTGACAGGTCAGCTGTCTTCTGAGCGTCTTCGGTAGGAGCTGCGTCCGGAGCAGTGGTGATCGTAACAATTACCTCCACCGTGTAACTTGCTCCGCCCTGCTGCTGACCGGGGCCTCCCTGTCCAGGACCGCCACCATAGCCGGGACCACCCGCACCGAATCCGGCACCACCGCCATCGCCGTACGCACCGTATCCGCCACCACTCTGTCGCTGAGGCGATGCCTGGCTGATCACGATGTCTGTTGTCTGGATTGTTCCGTTATCCTTCGTGTTAACACCATCGAACCAAAGGATCCCTCGAGCTCGGTCTTCACGTCGCAGTCCCTTCTTTTTATAGTGAGCAACGATTTTTTTTATAATGGCTCCGCTGGGGCTGTCCACTACGGCACGCGTGTAGAAGAGCTTTGTCTCTTCCGGAGCAGAATCTTCAAGTGAATCAGTCGGGCCGGGAACGGCAATGTGGATCGAGCTTTCCTTAAACGCGTCCTTGTGCAACCTAACAGGAAGCCTTCCTTCATAGGCAATGTCAGCATTGCCGGAGACAGCCTTGAGTCGATCACGAAGGCTGAGGACTGCTTCCTGTGTCGCTGTGATCCAGCCCTCTTTGGGACTTTTGGGAGCCCTGGCTGCTGCACCAGTCGTTGGACGGGGCAGAACACGTGGCAGTGCCTTCAGTACGGCGAGAATTCCTGGATCTCCTGCATAATCACGAAGCGTGGTGCTGAGTTCACCTGGACCATCATAAAATGATCCCTTAAATGATTTGAACAGCTCCGCTCGAACAGCTTTGCTGGGTATTGAAGTTGCGTAGGCAAAGAGCTCCGGGGAAGTAGAGATGTTGTTGTCCTTCAGCAGGAAGCTGAGCCGCATCTGAATGGTCTTGCTCCACAGCACCTTTGCTGCCGGGACCATGAGTGATTCTGAAACTCGCATCGGCTTGACTGCGCTGATCGCTATTTGTTGCTGGACGCCGCCCTGGGCTCCCAAACCGCCCTGTGCGCCAAATCCCTGCTGTCCGCCACCGCCAAACTGACCATAGCCGTCGTTGCCCTCGCCATAATCATCCTGGCCCATACCGGGATATCCACCGCCTGGACCCGCCTGACCAGGGTAAGCGCCGCCTCCTGGCTGCCCCCCCTGTTGCATCCCTGGATATCCACCGGGGCCGGCTCCCTGTCCCGGTTGCATACCAGCCTGCATTCCGGGTGCTCCGCCAAAGCCTGGCTGCATTCCAGGTGCTCCCTGACCAAAGCCCGGCTGGCCCTGCTGCCCAGGCTGGCTCGAAGTTGGCCGAGCGTCTTTCGGAGTCAGTCCCATGAAGTGACTTGAAACCGATTTGTTAATGCCGGCCAGGATTCGCAGAGTTCCGGTGTTCTGTTCCGGAGCCGCCATCGCCTGGTTGACTGCTGTCGTCAGCATGGCAGTGGCGCGGCCTGGATCCGGTTCTGGAGAAGTGAATACTGCTCCGAGGACTATTTCGCTGTTTTGTTCCGGGGGCAGATTTGTATTAAGCGCACCGGACGTGATCTGATCAATCAGAGCCCATGCCTGAGGAGTGTTGTTTCGAACAAGGCCTTTGATGACTGCTTCTATCAGGTCTCGCTGCTGCAGGTTGCCCTGCATGGGGGCTGCTCCCTGCTGTCCGCCACCGCCAAACTGACCATAGCCGTCGTTGCCCTCGCCATAA
>CAJWGB010000337.1 GCA_913031625.1 uncultured Planctomycetaceae bacterium | reverse complement strand
ACGGCGATGTTCGTGGCCGCAACGATGTCGACGTTTCCACCACTCGTGGTGATGGCCTGATCAATAGTCACGTTATTGTCGGACACAATCGTGACATTTGCAGACGCGCCGACTGCCGTTGTACCGGTTCCACCGCTGGTATTGATGGCTCCATTCAAGGTGACATTATGAGTTTCATCATTTCCAGCGTCCGCTGACGTCACATTAACAGCAGCCGCCGCTCCACCAGTTCCTCCCCCCGTTGCGTTTCCACCGGAGGCGTCAATCCCTGCGGCTGTGACAGCACCGTCCAGAGTGGCGATATCGACCTGTCCAGCGGCACTTGCAGTGTCTGCTGCTCCGGAATGGTCGGCTCCTGATGTGTCAATGTTGCCAGCCAGAGTGATGTCACCATCGACGGTCAGGATGTTGACCGTCCCGCTGGCGGTTCCGCTGTCCGCGGCCGCAGTTGTGGTAATGGTTCCAGCAGCCGTAGACGTCACCGTTGTTGCAGCATCGATGTTCACCGTGCCGCCCAGCGTCGTTATGCCTGCGTTGATGGCAACATTGCCTGCGGCATTGATGTCGATCCTGTTCCCATTCGTCGTGAGCGCTGCATCGATGTCAACGTTGCCATCCACATCGGCCATCAGAGTACCGTTGGTGGGTGAATCAGGAAGGCTCACTGCACTGCTGAACGTGACATTGAGCATCACATCCGTGGCACCGACAGTGTCGTCGAGAATCTGAATATCCAGAGTGTCACCGCCATCTTCAAAAATGGTCTGGTCGACACGGAGCTCCGTTCCGCCAACGACGGAGATTCCTGGGTCTGCGACGCCCAAATCAGTCCATACGCCATCATTCAGCGTGAATACAAGCTCACCACTTACACCGCCACCGCTGTCATAACTGACATCCAGGTCTGTGGACCCGGTACCCCCTCCGCCGACATTATCAAAACTGCTCAGCAGCAACTGATCAGTTCCATCAAAGGCGAACGTCGCATTCAGCACTCGACGCTCTTCGAGTTGCTTGAGCTGCAGTTGTCGTTTCCGCTTCGTCTCAGACTTCGCGTTCTTTCGGAAGAAAGAGCGAATTCGTTCCAGAATTGTTGCAGTACTCATACCCACACCCTCTGTCTTGAGTTGAGCTTGAAGCAGGTCCTCAGCTCACATGGCAGCAGCCTTCATTATCCCCATCGGCAATACAGACGCACTCCAGGAACAGAATTCACACGGGTGGTGTCGAGAAAGCCTATACTCAGGCAGCTGCCAGTTATGAGGAATGAGACGATTGGGTAATCTGGCTCAATTGATCCGACCATGCCGGTAAGTTTCGCTGGCTTGGCGATTCCCCACGCTGATCGATACATGTTTCGCCCAAAAGGGGCCGAAACCGTTAGTGGAAGGCCGCACGGATTGCGCTTCTGAAGCCAGCAGCATCGCTGCCCGAATGGAGTCTGAGTCAATGCCAAGAATAATTCTCCTCCTCGCATTCACAGCTGGGCTAAATGTCTCAGCAGACGCAGAGGAAAAGTGGCGTCCCACCGGAAGTTCTCACACCCTCGCACAGTCACGTGACACGTCCACCCGGGGATTCGTAGTCATCGCAGACTCAAACGGTGCAGCTGATGCCGACAGAGAGGCAACTCGTGGTTTTGTCGCCATTGGTTCGATGAGTCCGGTCCCTGCAAAGGAATCGCCGAAAGCAGATACGCGCGGTTTGGTCGGCATGACATCCGTTGAATTGCCGAAGTTTTCTGAATTGTCAACTGACGCAACCGTGCCATTTCTGAATGTCCCTGACAGTTCAGTCGCCGCTGCGGCAGGAAAAGCAGGATCTCAGGCAACTCCTGATTTTCTCAAAGAGCCGGACGAGTTACCGATCATTCAGCCAGCCGGCTACTCGCCCACTGTGATCCCGTCTCTCAAGCAGGACCCAAATCTGAACCGGGACACGTTCCTGAATGTGGATCCGAATCTGAATTTTCGGGACTTTGTCGGGAAGTCCGGGGTCCTGCCTGAATCTCAGGGATCCGATGACGCGACTGGCAAGACCTACATGGATGAACTTGCTGCACTCAAACCTGTCTGGACGCCTTCTGACATGGAGGCCGAACTTGACGCACTCATCAATGGTCAGAAACCATGGATTGTCCAGCGGGGATCACTCACCGATCTGCAACCCGGACTGCCTCAGGATGTTGGACAAAGCGGCTCTTATCTTAATGACCTCAAAGGTCTGATCGATGACTCGGAACCCGCACCACAGCAGCATCATGGAAGGTTCGCAGCGTATGGGTCAATCCGTCCCGCCGCTCCGCGGGCTCCGCAGGAACAGACCTACGACATTCCCGCATCAAAAGCCTGCAAGGATCCCGGTGGCGAGGGAGTTGCGGGATTGTTTGCCCCTGTTGGCAGCATCACGACACAGGGTCACAGCACGCAACCACCAGAGATTCCCGGCAACCGGCAGAAACTCGAACTCAAGCGACCGGAAAACATCGTGGAAAAGGGAAAGAAAAACGCCTGTGATCTCATCGAGAAGGATGCTCCTGCATATTACTTTGCCCACGGGTACGGACTGCGACGAGCACCTCGCAACACGTATCGGTTCTGCCATCATCCCCTTTACTTTGAGGATCCGAACCTCGAACGCTGTGGCAGTGGGAACGGTTGTCTGACCACAGTTCGGTCGGCTGCTCTGTTTGGTGCCAAACTCGTGATGATTCCATACCTGACAACGGTCGATCATCCGCGTGACTGCGTCCGAGCACTTCCGGACTGTCCGACGTGCAGTGAATTCGGGCGGGAAACGTACTTTCCGAAATGGTCCTGGAGAGCGGCCACCGTTCAGGCCGCCGCAGTGACCGGCCTGGTGTTCATCATTCCCTGACGAACAAGCCCTACAGTTCAAACGCAAAGGTCTCCGCGCACATTCGCCAAAGTCTGTCGGCGAGTGACTGGTGACGACACTGTATGACGACATGACCTGTCGAATACAGAGGTGGGACAGGGCCAGCAAAGTCATCCACCCGAATCTGAACCGCGAATACCGGCTCTACGGGCCGCGACTCACTTCCGCCCATCGCCACAAATCCTTTGAGCTGAATTTCGGGCGGTATCTCCGGACTGTCTGAGGATGCGACTTCCGTCACGTGACCCGTTGCTGAAACGCCGGGCATGGAATCGAACTCGATCGTCACGCTCGCATCACCGCGTACAAATTCGCTCACGGAGTGGTCAACGAATGCGATGGCACGAAAATCAGCTGGACTGCCAATCCAGCAGACAAGAGTGTTCTCTTCAAGCCATGCAGAATGGTTCTCCTCAGACAGCGGAAGTCCATCCCACGATCTTCCTCTGACGACTGCTGCATCATCACGCAGTCGATTCCGCGGTGGGTACACTGTCCCAGCCTTGTCAGATCTGAGCTCAAGCCGCCCTGAGTCGGCGAGAAGCTGTTGAAGTTTGATTTGGGCGCTTGCAACTGCCTTTTCTGCCGCCGGAATCGCTGCCGCCGCGGCCTCATTCACATCTCGTGTACTCTGTAGATTGCGAAGCCGCACTTCTGCAAGCCGCAACTCTGCCGTCTGTACTTCAATCGACGCAAGAATGTCCGGATTGTGGAGTTGCGCAATCGTGTCTGTCGAGGTGACCGTTTCTCCATAATTCACATGAGAAGCGACAGCGCCCGCAGACTGCACATATGTTGGGCTGCTGACACCCGGTGACAGCGTAAACGGTGCGGTCACGGAATACGGTAAGGGCAGGAACAGCACGGCAGCGACTGCAGCACCAAGAAGCAGCAGTCCTGTCATGGCACGTGTTCGCCCCGAACCGGATTGCGAACCGGATTGCGAAACCGAGAGCCAGCGGCGGACCACAAATCCACGAAGTGACATGAGCATTCCGGCACCTGCGGACGCGGCGAGGATGACGACAAGACCTTCCAGTCTCCATGGCTTAAGCAGGCTGTAAATGAAGAAGAGAATGCCAAACAGAACGAACCAGCGATAGGTCATTGCTGCAATGCCATACACCGGCAGCAGGAGCCGGCGGGGGATCGACTCTGCCATGTCCGGGCTCGACTGCCCCAGAATCCACCTGTCAAATACTCTGCCGACACATGTTCGCGCCTCAGACATCAGATTGGGAATCCCAAGCATGTCACTGAAGACATAATAACCATCATAACGCAGGAGCGGATTCCCGTTGAACAGGACAGTGTTCAACGAGCAAAGCAGCACAATATTCAGAAACAGTGCGTGGGCAGGACCAGGAACACTTGCCATCCAGAGAAGTGCAAAGACGGACGCAATCAGAATCTCAACGATGATGCCCGCAGCTGACACCTGAATTCTCTTTGCAGGATTGCGCTCCATCCACGAATCAGACACATCGCAGTACAGGATTGGCATGACACCGATCAGCAGAATCCCGATTTCATGGCACTCACCCCCATGACGATAACAGGTGAGGGCATGGCTCAGTTCGTGGATGATCTTAATGCCGACAACCGCGATCGCGCAGAACAGCAGACTCGACGGAGTCAGCTGCTGCTGCAGAACGGAGAGTTCAGCGACAAGGGTTTCCCATCTGGTCAGGAACAGAAGAAATGACAGGATTACAAGAAATCCACCAAGGATCCGTGCAGATCTGTGAAATGTCCATCCCAGCCATCGGTCCAGTACGGTCAGCAAAAACGTTGGGTCAATACCCCGAAACCTGTAGGAAATCAGATTGAAACAGCGACTAAGTATCCTCGATTGTTGTTTTCGTTTTTTTCTATGGACAACCTCGCGACCATAGCCGGGGACTGTGGCCACGAGCAGATCAGAGTGCATGCCGTTAGTCAGGAACTGCCTGAGATTCGATTCGTCAAACTCCACGTCCGGATACTCGGCGGTGAGTTGCTGATGAAGATCCCGGAGTGATGTGGCGCCGTCAAGCAGCTGAAGAAAGCACATTTCTTCAGCTTCCAGTCGGAAGTATGTGAGACGGACAGGGTCCTTAACTGTCCACACATTTGCCCCGTCTTCAGCCGGGTGGACTTCAAGATCTCGTCTCAATCTAAACGGAACGGCATCTTCCACAATTGATCTCGCGGTATTCCTACATCTGCCGTCAGCAGATTTACTCCTCTTGAAGAGGTGATCCTAGCACAGACCCCGTTTTGTTGGAGGACGTCTTTGGGCCCCTGCCTGAGCCTGGGATACAGGATTTTTCAGCGTATCTTTGAGCATTCACGCAACCGATCGCTGTTTTGTGAGTCCCGAGAGCGTTCGCTTCCGCCACAGCATCGCAGTGAAAAACCCGCTCAGCATGAAGAACGGCGGCATGCGGAATCCATGAATCATGGCAAACAGGACCGAATACGTACCGCGCGTCTGTGATTTTCGGGTCGTTTCAACCGGTGGTGGTAGAAGTGTGGTAGCGATGAGTCTCCTGCCTCCATGAAGAAGCGGTCACTCTTTGAACTCCCCGGCGATCGCCGCAAACTGATCGAGAGCCGTCTGCAGATCGTCGACAACCAAAAGCCATTGCTCAAATTTACACCACCTCCAAGGTGCCTGTACACTTGTCCGCTTCGGCATCTCCGGTCGTGGCTCCGCCCGCTCCCTCCGGGCCTTCGCTCACTTGCTTGCCTGTTCGACGGAACTGCGGAGCACCAGAAAGCCCACGTTGTTGTGGCGGCTCGTCGGCGGGTCCTCGCTCCGCTTCGCCGACCGACAGAAGTCGGCATTGAAGTACCAGCCGCCGCCGCGGGACACCCGGGCGGCTGAGATGTTGGTCGAAAAAATGTCACTGCGGCTGTCCGGTGGGCTTGTGAAGCAGGGAGGACGGCTTGCGTTTCTTCGACATCGCAGCTTCTCCTGAGTGGAGTTGTGAAACGGTTCCCTTTCACGCCGCTCTGTCGTTCGCAGAAATGTGGCAGGAAAAGTGGGAGTGACCGTTTTTCCGTCCGTCTTTCAGCAACCGCAGGTAATCGTAAGTGACGATTCGGCAACAGGTTAATGCGAGTCGGGATGACAGGATTCGAACCTGCGACCTCTACGTCCCGAATG
>CAJWGB010000336.1 GCA_913031625.1 uncultured Planctomycetaceae bacterium | reverse complement strand
TAAAAACTCTTACTGTATACAAATAATTAGAAATAAAACAAAATATCAAATTAACATGAAGATTAAATCAATTTTTTTATCACTTTATATTTTATTTATAGTACCTATTTCTGTAACTAGTTTATTACTGGCAGAGAGTAGTGTACAAAATAATTGTGTTCACCCTTAAGTAGCCGATGCGCTGGCATTTTTAAGGCCGACTGACAAATCAGGATTCAGCCGTGCACGGTTCCATTTGCGTAATAGTGCAGAAATTTGTCGAGACCAACTTTGGTGTTGATTCATGGCTGCAGATTCTTACTCAGGCCGGGTTTTCGGAGTTAAGGTTTTCTCCGATTCAGCACTATCCTGATGAAGCGGTGATGCAGGTTATTCGGGCCACTTGCGAGCATTTGAAAATCGAGGAGGATGTCGCGCTGATGTCCGTGGGGCAGTTTGCGGCGAAAGAGCTGCTCCGGTTTGCTAAGCACATGCTGCATCCGGAATGGCGTACGTTTGAAGTATTAAGCAATCTGGAGAGCTTAATCCATCGCACGGTGCGTCTTGGTAATCCTGGTGCTGAACCTGCTGATATCCAATGCCATCAGATTTCGGATTCGCAGATGCAGGTCATTTACAGTTCACGCAGAGGCTTGTGTGCCTTGGCCCATGGAATTCTCTTAGGGATGGGTAACTGTTTTTCACAGAATCTGCAAATTAAAGAAGAGTCCTGCTGCAAACGGGGGGATCCATTCTGCGCATTTTCCGTTTATGCACTGGATGATGCCTTGGAAGGGGCTTGCGAATCGGGAATATCTCCGATTCAGGCTCTTTCAGTCGGTACCGATCTTCACACTCAATGGAAGCAGATGGGGGAGGTCGAGGTACTGGAGTCGAACTCCAAATCATTAGCCGCAAGCGCCCCTACTGTTCTGGAAGGATCGGATACTGGCGAGAGCCACTGCAGGCCGTGCAACGCCGAAGAATGGCTGCATTTATTACCACCGCAGATCGGGAGATACAGAGTTGTACGTACCGTCGGTGCAGGCGGCATGGGAGTCGTATTCGAGGGAGTCGACGAAGAGTTGCAGCGAAAAGTTGCGATCAAGACGCTCAAGGTAAGTAATGTCCGTGCACCAGATATGCAGATGTTTCTGAGTGAAGCACGCCAGCTAGCGAGGCTAAATCATCCGCGAGTTGTGAAGATCTTTGATGTCGGAAGAATCGGCAGTCGCCCGTTTTTGTAATGGAGTGGCTGGACGGGACGACTCTCCAGGAACGGCTGAATGAGAGCTCGCGACTAACGTTTGACCTCGCCGCCAATCTGTTTCTTCAGATTGTTGACGCTCTGGAAGCCGTGCATCGTATCGGTATCGTTCATCGCGACGTCAAGCCCGGCAACGTCATGGTTTCCCGCGGTGGAACTGCATGTGCGTTGCTGGATTTCGGGCTTGCTGAATCCGGTACCACGCAGAGCTTCAAAATCTCAGGAACGCGGGGCTATCTTGCTCCGGAAAGGCTGCAGGGGTTTCCGGGCGATTTTCGCAGTGACTTTTACAGTCTGGGTGTCTTATCGCTCGAAATGTTTGGGGGAATTCTTGTCGAGCAGCAGCTGGCATTGAACCTGCACATTGATGGTTTTTCAGAGCGGCTTAGCGCTATCGACGAATGGAATGCACTGGACCCGAATCTGAAAGAGCTGATCGAAGGCTTATTGGCGGTTGATGCCGGTCAACGCGTCTCCGATGTGGCTCATATCCGCTCTGTTCTTCGCCGTCTTGTAAAGGAAGGCTAAGTTCCACCTTTGAACAGCCATCCGCGTTTGGGTTTTAAGAATGCGGACGTCTTTTCGGCTGCAGAGCTGACTACGGCCGAGGCCAATGAAATGTTGTGTGTGCCAATCGCTCTGGATCGGTTTTCGAATGGTTTGTAGTCGCGTCGTCCGGATCGCCCTGATTGGGGTCTGCGTCTTCGTGGCTTCATCCCGCGGAAGGGCAGATGTGCGGCCGTTGCTGCGCAAGTACTGCGTGGAGTGCCACGGAGCAGTAGACGCAGCGGGTGATGTTTCGCTGCAGTCCCTGAGTTTCGGCGGTAAGGGTGCCTCCCCGCCGGACCTGTGGCTGCGGATTCTGGACGAGCTCGAAATCGGTACTATGCCGCCGACCGATCATGCTCAGCCGCCACCATCTGAAAGGGAGCAGATGGCTGACTGGATCCGGGAGTACCTGAAGGGGGCAGGTCGTGGTGAGTTGATTCGCTCTCGACTGCTGCTTCCGGAGCACGGGAACCGAGTTAATCACGAACTGCTGTTTGGCGGCACCATTACGACTCCTTCATTTACGCCTGCACGGCTTTGGCGCATGAGTCCTCACGTGTACCGCGGAAAACGGTATCAGTTGAACAGAGCTGGCGGAGTGGAGGCAGAGCCCGTGAGTTATTCCTCAGGCGGTGGTGGGATTCGAGACTATGCTTCGGAGGAGGTCATGGATGAATCCGGATTCCTGACTCTGAAGGCGGCGCTTGAGGACATCATCACGGAGCTGATGCAGAGTCGATCGTCATTCAAGGCAATTGCGGAAAGTGACACCGCACCCAATGACGAGCAGATGAGCGAGATCATCACTGAAGAGTTTCTGCGAGCGACCGGGCGTGAGCCAGGCAAAGGGGAACTCAAACGGCTGCTTGAGTTTATGCGTGCCAACATGAAACAGGCAGGCAATCGAAGCGGACTGAAGATTACTCTGCTGGGAATCTACCTCTCAACCGAAGCCGTGTATCGCATGGAACTCGGCCGCGGTGCCAAAGACAAACACGGGCGCCGGATGTTATCACCGCAGGAAATCGCGATGGCTGTCGCCTATGCTTTCGGCGACGCTCCGCCACAGGATGTGGCGTTAATTCGTGAGGCCCTTGCCAGCGGGCAGCTGACGAACCGTGCTGGTGTTGAGAGACTGGTTCGCGCGCTGATTGCTCAGGGGGCTCCACCCTGGAGACGAGAACTTCCTGCTGCTTTCTATGCACGCATTATTCAATCAGCCGACGAACGAGGATTCGGCTGGTACCCTCGTGTCATCCGGTTTTTCGACGAGTTCTTTCTGTATTCAAAGTCCGCGGGCACGTTCAAGGATAGTCCCGGTGCGGCGATTGGATCGCGTGCATTGGTTGCGGCTCCACTCGGTTACGTCGCCGAGATCGTCAATGAAGACAGCAATGTGTTTGAAGAACTGCTGACATCGAATCGCTTCAATGAGAATCGGGATGTACTGCTCGCTCGGCTTGAACGGATGTATCAACACAAGCTGATGACGCTTCCGGAGTCTCGACATGAGGGAGTCGAACGCTGGTACAAAGACGGTCAGAAGTTTGGCCGCAGGCTCAGGGAGGAAACGTTCCGGGCCGGTATTCTGACGTCGAACAGCTGGTTAATCGCGCATTCGACAAATGATGAGAACCAGCCGGTAAGAAGAGGAATCTGGGTACGTGAGCGTCTGCTGGCGCTGGCGGCCCCCTCCCTGCCGATTGATGTGGAAGCAGTTGTGCCTGAAGGTCACGATCGAACTCTGAAAGAGAAGTTTGAAATCACAAGAGAGGCTCGGTGCTGGAAATGTCACAGGCTGTTTAACCCACTGGGCATGCCTTTCGAAAGTTTCGACGACCGAGGCTGGATTCGGCAGGCTCGCTATTTTGACACCGACAAACAGGAGTATCTGCCGGACTCGTCGCTGTCCGATGAGCAACTGGCAGTGATGCGCAAACGAAGAAAAATTGAAGTCCGTCCTGTAGATGCTATGGGAGCAATCTACGGCACAGGGGAAGCGGATGTCGACGGCCCGGTGAAAGACGCAAGGGAGTTTGTTCTGCGGCTTGGCAAGTCTCGCCGCGTGCGGCAGTCGATTATCAGGCACGCCTTTCGCTTCTGGATGGGGCGGAATGAACTACTGAGCGATTCCCGGACTCTTGTGAACGCGGAACGTGCGTACGCTGAGTCCGGGGGCAAATTCAGTGAGCTGCTGGTCTCGCTGCTGACGTCAGACTCTTTCCTCTACCGTCGTTAACTTTGTAGACCGGAGCGGGAAGAGCGAGGTCCGGCAGCCTTGGAGGTGGTTCTTCTCACCTTCTGGCAACGGTAGCTACATTTGGTGGCCAGCCATCAATGTGCTGAGCCTTCCAGCAGTACTGTCCTCAGTTTGACCGGGAGTTACAGGCGCACGCGTTGGCTGGTACCGTTAGCCGGCCTTCACTCGCCCCGGCGTACATCAAATGTCCGCATGCCCGAACAAACCCGGCCGTGGTGGTCAACGGCATGCCGTGCTTAAAGTTCGGGCTGCTGCCACTCAGGGATTCCACCCTGTTGCTGTTGTCTCGCAAACAGGACGTGGAAGGGTCTCACGGGTGACATCGGCGCCGATTCGTTGACCATCATCGGCCGGGTCTTCTTCCACCATGAGTCATAGACCGTTCGGAATTGTTTAACGATTTCCGGATGTTCCTCGATGATGTTGGTCGTCTGTGACGGATCCTGCTCCATGTCGTACAGAAACCTGTTGTCGACAAACCGATACTTCTGGTTCCTGACCGCGAAATTAACCCACTGGAAATCGTTGGGTTCCTGCCCGGTCTTCCAGCGCCCCTTGTGTGTAAAGAGGTACCGGTCCTCCCATGTGGATTTCGGACTTGCCACGAGTGGCAGCAGGCTGCGCCCTTCGACCTGGTCTTTTGGCAGGTCCGCTCCGGCAAGTGCGGCCAGTGTCGGGAACAGATCAATGTGAGCTGCCACACGATCCACGTCTCGCCCTGGTTCCACTTTACCATCCCAGCGGACGAAGAACGGGACGCGGCATCCACCTTCATCGCTGCTGCCCTTAAGCCCTTTCATGCCTGCGTTGAATGGATACAGAGATGTTCCGTCAGCTGTTTTACCCAGAGCACGATTGCCTCGGCCGGATCCCCCACCTGTCATCCCATTGTCCGACATGAAGACGACGACTGTGTTTTCGAAGAGGTTCCACTCTTCGAGTTTCTCCATCAGTCGCCCGACATTGTCGTCAATATTCTCGATCATCCCGTAGTATCCCGATGTCGTGCCTGAGAACCCCATTTCTTCGAATCGCTTCCTGCTGCCCGGAGGCGCGACAAACGGTCCGTGAGGTGCGTTTGTCGTGATGTAGGCGAAGAATGGCTCCCTGCGGTCCTTGACGCCTTTGATCCAGCCCATCGCTGCGGTAAAGAAAATGTCCGTGCAGAACCCTTTGGTCTTCACGAACGCTCCGTTGTGGCGAACCCAGGGATCAAAATATTTGTTTCCCGGAGCGTCCGCGCAACTGCAGGCGTAGGCCTGACCGATGCCACCGGCTCCATGGATGAAGGCTTCGTCAAATCCGCGGTTGTGTGGCTGATACGGCTCTTCGTCGCCGAGGTGCCACTTTCCAAAAATGCCACTTGTGTATCCGGCGGTCTTCAGGACCTGAGGAAGTGTCGTGGCATTCAGAGTCATGCGTTCCCGTTCGAGAATTGTGTGCGTGACTCCGTTGCGCATCGGATGCCGTCCGGTCATCAGAGCAGACCGTGTTGGAGCACACGTTGGTGCAACAAGGAATCTTGTGAACCGCGTACTCTTGTCGTACAGCGAGTCCAGGTTTGGCGTGCGGATCCACGGATGCCCGTGTCGACCGACGGGGCCGTATCCCTGGTCGTCCGTGATGACCAGGATGATATTCGGACGGGACGCGGCGAGATCAGCGGCCAACAGGATCGGGGCAACTGTCGCAATAACGAGGAGTGCGGCGATGTGCCGAAGGGAATGGGTCATGTCAGGATTCTCTCCAGTGCTAAAGCTGGCAACAGGCCAGAGAGTTACCAGATGCCGAGTGACATTGCCACTGTGGAAAGAGTCTGACGGTCCCTGCGATTCTTCAGGGTTCAACATGTCGACCGGTCTCTTAGCGAAAGTACGCGAGCACTCGGGCCGAACGACCCTCAGAATTCGAATCAGACACGACAGCTTCAGCCCGCAAGTGGGCCTGGCCGGGCAGCTTGCGCTGCTCCGCTAAGACGCTGCAATCCACCATGGCTGCCAGGCTCAC
>CAJWGB010000335.1 GCA_913031625.1 uncultured Planctomycetaceae bacterium | reverse complement strand
CCATGTTGTTTCTCGCGAAGAAGTTCGGCCGCCGCTACGGCGTGTTCTGATTGCAGAATATTGGACTGCCAGTTGGCATCGCCCAGGGGAAGTCCGTTTCGCCCCTCGACATCGCGCTGGTGCATCGCGTTGATGATCAGGTAATTCATGAACATCCAGGGGTCACGCAGATTCACTTTGTGTCGGGCCCGCTGCGCGATAGACGACCAGCTGTAGAATTCCCGCCGCGCCTGTACACAACGATCGGCCAGTTCCTGGGCGGTCATTTGCGCTGGGCGGAACGGAATCATGTTGTACCTGTAGCGTTGATCGTTCCACCAGGAGTCGTAGAGTAATCGCCTTTCGCTTTTCATTCGACTATACAGTGGTGTACCAGGAAACGGCGTGATGTGGTTGAATGCCGCAATGAACAGACCTTCCTCACGAGCGAAGTTCATCGTTTCGCGAAAGGTGGCTTCTGTATCGTGATCGTAACCGAAGATAAATGTGCCGTAGATCCGCAGACCGTGTCGACGGAAATTCTTCATCGCCTCACGTGGTCCGCCGTCCATAAGGTTAAAGCCTTTGTTCATCTGACCGAGCGCAGCAGGATCGAGTGACTCAAAACCAACAAGGACCCCCTGACATCCGCTGCGTTTCATCAGTGACAGTGCTTCGTCATCATATGCGACGTTGATTGCCGTCTGCGTGACCCAGCGTATTCGATGTGGAATGAGTGCTCGCATCATCTCCTTGGCCTGAGACAGGCTGGATGTCAGGTTGTCGTCAATAAAAAATACAAGCTGTCGTCGTCTGTAAGTGTCCTTCAGTTCACGGATCACATGGTCGATCGGCCGATGGCTGTGAGTCGCGTTGAAGAAGCTCTGTATCGCGCAGAAGTCACACCGGAAGCGACACCCGCGAGCAAACTCGACAAGGCGGATCGGCAGATACTTTTTGCCGCGGAAGATAGACCGATCCGGACTGGTCTGTAATGCGGGACGTTCACTGGAGCGGTACACGACTTCGTTCTGGCCGTGACGCATATCGTCAATAACTTTCGGCAGCAGGGTTTCGGCTTCCCCGATAACGATTGCTTCACAGTGCTGCAGAACCTCTTCCGGGCACAGCGTTGCGTGGAACCCGCCCATCAGAACGGGGACGCCACGTTTCCGGTACTCGCTGGCAATCTGGTACGCGCGACGGGCTGTGTACGTTTCAACACTGATCGTCACCAGGTCCGTTGGTTCATCGAAAGGAATCTGCTCAAGCCGATCATCGTAGAATCGGCGCTCGACATCCGGGGGAAGCAGAGCGGCCACCATAGCCGCTGACAATGGCTCCATTTTCCATGTACGGATGTATTTCTTCATTCCGATGTGCCGACCGACACACGGATGAATGATGGTAACTCGGAAGGGGGTTCCTGTCATGACCCGCCCCCATTTGAAACGACATCCACAGGGGGCACGGCTGCCGTCGGCAACAGACTATGAAGCGGGTTCACCCTCGACATCCAGTCGCACGTATAAAATCGGGAAAGCCGGTGAGCGTAATAGCGATAACCGAGATTCGTAGACATGGCGACGTACCATGGAGCGGCAGTCTGTCGCAGACGTGCTGCAATATTGCGCCAGGAGTACGCGTATTTCCAGGCCGCTTCATTCCCATGCAGCAGTTCGTCAACTTCGAGTTGTGCAGGCTGGAAGACGACGTGCTGGCCATCATAGAGGCTCCAGTCTCGAGTCAGCAGTCGCCCCTGCTGGTCCAGTTGCCGATACAGACCGGTGCCGGGAAATGGTGTGACGATGGCAAATCGTGGCAGGTCGATACCGATGTCAACGGCCATCTCGGCAGTTTCCCGAAAGACCGCGGGCGTGTCATGGTCCATTCCGAATACAAAGCAGCCCTGAAGTGCGATTTGTCGCTCATGCAGTAACTCGACAACACGTCCGTAACCATCTGGGTGATTGAATCGCTTTTTGCTCTGTTCGAGATTCTCACGTCGAATTGACTCCAGTCCCATCAGCAGACCCCGGCAGCCACTCTTTGCTGCGAGGTCCAGCAGAGTCACATCTTCGCAGAGTAATGTTGTTGCCAGCCCATACCACTGGATTCGAAGCGGAATCAATGCTTCAAACAACTGTGCTGCGTAAGTGCGATCGGCGATGATATTCAGGTCGATGAAAATGGCGCGCTTCGCATTCCGATGACGGATGTCGGCGACAATTTCATCGACAGGCTTCTGCAGTGGCTTACGGCCCCACGCGGAAGGCACGACACAGAACGAACAGTCGTGAATGCACCCCCGAGTTGCTTCAAAAACATCCGCCGTCAGGAAACGCTGTTCCGGCAGCACACTGCGATCGGGCAGCGGCCGACCAGCAAGATCGAGGTTTGCTGATTGGGTGTATCGAGGCTGCAGCTGATTAAGCTGGAAGTCGGTCAGCAGCCGAGGCCACTCATCTTCTGCGTAGCCGACGACAATGCTGTCGGCGTGTGGCTGAGCATCTTCGGGAACGAGTGTGACATGCGGGCCACCAAGCACAACAGTCTTTCCACGGCTGCGAAATTCTGCAGCCAGTTCGTACGCACGCGGCGCCGTCCCGGTGATGACCGTGATTCCCACGAGGTCCACGTTGAGGTTCAGGTCAACGTCGTCGATGCCTTCGTCAATGCAGACGACTTCGGCGTTCATCTCGTCCGGAATCAAAGCCGCGAGCGTCGGCAGCGTCAGGGGCATATACCTCAGTGACTTTCGGAAGATCCCCCCCTTCCGCCGATACAAAGGCCCTTTCGGAGAAATCAGCGCGATGCGGAACGGGCGGGTCATACGGCACCTCCTGCCGGGACGGCCAACTGACAGATAGAAATTCGAACACCCATTTCCAAATCCGCAGCTGGGTAGAATGTAAGCCAGCCTCTGGTCAAATTAGAAGACTCAATCCGGCCACATCACCCCCCTGGGAATGTGTTGCCCTGGATACTCATGTGGTCCATACGGCTGAATGATCGTGGCAGGAGTATGCCGCTGGTTGTTGCCGGCCTGGTGAAAGAATTCACGCATCCCTGACACCTCATCGCCTATTTCAGTGACCAGTTTCAGCTTTTGCAACCGGTATGCCAATTGCACAGATTCTGACTTAATCGCTGACAGTGTGTTTGGTTTGTTGCCTTCCCCTTTAAGAAACACCTGGTCGTGTTGAGGAATCTGCCAACGCGTAGCTTCTGAGGGCGGCACAAGCCGAAGAGGTCTCCGTTGAATTGCTGATCAGGGAACGATGCAGAGACCGGCTGGTCAGCGCGCTGCAATGGCTGGCTTGAGTCTGACGGAGCAGCCCCTGCTGGTGCTCTTTGAGACCAAAGAACATCTTTAGGGTGCCTCAGAACCATGGATTCGCAATCTGAAGACTGATGCAATGGCCGCGCTGCAGGAGGGAGCAGTCAGACTGCTGCAGGCTGCGGAAACTGATACCGAACAGATTGAAATTCTGCGATCACTCACAGATGTTCCCGCCTGTCACTTTCGGCGGGGTTGTCCCGCTGAGACTCCTGTCTGCCGATGGAAGACGGCCATTCTCCAAACGCGTCCAATCAGTCAGAACTTTTCTAATTGGCATGCCGGTTGCAAAAGCTGAAACTGGTCATTGAAATGGGCGATACGACATCAGCAATGAGTGAATGATTCATGTTTGTTGACGTATGCCATGAGCAACAACCAGTCGGCGAGACACCATGAGTATCAGTGATTCTGGAGTGGTAACCTCAGAAGGCTTGCAGTCGCCGGACATTTCCGAGTTTTCGGAGTTCCCGGCTTCATGGTATCGGCTGTGCTCGAGTGATGCAGTCAGGGGCAAGCCTTTTGCCCGGGATGTTTTCGATCGTAGATTGGTTGCCTACCGAGATCAGACTGGTGACGTGGTTGTCATGGATGCGATCTGTAGCCACCTGGGCGCAGATCTCGGACTTGGTAACGTTGTTGGTGACTGCATTGAGTGTCCGTTCCATGGCTGGAAATATGGAAGCGATGGTCGCTGCAGAGAAGTGCCGTGTGCCACGAGTCCTCCTGACTTTGCGGCACAGCGAGTCTTTCCGTGCGAGGAGCGTCATGGTTCGGTATATTTTTTCAATGGCCCTGAACCAACCTTCCCACTTCCCTTCTTTTTAGACGAAGCTCCGCAGGACTATTGTTCGATTGATCCCCGCGGTTTTACAGCGCCCTGCTCGTGGTACATGGTCAATGCGCATGCATTCGATGTTCAGCACTTTCTTTCTGTTCACGGTCGCCGATTGCTTGAACCACTAGAGGTCGATACTCCGGCACCCTTTGCTCGCCGCAGCAGTTACCTCGCTGAAGTGCTCGGAGAGAATTACTACGACCGCATTCTGCGGTGGGTAATAAATGACCGGGTGCGGATTACTTTGACGATCTGGGGGGGCACATTCGCTGTTGTCACCGGGGATTTTGGTAAACGCAAGAGTCGTTTTTTTGTCATTAGTGAACCACTGAGTGACGGCCACACGCGGTGCGAAGTTCTCGTGTTTACTCCACGTATCAGCAGTCGAATCGTAGGTCCTGTCGCCGAACGTCTGATGTTGCACATCAGACGATGGCTAACTACGGCGTACCTCCGAGATGAGAACTCGGGGCTTGGAAGCCCCAGCTATAACCCCCTTTCGCTCACTGAAAACGATCACGAGATGGTGAAGTATTTTCAGTGGGCAGCAAAACTTAATTCAAATCAAGATAATCAACGATGCAAAAGACATTGAGACACATTTTTGCCGGACATGTTATGTTTCCACAATTGTTGCTCAGACACCTCGCCATTGTGTTGCTGAGTGCTTCGCTGGCCATCGCGCAGGATGCCGAAAGTTCGACTGAGAACCCTGTGCCGGAAGAGACTTCTCTGGCAAGTGAAGATGTTATTCACGATCAACTTCGACAGTTTCGCACCGAAATCGAATCGGTCGTGAAGAGCGGCAATTGGGAAGATTTGAGGCCCTTTCTTTCTTCGAAAGTAGTGGTCGTGTGGCTTGACGGCGAGCAGAGCCACGGTGCTGATGAGGTTATCGAATACCTCCAGTCAAAGACCGACGGTGAAAATGCGATCGTCGATCGTTTTACAATGACCACTGAAGTTGCGGAGCTGTCGGATTTGTACGGACAAACAACGGCAGTCGCCTATGGCACAGTCAAAAGCAGTTTTTTCCTTCGCGGGAGTGAGCTGACGATCGAGGGCCCATGGTCAACCACCATGGTCAAAGAGGCGAACGACTGGAAGCTGGTCGCAGTCACTGCATCTGTAGGAGCCTTTGACAGTCCACTCCTTGTCTGGGCTCAAAAGATGATCGGGATTGTCGGGGTGTGCGCCGCGTTGGTGGGGCTGATCATCGGGATACTGATCGGCAGGAAAACACGGGCTGCAAGAGGCAGAGCGACTGAGAGCTCGCCCTGAGGGGGCGGGTGACTGAGGAGAAACACTGGTGGATATTTCCAACATTAAGAACCGCGACCATACGCGTGGCAACCTCAGCATCACCGCTTTGGTATGCGTCTTGAATATTGGCACCTTGTACCTCTACTCATTGGTGGATGGCTGGTGGGCCGTTGCGTTAAGTTTTGTGGCCATGTGCACGTTGATGACAACGTTTAGTCTTCTCCATGAAGCCGTGCACCGCTCCTTCTCGCGGAATATCTATATCAATGAAGCGGCAGGCGTCGTATTAGGAGCATTTTTTCCGACTTCCTTTCATTTGCAGAGACGATTCCATCTGAATCATCACCGACACAACAGGAGTCTATTTGAGCAGTTTGAATATCACCGTCCAGAAGATGCAAGGTGGCTTAAATCGGCCCAGTGGTACTCGATATTGACCGGCTTGTACTGGTTTAGTGCTGTGGCGGGAGTGTTCTTCTACCTGCTCATTCCTACGCGTTTGAAAAAAGCTTCAAGATGGCGAGATAAGAGTACGCACTTTGCAGTGCAAACAAGTTCAGCAAACTATTTAAATGCGGCACTGCAGGAAAGTCAGGCGCTCATTAAGGTTGAGCTCTTGTTTGCACTGCTGTTCCAGACCTCGCTATGCGTTGCGTTTGGAATCAGCTTT
>CAJWGB010000334.1 GCA_913031625.1 uncultured Planctomycetaceae bacterium | reverse complement strand
TTCACCGCCGGTCTTCTGGATTTCGATCAGGCTCACACGTCCGTCGTCACTGCTGATTCTGTATGCCGCGATACTGTCATGTCCGCGATTGCTCACGTAGACGAAACGGCCGTTCGGGTGCACAAGACATTCCGCGGTGCTGCGACGGCCATCGAAGTCACCGGGAAGGGTTGAGGCGGTCTGCAGCAGTTTGAGGCCGCCGTTTTCAGGACTCCTGCGCCAGGCGACGACTTCCGCAGTGAGCTCATTATTGGAATAGGCAAAGCGTCCGGAAGGGTGAATCGAAAAGTGCCGTGGGCCTCCGCCAGGGTTGACCTGAGGTGACGGCACCGGTGACGGAACCAGAATTCCACGCTCAGCATCAAAGGAATAGATCTCAATCCGGTCTGTACCGAGATCAGCGATGTAGGCAAACTGATTGTCATCAGACAGGTTAATGGAGTGGGCATGAGGACCCTCCTGTCTCTGAGAGTTCGGCCCGGTTCCGGTGTGGTTCATCAGATATGTGCGTTTCGCCAGCGAGCCATTGGATGCGATCTCAAAGACAGCCGCATTCCCCCCGGTATAGTTGGCCACCAGGAGGAATCTTCCGGTACCGTCGACGACGCAGTGGCAGGGGGCGCCCCCGCCTGTCGGCAACTAATTCAAAAGTGTGAGCTTTCCGGATTCGCGATCAATTTGAAACGCACTCACGGCTCCGGTGGGCTTGTCGCCGAAGTCAGCCGTTTCGATGCAGGCAAATAACACGTCCTTATCCGGGTGGATGGCAAGAAACGACGGGTTGTCAGCCTCGACCGCCAGCTTCGGCTCTGTCAGGCTGCCTGATTCATCATTGAACACGGCCGTATAGATGCCATCGCTCGTGGACTCTCCCCGAGTGTAGGTTCCAATGTAGATTCTTTGGTCAGCGGCCATGGCACAGGAGCAGAAGAACAGGCAAGTGAGAAGAATGCGGGGAAACGACACAGGGCACCTCTTACGTCTATCAGATTGGAGCGACAGATGGACGATAATCTGTTGGGGCCCGATTGCAATCTTCAGCCGCCTTCCGTCCGAATCTCGATCTGTTCCGCGACCGTACTCTGGCAACCGTGCCTCATTCGGTTAATGTGGTCGACTCCCCCCAGTCCCTGAAAGATTGTCTGTGGCAGTTTTTGTTGCCTGTGTTCTGACTTTCCTGATCGGTGGTATCCCTTTTGGATTCCTCGTGGGACGCTACGTCCTCAAGGACGATATCCGTCGTCACGGCAGCGGCAACATCGGTGCAACAAATGTGGCCCGTGTCATCGGCTGGAAATGGGGAGGACTTGTCTTGTTCCTGGATGCACTCAAAGGTGCGATTCCGGCCGCAATTGCAGCGTGGTACGCGATGGAGTTCGAGCCGTCACTTCGAAATCATCTTCCGGTTGCCGCCGGCATGGCTGCCATTATTGGGCACATGTACCCTATCTACCTGAGGCTTCGCGGTGGGAAAGGAGTGGCGACAGCACTTGGGGTGGTTGTTGTGGTCGCTCCCGGTGCGGTTGGGATTGCGCTGGCGGTATTCATTCTGATTGCCGGGATCACTCGGATTGTCGCACTGGCTTCAATGCTGGCTGCGCTTGCGTTCGGAATCTCACAGTTCCTGCTGCTCGGCGCTGCATGGTCTGAGTCCGACAATCTGTCTCTGTCAAGCTTCGCGGCCGCAATTCCTGTGCTGATCATCTGGCGACATCGCAGCAACATCGTTCGGATGGTGAAAGGGACGGAGTTGCAGGTGACGCAGTCTACCGCTCCGGAAGCAGACGCTCCTTCAGCAACTGGTCAGCCGGTTGCTGGTGAGCAGTCCGCGATTCCCGAACCCGATTCGTCTTCGTAGGCACACATCAGGTATCAGGTTCGGGGATAACGTCCCCGGCGGGCGAACGGGGAGTCTTCCGGAATCCCTGCTCCTGCGGGCTGCCGACACGCTCCGGGTTCATGAAACGCGCTGAAGGTTGGCCTTTGAAGCGGATGGCTACTCTTTGAATTCCCGACTCTCACTGGCGAACTGCACGTCGCCTTCAGGAGGCACGGGCGAGACTTTTGGCGAGGCAAACGCAACCGTCATCGGAATCCGTGGCTGTCGATTCCGGGGCACAGTGTTAACACCCATGTCAACTTCGTCCAGCAAAGAGCCGTTCTGGAACGGACCGATTCCCATCACATAAGAATTGCGGTTGTCGGTTTCTGCCAGCGCAATTCCGCCGTCTCCAAGAACCTGTCCCGTTTTCTGGTCGTAAAGGACCATGCCAAGTCGAGCATACCCATACTGAGACTTGCGCTCAGCTACTCTTACCTCGGGAAGTGTTAGCATTCCAGGCAGAGTAATCTCGGGGATACCGACAAAAGACTCGCTTGAGTCGGTGCCGACGCCGCCGCTGCGAACCTCAAGGACGACATCAGCATCCTTTGCGTCGGACACAAGGCCTGCCCCGGAACGCAGTACGCGATGACGAACTGAGCCGATGATGTACGGTTTATCCACACACTCGAGGTACTTCTCTTCGACAAACACTTTCTGGCCCTGCAATGGCGCGAAGTCTACTTTGCGCAGAGACTGATCTACGGCGCTCGAAAGCAGTAACTGCTCCCGGGCGGTACGAGCAGTGTTGGTCGTCGCCGTACTGGTGCAGCCGGTGAGCAGAAGGAGTCCGAGGGCAGAAAACACACAGCGGTGCAGAACTGAGAAGTACATTTCGCGATCCATTCACAGGGCCGGACGAGATGGCTGACCGAGTCGAGCAGGCCGATTTGGGCCCGCCAGAGCGAAACTATATTTCTGCGGGTTCCATCGTCACAAGACGGAGACAACCGGTGTTCGTGCAGCACCGGAGACTCATTCGTGCCTTGCGCCGGTTTTCAGCAAATGCGGCCGGAGCACGCCGCGATACCGGCAGTCAGGACAGATCTCGAGATGGTGCAAAAGTCCCTGGACTTGACCCGATTTCACCAGGCCTCGGTATCAGCAAGGGGCAGCGAATCCCCTGCTGACTTGCGGTCCCTTGTACGATGCGGCGCGGCGAGTATCCGGAAAACAGCTCTACTCGATACCAATGGAGAGCCATCCGTCCTGAACGTGGACGGATGTGGTACGCAGTTCAGGCGCGTCCTCGTCGTCGCCCAGCTTGTGAATTGCCGAAGTCTCAATCGCCTTCCCCTGAAACGTCTTTTCAAGCAATTCACGAATGACGGTTCGTGCCTGAATGACGGCTCGAGGAGATGGCCGTACTCCGAGCGGCTTGGCCAGCTTGATGATCGATCCGGTGTCTGTGGATGGTGGCGTGAGTCGAACGACATCACCGTCGAGCTCGACCTTCAGAGGGATCTTCAGTTCGTGTGGTGGGACCGTCCGATCCCGATCCATCTGAATGAATCCGGTGCGTAGAATGACAATGACCTGTCCGTTCGAAAATGAAACTCGCAGGGCGTCACCGGAATTAAATTCAAATGCGGTGTTCTGATCGACTTTGCTTCGGTCGATTGAAACTTCGCGATCCAGCAGAGCTGATGCACGTTCCTCGATGCGACTGATGACCTGCTCGGCTGTCATGCGTCCTTCCAGTCCCAGGCTGTCGAGCGACGCGTTGACAGCCGACTGATGGACCTGAATGGAAAGTCCGCTGTCCGGTGTTGCGAATGCGGGGGCTCGAGGGGCCGCAAGAGCACTGGCCCCAATCGTTCGTGAACTGACCGCAAGGTGAGTGTCTGTCGAACGGGTACTGAATGTGGCTGGCTCAATTCCGTGGCTGTTCAGGACTGACATCAGACGGCCGTACTGTGCGTTTGCCTTTTCGACCTGAGCAAGGGCTTCTTCTTCGAACTTAGGCAGAGCCCGATTCTTCAGCTTCTGAGCAGCGATGGCATTGGCCTGGGGAGCCTTTCGGGCAGCCTGTGAAAGAGCCACTCTTCGGGCGATCATGTTGAACAGTGGGATGTCGTCAAAGTCTGTCGATGCCCCTGTGTTCCTGTTGTTCATTCGTATGCTCATTCGAGCAGGAGCGGCACTGACCGTCTCACCGTCGAAGTACGTGTTCTTGCGAATCGTGAACGTGTGATTCCCGCGTGAGTAAATGATGGCAGGCGACTTATGGCCCTGAGTGTTGGTTCGTGTTCGACCGTTCACAATCAGATCGAGAGCGACTCGGTCGGAAGACGGACGGATGTCAGCAGTGACTGTAGAATCCGTCTCCTGACGGCCCGTAACCCATGCTCCCAGAATACAGTCTGCTACGCTCCCTGATTCGGTTCGAACTTCATTCACAAGCTTTGTGATCAGGCCCTCTGACGCGACGATGTGTAGGTTGTAGTTGAAATAGTGCCGCACAAAGACGGGTTCCAGAGCAGTCAGTGCCTGCGGCGCAGTGGTTTTGAGGCCTCGATAGAGTTCTCGGACTCGGGCAGCATGCTTTGAGGCATTTCCATTTTCATAGTCGACCCCGACCCTCAGCAGCAATTCGTTGACTGCCGCGCGGGTTGTCGGGTCGGCGCCCGACTGTTTCAGGCCACTGACACCTGTCACGACAAGCTCTGCACGTCGAGCGACCTGAAGAGCTGTTTCAGGCGGGAGTCCATCGATTGCGAGCAGACTTTGTGCAGCGCTGATTCTCTCATCATCTGCTGCTTCGCTGTTGAAAGCGGTAATGAGGCCCTGAAGGACTGCATCAGCAGCACCCTCGCCGGCACTCTGAGACAGCTGCGAGGCATCGGCGGCGACCCGGCTCGCTGGAGGAAGCTCTTTGACTTCGTCCGCAATTGCGACGGATACAACAAGACAGCAGAGCGAAATGGAGAAAAGGCGGCTCATCAGAGGGCTCCGTTCCCGGGGTTGTTCGGGAAACCCCGAACAATAGGTAGACGTACGGTGTTAGTTATCGACTGGAAATCAGGCAGAGTTCGCCTAATCTGCGCTTCGCAAAATTTCCTTTGCGGGTCAGTCAGAGTGCTTAGGTTCTCTGATCGTCAGAAGTAACGCAATCCCTGCAGATGCACTAAGTTCAAAAAGAGGGAGGCTCTCAATGGTTGGGATTCCGGCGTTATTTGCCTGTGTTCAGGGCCGCGATTACCTCGTCAGCCGCCCGGCGACCGTGCCAGTATGCTTCTTCAAACAGGGCCACTCCGCTGAGGTCTGTTCCGGCAAAGTGTACGTCTCCTTCGGGTCTGGCAGCGGCCCGTCTCTCTGCCATCGAATGGAATCCCGGGACGGGGCGGATCATGGCGTGTCCCCAGCGGAAGACGTCCATTTGAGTGACAAGTGAGATAAGGTCCGGATGCACGCGTGAAAGGTCATTGGTGATCAGTGTGGACCAGTGCTTCCAGTCAAAATTCAGGAGCTGCTGACGTGACTCAGCGGGCAGTTCATCGCAAAGAGGCAAATACCAGGAGAGAACGGTTGGCCCGTAGTCGTCACCGGCCTGATGAGTGGCCGCCACGTAACCAAGGGAAGGGCTGTCATAGATCACGTTGTCCCAGCTCATCGGGAACCCGGTATGCTGTGGCCGGCCTTTCAGGTGAATATTGGCGACGACCCATGCCCCGTAGGAGAATTTGCGGGCCGTCGCCCGCCTTGGCTCAGGGCAATCGTGAATCAGATATGGGGCCAGGAATTGTGGTGTCGCAAGAATTACCTTCCGGGCGTTCAGGGCTGAGGTCGCTCCTGATTGGCAGTCAATCAGAGTGAGCTCACCTCCACCGTCCGCTTGTTGGTGAATTCTGGCGGCGGCTGTGTTCGTGCGAAGCTGATTCGTCAGGCGGTTGCGAAACCAGGAAACAAATTTCCCATTTCCTTCCGGCCAGGTAAGGACTTCCGGTGCTGGATCTGCCGCAGTGGTTCGGCGGGCGCAGAAATAAAAGAGACCCGCCCACGCACTTGTCTGAGCGATCGTCAGTCCAAAGTCATCTCGACAGCTGTAGTCCACATACCACTGTAAAGGCTTTGATGTCAGACTCTGGGATTCGAGCCACTCGGCCATTGTCAGACGATCAAGAGCCAGTACCTCCGGGGAATCGGAGCAGTCTGCCAGTGGAAGTGTGAAGGCGGCCCGCCCCTGTTCGTCACGCCAGTCAATCCATGCGTTTACGAGTTCTTTGAATCGCTGCCACTGCTGCAGATCCGACTGCGATGAAACCTGACGCGGAAAGAGTCCTTCTTCCCAGCGTCCGTCG
>CAJWGB010000333.1 GCA_913031625.1 uncultured Planctomycetaceae bacterium | reverse complement strand
TTGCTGATTCCGGTCATTGGCTGGCCTGCTGTTCTTGGTTACCGAACAGAAGCCATTTCCCGTCTGGTCGGAGGTGAGCCCCCAGTTTTGCCCGCATGGCGAAACAGGCTGAGAGACTACATTTCCAAGGGACTGAAGGCGATTCTGGTCATCAACACCTGGTATGTCCCGATCCTCTTCTGGCTGGTGTGGCGGCTGAATCAGAGTCCCCACTGTGATCTCATCCCGTGGTTTCCTCTCGCTGCTTTCTTTCTGTGTGTGCCCATTCTATCAACCATGATCGTGCCTGCCCTGTTGTGGTACTCACAACTCGGGCTGCCTGAACCGGCCTTCACATTCCCGGAAGCCGCCCTGATCAGTCTGTTATTCGGTCTGGTCACGTTCATTATCCCGGCCGGTTTCATGAACGTGACACGAACAGGCAGTTACCTGAAGGCATTTCAGATCTCATGGATAGTCCGCACCATTGCGCACAATTTCAGAGCTTACACGGAGGCCTGGATCGGATCTTCGATCATCGCGCTCATCGGCCATTTCTGTTTTCCGGCGACTCCCTGGGGGATTGTGTGGGCGTATCTGGCAATCGTGTACCTCTTTAATGACATTCCGCTCAGTAGAGCCCAGCACGAAGACGTCAGCTATCTGGCTGGATCGTGGTTCCGCAAAATGGACACCGGGTACTGGGATCGAATGGATTGCGATGTGACTCGCTGGACACGCCATTATAAACCAGCGTCTCCGGAGGCTCAGGATCACATGTGTCCCGTGCTGGCGTTGAAGATCGGACCTGTCTTTATCCCTCTGCCCATTTCGCAATCTTCACCTCGTGACGTAGATCAATGACTGCCGGAAAGCCTTTGACTCCTGTCGGCCGAAAATGGGCGTTAAGTCTCCACCTGATTTTCGTGGGGCTCTGGTTTGGGGCGGCCATTGCGATGGTGCTGCTGATCGCGCTGCGCCCCTCTTCTTTTGAATCGCCCGAATCACTCATCGTCCACTGCAACTGCGTCAAACTCATTGATGACTATCTCATTATTGGCTCCGCCGGCGGTTCACTGGTGAGCGGTCTGTTCCTCAGCTGGAAAACGAAGTGGGGATTTTTTCGGTGGTACTGGGTCGCTTTTAAAATCATCGCCACACTCATGATGGTCTGCTTCGGAGCCGCATTTCTTGGCCCGTGGATCAATAGAACGGCAGAGATTGCGGCGGACCTGGGATTACAGGCCCTTGATTCCCCCGAGTATCAGGCTGCAAACTCAAGAGCTCTGATCTTTGGGAGCATGCAAATTGGCCTGCTGACCGCTGTGGTCGTGATCTCAGTTTTCAAACCGTGGGGTAAAATCGGCAAATAACATCCGCTCCGAACGACAGCCACGGTGGGCAGTGTCTGGCTGGACACATTGCCGCCCTTCTGTATGACGATAGGTCTGTCCTGTCGGCATGCGGTCGATTGGACAGTCGACTCGCGGCGGTAGCTCTTCAGCAGCAACCAGGGGCCGCCTCCCATAGAATCATTGACTACGCGGAAGTACAAATGAACCTCGTGGCGGTTCATACGTTTGGGGAATCGAGGGATATTGAGAGATGACAGATAGGATTCCTCGGGATCAGATAACGTGACCGACTCGGATCAATTTGATGCGGAACTGATCGCGTTCGTGCTGAGTTCGACGGGAGCAGAAGCGATCTCAGGAACGGAGGTCGTTCAGAGCCTGTGGGGCGGCTATGGTCAGATTGTCAGGTGTCACCTTACAGGTTCCGACACCTCCAGTGTGATTCTGAAACATGTCAGGTGGCCTGCTGAACAGTCCCACAAGTATGGTTGGGCGTCCGATCGTTCCCATCAGAGAAAACTGAAGTCCTATCAGGTTGAGACGGCCTGGTATCAACGAAACGCGTCGAGGTGCCGCGACGGATGCCGGGTTCCCGCCTGCTTTGCGGTTGAGCATCGTCCCGAAGGTGTGTTGCTTCTCCTTGAAGATCTGGACTCCGCAGGGTTTGACGGGCGTCGCCATCGTGTCGGCGACGCCGAAGTGGATGCGTGTCTGACGTGGCTGGCAAACTTCCACGCCACGTTCATGAAAGAGCAGCCCGATGCACTGTGGCCCACAGGAACATACTGGCACCTTGCCACTCGGCCGGATGAACTTGAGGCTCTGGAGGATCTTCGACTCAAGGCAGCAGCGGCGGAGCTTGATCGCCGTCTGGCTGACAGCCCATTTCAGACTTTCGTCCATGGTGACGCAAAGCTGGCGAACTTCTGCTTCAGGGCCGATGGAGCCACAGCCGCCGCTGTTGATTTTCAATATGTCGGGGGAGGCTGCGGGATGAAAGACGTAGCCTACTTCATCAGCAGTTGCTTTGATGAGGACGAGTGCGAGCGTCAGGAAGCTGATTTGCTCGATCGTTACTTTGAGCGACTCCACGGCGCATTACTGAGCCGGGACAATGACATCAACAGCCGCGAACTCGAAGCGAACTGGCGTGAGCTTTATCCTGTGGCGTGGACGGACTTCTTTCGTTTTCTGCAGGGCTGGAGTCCCGGCCACTGGAAGGCTCATGGCTACAGCAAGCGGCTCGCCAATGAGGTTTTGAATTCTCTATGACGCTTTCAGATTCGGAACTCAGAGAACTGGCAGACCTGGCCATAGAAGCGGCCACGATAGCGGGTCAGATGATCGTTCGCTCCCGGCCCCGGGAGATCGAACATAAGTCCAATCAGGGTAGTCTGGCTTCACAGGTGGTCACGGAAGTTGACCGCCGCAGTGAAGCCCTGATTCTCGATAAACTGCAGCCGGCGATTGAGCGTTTCCAGCTGGGGCTGTTGACCGAAGAGCAACCGGACGACGGAGGTCGGTTCGACGCTGACTACTTCTGGTGTATTGATCCGATTGATGGCACGCTGCCGTTCATTGAGGGAACGCCGGGCTACGCAGTGTCAATTGGATTGGTCCGCGGCGACGGCACCCCCATCATTGGTGTGGTTTACGATCCAGTCGCGGCGACAGCGTTTCACGCGATCGCCGGGTCCGGGGCATTTCGTGACCGGAGACCGTGGGTTGCACCTGCCAGTGGCGAAACGCTGTCTTTGTTCACCGACAGGAGTTTTCTGTCCAGTGACGAACAAGAGCAGATCACCAAAGGGCTGGAGGAAATCGCCGGCGACATGGGGCTGACAGGACTGCGGGTTGATGCGAGTGCCGGAGCTGTCATGAATGCCTGCAAAGTGCTTTCAAATGCATTCGCGTGTTATTTGAAGCTGCCGAAGGAGAATGGCGGCGGAAGCCTCTGGGACTACGCGGCAACTGCATGTCTCTTTCAAGAGGCTGGAGCGATTGCGACTGATATCTTTGGCAAAAATTTCGAACTCAATCGAGTCGAATCCACGCTCATGTGTCACCGAGGAATTCTGTTCGCGACCAATGAAGAACTTGCGCAGAGAATTCAGGATCAAGTCTGTCACCGTTACCCTTCCCTCGGGAGGGGAGAGCGTTAGTTCTGGGAGGGGCGTTCTTCTGCGAGGTTCAGGGCCGTACCATCGAACCATGGTGGACAGTCTCGATAGTGCAGTCGTGAGTCAGTTTCCGGCCTGGCCCGTTTACCCACTCCCTGCACATCAATCCCTCGCGAAAATGTCCGGCCTGAGTTGTCGTTTGCTCCTGTGTCGATTCCAATGTGAACTGTGAGTGTCATTTCGAGCGGGATTCTGAAGCACGGCACTGAGTTGAAACGTGAGTTTCCAAGGATCACCCCGCAGGTGGGATTTCCTGAATGAACAAAGAATATTTCATCGGTTCCCGGTTGTCCTGGCTTTTAGGTGGGGCTGTCCGAAGAACGCTGGTTCTGGGGACCCTGGTTCTCTGCGGCTGCGGGTCTGAGAAGGATCCGGAAGAGCCCCTGATGTTGCGGATGGCGCACGTTTACGATGTGACGGCTCCGACTCATGCATACGGGGCGGACCTGATTTCAGAGCGTATTCGGCAGAAAACGGACGACCTCGATGTGACGGTCTATCCAAGCGGACAGCTTGGCACCGAAGCCGAATTGCTGGAACAGCTGGTGGCCGGCGAGCTGGATATTGCCATTTCGGGACCTGCGTTTCTCGGCATGTGGCATCCGCCCATCGGTGTGCTGGATGCCGCCTTTGCCACACGTGATCTTGACCACATGCTCGAGGTTGCGCGAAGTAAGGAGATGGCTCCTGAATGGGAAGCCCTTCGCAATAAGTACGATGTGCGGGTCCTTGATACCTGGGCATACGGTTCTCGACACCTGACATCAAATGTGCCGATCCGCCACCCGGACGACCTCGACGGTTTCCGGTTGCGAATGCCGGGTTCCAAAACGTTTCAGTCCTCCGGGGAGGCGCTCGGCGCGAGTCCTATGCCGATTGCGTTCAGCGAAGTCTATGTCGCTCTGAACCAGGGCATCGCGGATGGTCAGGAGAATCCGGTGCCCGTCATCAAGTCGATGGGATTTCACGAGGTTCAGGATTATCTGAATCTTACCGGGCACATTCAGTCGTCCGTTCAGATTCTTGTCAACGAACGTACATGGAAACGGCTGACACCCAATCAGCGGCAGATGCTCAGTGAGTCGGTTCAGGAACTGGGTGTCGAGGTTTACGAGGGATTGGTCAGGGACGAAAAGAAACTGATTAAGGAATGGCAGAAGGACGGGGCTATGGAAATCATCGATGACGTTGACGTCGATGCATTTCGGGAGCGATGTCGCAAGTATTTTTCAAAAGGCTTTGCATTCAGTGATGTCTACAACCGTATTACGGCGGACCCGTCGGAGGGCGACAGTGAATGAGTGTCGATAACACGTTGGAATCAGAGAACGGAGGGACGGATGAAACCGTTGATTCCGGTTCTTCGTCAGGCTCATCACAAGGTGTCACCAGCAACGAACAGCTTCCGCTGGACGGCTGTGTCCGCTGGATGGTCCTCTGCGAGAAGACAATTGCAGGGCTGCTCCTGGTCCTCATTGTAACCACGATGGCTTCGCAGGTTTTTGCCCGCTATGTCTTCGGGGATCCTTTCAAGTGGAGCGAAGAGGTCGCGCGGCTCGCACTCATCTGGATGACGTTCCTGTCTGCCGCATTCGTGCTGGCCGAAGGACGCCATATCGCAGTCGACATGATTTCGACACGAGTTGGTGACCGTGGAAAACTTATCGTCGAATGCCTTGGATACATCGTTGTGGCAGGTTCATGCCTGATGCTGATGATTGGAGGCGCGAGATTCGTTTGGTACGTCGGAAAGGTAGGCTCTCCTGCATTGGAGATCCCCAAGACGTATTGGTATGGCGCCGGGATGGTGGGGCTGCTGCTGATGGCAGTGCATGCTCTGATCAACCTGATTCAGGTGTGGCTGACAGGAAAGCCCATTCCACGTGAAGCTCATATCGAAGAAGAAGCATTTCAATTGGGATTGGAGCCGGGCGAATGATTCTGGGGTTACTGATCATTGCCATGCTGGTGCTCCTGTACCTGAAAGTACCGGTCGCCATCAGCATGCTGTTGCCGTGTCTCGTCTACGTGGCATGGTCGCCCGATATTTCGCTGGGGGTTGCGCTGCAGCAGACCGTAGGTTCGGTGGACTCGTTTCCTCTGCTGGCTGTTCCCCTGTTTATCATGACGGGCTATCTCAGCAATGCTGGCGGCCTGGCGGATCGATTGTTCCGGATGCTGCTGACTCTCTTCAGAAAGGTGCCCGGGAATCTCGGCTTCGTCAACGTCTTTAGCAGTCTGATGTTCTCATGGATGAGCGGTGCGGCGATCGCAGATGCTGCCGGACTGGGATCCGTTCTTGTGCCTGCGATGAAAAAACGCGGTTACGACGAAAAGTTCGCGCTGGGCCTGACGGGAGCGTCATCACTGATCGGGCCAATTATGCCTCCCAGCATCCCGGCGATTGTCTATGCCGTGTCGGCCGGTGTGTCTGTTGGTGCGTTGTTCTTTGCCGGCGTGCTTCCGGCGTTTGTGCTCACGCTGATCCTGTGTGTGTTTGTCTATCGGGATGCTCGCAGAAACCCAACGCGGGAAGAATCGAACGCTCAGGACATTCCCGTTTCACAGGCTGTGCTGGCTGCACTTCCGGTTCTGCTGACTCCCGTCATCATTCTCGGTGGGATTTATCCGGTCTTCGGTCCTCGAGGATTGTTTACGCCCACCGAAGCCGCCGTCATCGCGGTCGCCTACTCCTTTGTCATCGGCACCCTGATCTACCGCGAGATCA
>CAJWGB010000332.1 GCA_913031625.1 uncultured Planctomycetaceae bacterium | reverse complement strand
CCTGACTGTTGCTACGCGTCCCGTCACAGAGTTCAACAAGCAGCGATGCAGCTGCGTTTAACTGATGCAGTCGATGGTTGTCAGCGTCGTATGCAATGTATCCCTGTTCGGCCGGGGCAAGGATGATGTTGGGATTCAGAGTGAGTGCAGGCATTGAGGCAATCAGGGGGACCAGGATACGCATAACAATACCTGAGTCCCTTTCAGTACAGCAGGCGAGGGTCTACAGGCATGAACTCCGCGCGAAACAAAAAGGCCGGTCAAACTGACCGGCCCTACTAATTCACGAGTGAATTCCTGGATTACTCTTCGGTAGGAGGTCGTCGAGGAGTGGCGCCACCCTGCTGGCTTCCACCCCCTCCAAAGCCGCCCTTGCCTTTGCCGCCGAAGCCACCTTTGCCCTGGCCGAATCCCCCACGACCCGGTCCGCCCTGTCCGCCGCGACCTCCACGCATGCGCTGCATCATTCCAGTAAGTGCTGCTTCCAGTTCCTGGGCATTCAGAGCTTTGTCGCCGTCCTTGTCGTACCTTTGAATAAACATGGCTGCAAGACGTTTCGGGTCCATCTGACCGCCTGGGCCACCGCCTTTACCGCCGAATCCACCTTTGCCCTGCTGGCCACCCTGACCGCCTTTACCTTTGCCTTTGCCGCCAAATCCGCCTTTCCCCTGGCCATCTTCATCACCAAGAGCCACAGTCGACATCGCAGGAAGAGCTGTCAGCACAGCGCCTCCGGCCAGCAGACGGCTAAGAAATCCGCGACGCTGCGGATCGATCTGATCAAGTGCATTTGTTGTTGAGTCCTGACTCATTTTGGCCTCCGGAAAAGGATGTTATGGCACGAGAAACGTGCGGAAGATTCGCCGTGTGAGAGACAGTTCCTCACCGAGTGAACCAATTCGATATACGGCTAAACACCAGGACATCGCCCAGGAATCGCGAAATTTGGTGGCCACGAGCAGAATCACTGTTTTTGGAGACGCACGACCCACAATTCTCAGTGCTCTCTGGTGGACAAACCGCCCTGAGAGCAAACCGCTGCCTCAGTGATTTCGAGTGAATCGAGTACATTGAACGCATGTCGAAAATTCTCCACCAACTGGATCAGGACGGCTACGTTGTTCTCCCGGATTTCTTTGACCGTGGCTGCGTTCGGGCGTTACGGCTTGTCATTGAGTCCATCTACCTGCAGGAAGGTGAACTGGCCGGAAGTGATTTCCGGCAGGAGGCCGGCTGTCGCCGCCTTGCTAATCTTGTCAACAAACATCCGCTGATGCTGCCACTGATCTGCAACACAGAGATGCTGTCACTGGTCAGGCATGTGCTCGGTCCGGATATCAAACTCAGCAGCCTGAACGCACGGTCGGCCGAACCACACAACAATCAAACGCAGCCGCTGCATGCAGACATGGGGGCAATTCCGGACGACAATGGGCCGTGGGTCTGTAACTGCGTCTGGATGCTGGATGACTTCACAGAGGACAACGGAGCCCTTCGTGTGGTTCCCGGCTCACACACTTCCCTGCAACTGCCTCAGGATGCCCTTGAAGATCCTGTTGCAGAACACCCCGACGAGGTCGCTGTGACTGGCACAGCCGGGACGCTCGTCGTGTTGAACGCACACCTCTGGCACGGAGGTCGCGCAAACTCCACCCGTTTCCCCCGCCGTGCGATACATGCCTTTTATGCCCGACGTGACAAACCGCAGCAGCAGTTTCAGGAACGGATTCTGTCTCCGGACGTGATTGCTCGCCTCAATGATCAGCAGAGGCATCTGCTGGCAATTGGAGATGCGGAGAATGCTGAGGTGACTCTGGCCAATCAGACACAAAGTGGGTTTCTTAAGTCTTAGGTCAGTTGCCCGACTCTCCGAGTCGGGAGGGTCGCTGAAGCACCTCAACACGGCCCACCAACTTGGCGAGTCAGGCTGCGTTTGGCGTGTGAGGCAGCACCTAGTGTCGGACCCGAAAGTCGTTGCTGCCTGACTCGTCGATACCCCGCATCAGATAGACCGTACGTTCTGACATTACCAGTGGTCCTTTTCGTTCGAACCGAGTCGACTGACCATGTTCGTACACGGACGAAGTTGGCATGTATCGCAGCGTCATCCCTCGTCGTGAGTGATCCGACTGATTCGCTTCGGAGCCGTGGTACAGATACACGTCGTGCAGACTGACCTGGCCTGGTTCGAGCACGATGTCTTCCGCGTCAGACTCATCGAACTGATCCGCGTCCAGTTCCAGATTTAACGCCAGGCCATCGGCATCATTCTTCGTGTGTTGTGCAAGCTGTTTGTTCGTGTGTGATCCCGGTATCACCTTGAGACACCCGTTCTCCGGAGTGGACGCATCGATCGCGATCCACACAGTGCATGTCGCGAGTGGTTCAATGGGCCAGTACTCGCCGTCCTGATGCCATGGTGTCTTCGTGCCCACTTTTGCCGGCTTGGCAAAGAAGCTGCTGTTCCAAAGGGCGATATTGGGTCCGATCACCTGTTCGACCATGTCGAGGATGGCAGGCATTCGCGCAATCGTCAGAAACCATGTGTCATAGGCGAGCAGTGCGGAGCAGTAGTCCGAGAACTCCGGATGCCTCGCGACCAGTCGGTCATGTGCCTGCCCAATATCCTGCAGCACCTGCCTGTCCAGGCGAAAGCTGGGAGTCACGTATCCATCAGTGTGGTAACGCTCGACTTCGGATTCTGTCAACATACCAGTCTCTGTGTATTGGTTTCACAATGATTCGGGGACTGGGGAGAGTGATACTGTCGACTCTCGCGTCGGTCGCCCGGCCTGCAGTCGTTCGACTTTCTGAGTCGAATCACCCGGCACTCAGTGCTTCGATGCGTTTCTTTGCCTCTTCCGCGTCGGGCGATCCCGGAAACTCGTCTACGACCGTTTGATAGTTGCGGATCGCTGCGTCCGGCTGCTGAAGTCGTTCTTCGCACTGACCGGCCTGATACATGGCGATTGCCTTCATGTCGTCCCACTGGTGGTTGATGTACACGCGAAGATAAGCGTTTGCTGCGTTGCGGTAGTCTTCCTGGAGCAGGAGAGTCTCAGCAATCTGGAATTGTGCCTGAGCACCAACATGTGTTCCGGCTGAATTCTTATCGTCAATGACCTGCTGGAAGTACTGCCGAGCTTTCGGAAAGTCGGCTTTTGCCTTCCAGCGTCTGCCCTGTGTGAATCGAATCTGATACAGGAATGCAGAATCGGAACGCCGCCCAGTCAGTTGATCGGCAACTGCGTCCACTTCGTCATAGTCTTTCTGAATGAGTGCCAGCTGTGCCATGACGACCCAGATTCGATCGGTCCATGTGTCAGCCGGAATTGACTCGTTGATCACGGAGTCTCGCAACAGCTTGAGCAACTGCTCAGCTTCATCAGTGTTGTTCAGGCCGACGTAAGCGTCGGCTTTCATGAGTTGAACGCGTGGGCGAAGTGTGCTGACTCCAAACTGTTCTTCAAACTGATCACATGAAGTGACAACTTCTTTCCATTTTCGCAGACTGACACTTAGTTCAACAACGTGAAAGAGTGCAGTCTCCCGAGCTGCTGTCGCGTAGCCTGCTTCGCCGGCAATTGCCTGAAACTCAGTAAGTGCTTTATCGACATCGCCGGCCTCCAGAATGCTCTCAGCCAGTGAAAGACGCGCGTCACCTGCATGATCACTTTCCGGGAATCGATCGAGCAGCGTGCGGAAGATCTCATCTGAGCGGTCAAACCGGCTGTGCTTCATATTGAGCAGTGCCCAGTCATTCAGGACATCGTCCAGACGCGGGTCCTGATCCATGGCTTTTGCCACTCGTTCCCAGGTTGCATCGGCACCGGCAATGTCGTTCTGTTCGGCAGCGATCGCAGCCGCCTTCTGGCCTGAGACTCTCAGGTATCGAACCAGATTCGGGTCAAGATCTTTGGCCTCTTCCAATTGAGTGAACAGGACCAGATAAAGCCTGCCTGCTTCCTTTGGACGGCCAGCTGTGTGAGTACAGAAGGCTTCGATGTAAGCCGCCCGAATTTCGCCGGAGGTACCTTTGTAAGCAACCTTCGTTTGCTGGCAGAGTTCGATGGCTCGATCGTATTCGGTCAGTTCAAAGTAGCACTGGGCGGCTCCAATCAGAATGGCTGCGTGAGTCGCCGGTGTTGTTTTGGCATCAATCCCCAGTTCGAACAGATCGGCTGCTTCGCGAAAATCTTTGTGTTCATAGGCCGCCTGTCCGGTCTGCCTGACCGCCGTCCATGTGGCCGAGTTGTCGACAAACTCATTGATGAGTCGCTCAAGGTCGGCTTTCGCATCGGGATACTTTTTGAGATGCCCCGCGGCGACAGCTCGTGTTGCCAGTGAGTCTGCATGCAGCTCTTTGGTTCCCAGAACAAGGTAGTCTCCGGCCAGACTTTCTGCGGTTGCGTAGTCGTCGGTTGCCAAAGCACTGTTCGCGGCGAGGACGATGGCACCGTGCTGATCTGGGTTCTTAGGATCAGAGAACAACCGCTTGAGAGGAGCAAACACCTCAAGGACACGCACGAACTGATCATCTCCATGCAGGGCACGGATCAGGTGAAAGCTGGCTTCCAGCATTTGTGACTCCGAAAGACTGGTTGCTTCAGCAAGTGGTTCAAGCAGTGGGACGGCGTCACCCGCTTTACCCTCAGCGATCAGGAGACGAGCTTCCAGCAAACGAACAGAAAAACTCGTTTTCGTTTCTTCTGACACTGATTGAAGCTGGCTGAATGTACGGCGAGCCTCAGCAAAGTTTTCCAGACCCATAAACAGATCAGTTGCATTGATCAGGCTGTCCGTGGCATTACGACTGGTCGGCCACCGTGTCGCAAGATCGAGATACATCTGCGCCGCTTTGGCGGGCTGGTTGTCAAGTGCCTCAAGCTGAGCTCGCTTGAACAAAACACTGGCGGCCATCGCAGGGTCACCTGCGTCCTCATAGACCTTAAGGAGAGTTGTTCGTGCTTCGTCCAGGCGATCCAGTTTCTGATAGCACATGCCAATCCAGAAGGCTGCACGCCTGGCGGACGAAGAGTCGGCCGGAACGCGTTTCAGTCGCTCGAGTGCAGCGTCGTATTCATTCAGCTTGAATTGTGCGATTGCAGACTGAAGCGTGGCCGCCGGCACAATATCTTTGGCAGGCCACTTTTCAACAAGCAGATCATACGCGCGAGAGGATTTTGCGTACTCCTCATTCTGGAAATAGATGGTACCAATGCGCGCCTGGGCGCGGGACGAGAATGCATCCGACTGCATGGCGACGACACGTTCGAACAGAGCAATCGCCTGGTCCGATTCCTTCTGACTCTGCATTGCCATTGCCAGAGCAAACGTCACATCAGCCGTAATGTTTCTTGGGACTCCGGAGGTCAGCAGTGGACGAAGAACCAGTTCAGCCTTCTTGTATTGCTTCAGAGAGTTGTGGCTCTCTCCGATCATCAGCGACGCCCATGACGACAGTGTGTGCGATTCATGTTTTCTGAGATAGTCCGTCAGCTCAGTGATCGCCTGCTCGTATTTCCCCTCATAATAACTGCATTCACCAAGTCGGTACCGGGCGTCGGCCAGGTTTCGGCTGCCGGGATTGTTCCTGATGAACAACTTCAGTTCGGCGTGAGCGTCACCGTACTTCTCAAGGGAGCTCAGAGTGAGACCAAGGTAGAGCCTCGCAATCTTCGCTCGTTCGTGCTCCGGGTGGTCCTTGAGAAACTTGCGGAACGCAGTTTCGGCATAGTCCCAGCGTTGTTTGCGGAACAATCCCGCCGCAAAGGCGAAGTCTGAATCGCCATCAGCGCGAAGAACGCTGACAGGAACGCAGAAGAGGACAAGGAGCAGGAGAATCTGAATTGAGTGTTTTTTCGCCATGAGTCACCAACGAGGATGCTGCGAATTGGGACGGGAATCCCATCTTACGCCTGAATTCTGGTTGTCGAAACGAAACTCTTCCGGGATTGTGGCTTCGCTTCGATTCGTCCGCCGTTGCTGGCGAGCGGCAGAAAATGGGCAACATGGCTGATACAATCACCAGAAGTACAGCTGTCTCACGGAATCAACAAGGCAACAAGATGGCCAGTCTGCAAAACAACCGTCGAGAGTTTTTCGGTGATGCCGGACTCAGTATTGGATCGCTGGGCCTTGCTTCCCTGTTGCATGCTGAGGAGAAAGCGGCTCGTTCAGACGCCCCCGATCCTCATTTTGCGCCGAAGGCAAAGGCTGTGATCTACCTGTTTATGGCGGGCGGGCCGAGTCAGCTGGAGCTGTTTGACGATAAA
>CAJWGB010000331.1 GCA_913031625.1 uncultured Planctomycetaceae bacterium | reverse complement strand
TTGATGAATTCTGCAGCGTCTTCACGGCGTCGATTCCTTTCGAGCGAGACGATAATCTTTTCATTGAAATCTGGAACAGGCTGGTTGAGCCACGGCCGGAAGTTCAGGGGAGCAAATCGTACGTGCCCCCGCGTCCCCTGTCAGAATACATGGCGCAGACGACTCTGGTTGAATCAGGCGTCAGTTGGATTCGAATCCTGATGTCAGGTTGGTGGTATACTCGTCCTTGGTATCTCCTTACGCGAGGAGTCATTGCCGGGGTCGTCGCGTCGGTCGCGTTGCTTGCCGTGGCATCCCGTCCAGGGGCTGGTCGAACAGATCTGTTCTACGACGAAGTGCTCCAGAGTTCGCTGGTCGACGGAAACGATGCGCAGATGGAACTTGCGATTGCCCGCCTTGAGAGCAGTCGTTCTCAGGGGATGGCACTGCGATTTCGAATTGCGAAGGACCTATGGAACGCCGAACGTGTTGAGGAAGCTCGCCCGCATCTTGAGGCGATCACCCCTGAGGAGTCCGAGGGATTTCCGGCAGCACGAATCTGGCTGATCGAAGAGTCGCAGAAACCCCAAACGAACTTTTCGTTAACCGGCCAGCAGCGATTCACGCAACTCAGCAGAGTCGTCCGAGAGGATCCACGCAATGCCCGGTACATTAAGATGTACGCAGACGCCCTGCTCGCACGAAACCGGCAGGCAGAGGCGGAGGTGAATCTGAAGAAGGCTGTGGTCATTGAGCCACGGTATGCACCGGATCTCATTCAGGTGCAGATCTTTCGGGAGAAGCTGGCCAATCCGTCGCTTCCCCGGATGAGTGATGAAATTCGGGATCAGATTTCGGACTTCAGGCAGGACATGGCGACTCTGCTGAAGGAAGATCAGGCAGACACCACGGCGCGGATTGCGGAAGCTCGACTTGCGGGCATGGCTGGAGATTATGCCGGTGCCGAACAGAGTCTCAGAAAAGGCCTCAGACTCACTGGAGATTCTGTCGAACTCCGGACCACGCTGTCCAGCATATACCTTGCACAGGCCCAACTTGCCTCTGATCAGCCTCTGGGTCATGTGAACGCCAGAGATTTTATTCTCAAGGCACTGGGAACCGCTCCGGAGAATCTTGTGGCTGTTCGCCAACTGACTCCGTTTCTGCGACCCAATGCGAAGCTGGACCACCCATCAATCGGACGGGCCCTAGCATACTGGATGCAGAAACTGGAAGAGGACGACGAGGAGATCGTTGGACATATCGTCGCTGTCGCCATTCTTCATTGTGCGTCAGGCCGTGTGGACGAATCCATTCGTGTGCTGGAGTCCAGAGTCAGCGCGCTCCCGATTCTCCGTTCCAATCTCAGTCTGTTTCTCAGCTTTGCCGGTCGGACGGAGAAAGCCGCGGAGTTGGCAAGGGAAGCCGTAAAGGAAATCCAGTCCCGATTTGGCCAATCTTCTGAGTCCAACCTTCTCGTCGTTCAGGCATTAATCGAAGGTGGGCTGAATGTGGAGGCGGCCCGGTTCATCGATTCATTAGATCAGACGGACCAGACTGCGAAAATCCGTGAGCTGAAATCACTCGCTCTGTGTCGACAGTTTGATCTACGTGTGTATCAGGACACGAGGTTTCTCGGCTCTTCGGAGGCTGTGAGTCTGCTCGACGCTGTGATGGAAGCTGTTCCGGCCAGCACGGCGGGTATCTCCCGACTGGCACGGATTGTCGCCCATGGAGGCGAGTCGAAACAGTCGGCCGCCAGCCGGCTGACCCGCCTGCAGGCGACCGGTCAGAAGACCACGTTCATTCTGACAAGCATTGCGACGTATGCACTCCTTGCTGATCATCCGGAGGACGCCCTTGCGCCATTGGAAGCAGCTCTGGCCCTCAAAGTGGATCGGACCGTGCTCAACAACCTTGCGGTTGCGAAGGTGCGAGCTAATCCGCACGACGCAGCAGCGGCGCTTAAACTTGCCGAACAGGCACTGCAGCTTGCCCCGGGCTATTACGAAATTCTCAACACGCGAGCAGAAATTCTGATAGCGCTGGGGAAGATGGAAGCAGCCCGAGCAGATGTGGAGACTGTTCTGGAGCGTCACAAGGACAGCAAGGACGCGAAAAAGTTACTGCGTATCCTTAACAAACAATAGGTTGGGTACGCTGCTGCATGGACGTAACCGCGGCTCAGGTTTCAACCTGTCTTCAGCAACCCACTCGCACGCCCGACAAAACCTGATGCCCCCGGACAAAGCGTCTTCTCGATGGCAGCCACAGGGAGGCAGCGTCAGGTTGAAAACTGATCGACGTGAAATACGCTGCGCGGCTGCAGGTGACCGCGTTTGACTTCGCCAATCGCGAGCAACTCGCAACCGTCCTCAGAAAGAAAGCCGACGGGTGCACCCTCCTTAGCCTCACCTTCATGAGACAACGGTCTTCCCTGCCCCACGAGCAGTCGATCCGAGGTTGAGCAGCGGTGAATAACATTCAAATGTTGACGGACGAGCCTCACCGGACTGACGAGATGTTGTGCAAGGTTCTCTGCAGTCAGCACATTCGGGTCAAGTGAATCCGGCAACATCAGGCCTGCCGAGGAACAACGAATCAAGCCGCTCATCAGGCCGCCACACCCCAGTCGCTTTCCCAGATCCCGTGCGATGGAACGAATATAGGTCCCTGAACCGCACGTGATCCGAACCTGTAGAACCGGCCACGAGTATCGCAGAATCTCAATGCTGAAGACGGTCACGTTCTTTGCCTTCAGTTCAACGCCTTCCCCCCGACGTGCCTTCGCGTAGGCACGATGGCCGTTCACCTTCACGGCCGAATATACGGGGGGTACCTGGGCGATCACGCCAACAAATTTCTGCAGCGCCGCGTCAACCGCATCTTGCGTCTGTTCAGCCGCGACGGGAACCTCAGAGATTACTCCGGTCGCATCGTCAGTGTCCGACGTCTGGCCAAGCGTAAATTCAGCATCGTAGACCTTGGCAGACTTCTGCAGCAGCGGAATCAGTTTGGTCGCCCGCCCAAGGCAAACGGGAAGTACACCAGTTGCCATCGGATCCAGTGTGCCTGCGTGCCCCAGCTTTAGAGGATGCACGAGACGTTTTACGACGTTCACAATCTGGCGAGAGGTTTTCCCCCGCGGTTTATTAAGATTCAGAACTCCAAACATAGATGCACTGACTGGACAATCTTCCCTCAGGTTCGCGATTTACGGACACTCAATCGGCTTTGAACTGAGCATCGTACGGTTCTGTGTCGCTAACAAAACTGCCGGTCTTTTCGCGTCGAACAGAATCTCACCTCTGAAACTGGTTTGCTGCTGATGCAGGAATGAGTCTGTCGGCCGAAACTGCTCCGGAATTAGTCGCTGACCGTCTTCCTCTCCGTCACCCCGTCAACAGGGTTCCGGCAGAAGAGCTTTCCCCAAACCCCCGGTTTTATTACAGTCCTTCAAGTTTACCGGGTTTCGCCGAGGAGGATCTGCGGTTTTTGCCGCAGCGAGTGCGCCCAATGACGGTTTCGTGTGTCTGCAGACGGAAGGAGTCTGACGTGCCATACAGGGCTCAGCGATTCATTCACGCCGCCAATCTGCGGTTGGATGTCCCAGTCAGCGTGCATTTTTCGGAGCAGCTGACTGACGATCTGCGTCACGCGCTCGAAGACGCAACACTCACCGCCCTCGACACAATCATCGAGCGTTGTCTTCGTCTGAAGGTCGATTTTCTATTGCTGTCCGGCAACGTGTTTCTCGAGTCGGACCGCAGCCTGAGAGCTCGACTCGCGATGCAGCGAGGGTTCAACCAACTTCGGGAAGCGGAGATTCCAGTCTTTGTTCTGCCAGGGGAAGGAGATCCACCGGAATCATGGCGCAAAATTCCCGAGATGCCAGATAACGTTACGGTCTGCTATCCGTCGAGTCCGGAACCGGAGTACCTCGTTCGCGACGACGAAGCAGTCGCGTCCGTTTCTTCTTCAATGTGGTACGGTGCCGCGGATTCGTTTGGGATTCAGGTTATCGGTCGTTCTGACACTGGAAGGGATCCTGTCAGAATCGGTGTCGTCAGTCGCGCTCGGTTCGACGAGTCGCGAAAAATGGAGTCACTCAAGGGGGCAGCGGATGAAGAGCTTCTGGCTGGAATGGTCGAAGACACACCCTCCGCAGCATTAGACCATGCCACTTTCACGGTCGCTGAATACGAAGAGTCATTTCGAGACTACATTGAACAGCTGATGACCGAGGGGCATCTCAACTATGTGTGTTACATGGGCGAGTTGGAGCGACGCACCCTGAGCCTTGCCGGGGGCAAGGTTCATTGCCCCGGTACCACTCAGCCCCGCAGTCAAATTGAATGTGACGCAGGAACCTGTTCTCTTGTCACTATCGACACAGAGGGCGAGATCTCAATCGAGCAGATGAACACCAGCGCAGTTGACTGGAAGAACATCGATCTGTTCGTCGACTCTGATGCGACTCTCAACACTTCTCTCGAGCAGATGAAAGCACAGCTGCTCGAGCAACCATACAATGACTCGGACCGTGTCTGGGCTGTCCGCTGGACTGTTCGGGGCCCATTGCCCGTGATTCAGAACTTCGTGGAAGAAGATCTGGAACTTGCGGTGACAGTCGAGTTGGAAGAGTTCGAAATCCGAGGTCAGCGGCTACGGCTGATTCATGAGGTTCGGACACTGCCGGATCCCTGGGAGGTTCCTGACAAGGACAGCCAGGCTCAGCAGTTTGCAGATTTGCTTACGGAAGATGCAATTGTTTCACGCCGCAAGCTGATGGCACTCGTGCAGCGAGATCGGACTCTTACGCCCGGCTGGCATCAGCGGTTTGAGTCATTGGTTGCTGGCGTTGACCGGGAACGCGTTCTTGCCCGGATGCGTGTGGATGGAGCAGCATGGTTCGTGGACGATGTCCAGACCCTGCTTCCCGATCTGGATGACTTTGACGAGGACATCCTGCAGGACGAGCCACTTGATCCGGGTGGCCTGCAGGGAGACGAAGACACACCGGAAAACGGGGTGGAAACTGCTTTGGCAGCCGCAGTTGAGGAGGGTGACCTCAATGACAATCTGGAAGAAGTGAGCGAGGCGGCCGAAGACGAAGAAATCGACGACGAGGACCTGAACAGCAACGACCAGCACGAGACAGAGAGCCAGTCATGAAACTGATGAGGGGTGCAGCGTCACTTTAGGACACGACATCGGTCTCGCGGGCACAAAGAAACACTTCCTCCTGTAGGACGCAGGAACAACGCATGAAGATTACGGAAATCGACATCGACAGATTTAGAATCTGGCGAAGTCTGCTGCTCAAACTTAACCCGGATGGCCTGAACGTCATCTACGGGCCGAACGAAGCAGGCAAGACGACTCTGATGAGATTCGTCCGCTCTGTTCTTTACGGCTTCGAGCCACTGGAAGAAGAGCCGGTATGGCAGCGTCCGGAAGCGGACATGCCATGGAAAGGCGCTCTTCGTTGCCAGCACGGGGGGAGGACCTGGCGCATCAGTCGCCGTGCGCAGGCGACGAAACGGGGCACGATCCGCATTTCGGGTGCCCCTGTCGGCATGGAGAAGCCTGACGCAATGTCACTGCTGCTTTCCGGCACAGAGGAGAACATCTACACCGACGTGTTTGCAGTTGGTGTCCGGGAGCTGCAGCAGCTGTCCACGCTGGGTAATGATCAGGTTGCCGAATATATCTACGGCCTTTCGCTTGGACCTCAGGGTCGGCGTCTGCTGGATGCACTCGGTGAAATCCGCAGCCGTCGGTCTGCGCTCCACTTTGACGAAGGTCGTCAGGGTGAGATTCCTGACCTGTTTGACCAGTACAGTGAACTGACCACATCGTCCGGCAATCGTGGCACTGCGCGCGAACGACACGCAACGCTGGTTCGCCGTCGTAATGAACTGAGCGTGATTATCGCCGACCTGCAGGCCCGCGAGCAGGAAGCGGCGTCAGAGCTGCGTGGGCTCCGTTTCATCAGTGCCTGCTATAAGCCGTGGAAAAAGGGCCAGGACCTGCGCGACCAGCTGGATCGAATCCCGATCGTTCAACACAACCCGGATCCGGCTCTGGAACAACTGGATGCCGCGGAGCGAGACGTTACCAAACACACGAACGCGCGTGAACGCTACGCCGAACAGTCAGCATCACGCGTGGAACAGATGGAACGTATTGTCATCGACGAGCGTTTCGAGAAAGACCGATACGCAGTCCAGAGCCTGGTGGACCAGTCAGAGTGGCTGCGGGACATTGAACAGCAGATTAGTGCAGCGGAGTCACGG
>CAJWGB010000330.1 GCA_913031625.1 uncultured Planctomycetaceae bacterium | reverse complement strand
TTCGGCAGCGGTTGAAGCGTTTTGCCTTTCGTGGTGATTCGCCAGATGCGTCCGGAATGTCTGTCACGGCGGTCGTCGCGCAGTGAATACTGTGCGTGACCTTTGACTGGGTTGTACCAGTCACAGACATACATTGCTCCACGCGGTCCGTATCGCAGGTCCACAGGAATGAAGCTCAGGTTGCGCGAAAAGATCAGGTCGCTGACGTACTCTTCTTTGAAGCCGAATGGACCCTGGTGCCACCTGAGAATCTCGATGCGATTTGTTGGCTTGTAGCGCGCCTTGATGAAGGCCCCCTGCAGTTCGTCGGGAAACGTTCCGAAGTCGACGAATTCCTGCCCGCATGTTCCGGAGTACGCCTGCAGGCCTGCCGGTTTCGCATGCTGTTGAGGGAATGGTGGGTCAAGCGAATGAAATGCGGCCGCATAAATCGGGTGACTGGCCATGTGCTGGCCCCAATGATCGAACGTCACGCCCCAGGGGTTCGTACTGTGATAGGTCCCAAAACTGGTGAGTCGATGCGTGTCCGGATCAAATCGGAACCAGCCACTGTTCTGCTGACGCACTGGTCCATAAGGTGTTTCCACCTGACTGTGGTGAAAGATGGATTCCCGAAAGATCAGGTCGCCGTCAGGAGTCCATGCAAAGTCGTGCAGGGAGTGGTGCGAATCTTCTGTCCCAAATCCTGTCAATAGCTCCTGCCGGAAGTCGGCTTCACCGTCGCCGTCCGTGTCCTTGAGAAATGTCAGGTGAGGCATCTCAGAGACGTAGACACCCCCGTCGCCAAACTCGAAGGAAAGTGGAATGTGCAGGTCGTCAGCAAAGACGGTTGAAGTGTCTGCTTTTCCATCACCATCTGTGTCTTCAAGGATGACCAGCTTGTCGTTCGGCTCATTTCCGGGGTAAACGTGCGGGTAGGTGGTTGAGCAACTGACCCACAGTCGTCCGCGACTGTCCCACCGCATCTGAATTGGGGCTGCGATGTCAGGGAATTCTTCCTCACCGGCGAACAGGTTGACCTCGAATCTTGGGTCAACGTCAAACGACTTCTGCTCGTCGACAGCGGACATCCAGCGATTGGCGCCGCGACTCTCTTTGGTGTCGGGAAGTTCCGGTACGTTGGAGTCGTCAAGCTTTCCACGTGTTCCGTTGGACCGAGCAAGATCCCATGACTGCCGATCTCGATTTGCCGCCATGATGTCGAAGTTCTTCATGGCTGGCAGGAAGTCCAGGTATCCGTAGCTCTTTCGCCGCCCGCCTGTGTAGTAGAACGTGTTGAGCGGTCTGTAGCGGCGAAAGTAATGACGGTTCTTGTCGATAATGCTTGCCCGCAGTTTCTGGTTCACCGCAGACGCATCTTCATCAAAGACCTGTCGGTAAAGCACGCGGCCAAACACTTCGTAGCCTTCCTCCAGCAGGTGCACTCCGTTAAGTGTGAGGTCAGTCTCCGGGTCGGACATCGCCTTCAGGGTGTCGCTGAATACGTCTGCGAATCCCACATTGTGCTCTACGGCCACTTCCTGCATGGCCTGAACATACAGACTGACGTTGCTGTTGTTTTCAGCGGCTGCCGAAACGCCTTTGATGTCTTCACACGCAATCGGCGAGATCAGCACGATCCGGGGAGCATTCGTGCCGTTGTAGGCCTTCGACTTAAGGTTCTTCAGCCATCCACTCAGTGTCGTTTTCCATGCTTCGACACCTTCCGTTCCTGCAAAGGATTCGTTGAATCCATAGGCAGCAAAGATGATGTCTGCTTTTTCATGGGTGAGGTGCTGTTCCTGGTCTGCGAAGTTTGCGGGCCGCGGCTGAAGGTCAGGAGTATCGGCTGCCCATCCAAGATTTCGAATGACAAGCTCATGCTCCGGGTAACGCTGATGGAGCATGGATTCGAAGTAACCAAAGAACTGCGCTCGCTCGATCAGTGTATTGCCGACCAATGCAATTCGTGCTCCCTTGCTAACCTGAAGTGGAAGCGTGGTTGCGACAGGAGTTGCCTGTTTTGCGCGCGGAGCAGACTCAGCGTAGATACCGTACTTCTGGTAGTCGGGGTCCTCCTTCGGGGCAGCCTTGCCGGTTGATGTGTTTCGGGCATCCTTCCTGTTGGCCGATCGGACTCCGCCGGGCAGTTGCTGAACGATTGGACGTGCCTTAGCGCCTTTTGGCGGCTGCTGATCAGCTGCCCAGCAGATACCATTGAGGAAGAATCGGACAAAGTGACGGTCGGTAAATGTTTCCGGGTGCCCCAGCGTTGTTGTAAATACTCGACCACCCCATTCGTTTTCCCATGTCCATGCCACATCATCCGTCATGGTTTCCTTCAGGACGTGTGTGCCAAACGGGTTGGTTCGAGTGCCGGGTTTGCTGGTGTGTCCACGCCCTGTCATCAGGACCGTGGCATCGTCGGGGATGTCAGAAAGATAGAGGCTGCCGTCTGCAATCCAGTCTTTGGTGACCCGGACGCCGGAGAAAACTGCGTGCTTGCGTGCAGTCTGTGGCACGCTGACTTCCGTATCGCCCTGAAGGTGCACGAAGTAGCGGGAGCCAAGTGCGCGGCTTCCGAAGTTGTTGTTCCATGCGCTTCGGGGGTCGTTCTTTGGGTAACCAAAGGCGTGGGTACTGGTTCGAAAGCCAACGACGGGTCGACCTGATTCCAGATAGTCTGTCACGTGCCGGAGTTGGGCGTCAGGCAGGGTTAGAAACCGAGCATAGAAAATGGCCACATCGGCTGTTTCCAGTGCTTCCAGTCCAGGCAGGCCGTTTGGTTTTCTCTCTGGGTTGGAGTCCGATGATACGACTGTCGTACGAAACCCGAATCCTTCAAGCTGCTCTGCCAGTTGTGGAATGGTCCTTTCCGGAGAGTAATGAGTCGTCCCGATGACGAAAACTGCGTGCGGCTGTTCTTCAACTGCCTCGGTGGGGAGGATTACAAGTGCCAGCAGAGAAAGGCTGGCGAGTACTGAAAATCGATGAGTCATAGGTCAGTCACGGGCGGAGTCCGGAATTACGAATCAAGCGGTCATAGTCTGTCAGGAGCAGAAACAGATGCAACCCGCCCCACGCATCCGCGTGGCAGATTCAATTTCACAACGGGAAACAACGCGTGCCGGAACTGCAGACATCACGAATTACGTCGCCGCGCTTAATCGAATTGTTGGTGGGCAGGAGGTGACTCAGGTCCTGGTAGGGACCGCGGCGCTTAGTGCGCATCGACAGGTTGGACTCTGTGTACTCACGTGCCCTTCAGGTGAGTTGGCCGCACGACTGTAGTCGCAGCGAAGAACTTTGAGGAAGGCACTCACGGGCCGGTCTGTGACACGCCCGTTCGGCGGATTGTCTATCGCGACCGAGAGCTCAACTACTGCTCAGAATGTCAGACAGGTGAGAAGGTTCTCAAGGACCGTTCTCTGTCGCGGCTCCTGAAGGATGGCTGGCCGCCACCGGCTAATGATGAGTAGCACCCTTTGCTTGTTGTGATGTCAATGTGATGTCTGCTCCTGCTTGGGTGAGTCCATGTGATGGCGCTTGTTCCTGGGCGTCCTCTCGGTGTTTCGGTTGTAAGTCATTTCTAAATATGGGTTTGCGATGCTGTGCGTGAATTGGCACACGATGTGTATTTAGGAAAAGGCAGATTCAGGACGGTTGACCCCCAATCCAGTTGAAAGGACAGACTCATGACACGCCGCCTTGCAGTTCTGGTAGCTCTCTGCCTCACTTCCGCCTCTCAGCAGGCTTCGGCCAATGACATCATTGACTTCCTGCGTGCCGTGTCAGGTCCTCAGATTCCGCAGCACTACGGATACCAGCATCCATACGCTCCGGCGCCACGATACCGAGTGCCACAGAGCCGGTTTCAGCAGTTCCCACAACAGAACCGTTTCCAGCAGGTGGCTCCAACGCCAACGGTGATTCAGTCAGGATTGAGCCGTCGCCCGGTGACAGTCACTCGGCCGCGATCGTCGTTCACGATTACCTTCGGTAATCAGGGAGTCGTTCGGCCCGCCGTGCAGCCTGTCATCCAGCCCGTGATTCAGCCTGTACCGCAGCCACCCATTCTGCCACCGGCACCAGCTCCTGTTCGAGGATCATTTGCACACCTCGCACATCAGTATGGTCACTTTGTGACCTGTAACGTTCCTCGGTTCGCTCATGTGATCGTTAAGGACAAGGACGAGATGGCTCCGAACGCAATTCCCGTGACCGTGGCGGTTCGCAGTCCACACCTGGGGCGGTTTCGAACGTGCGTTGAAGAAGTGGTCTACGTCGAAGTCTGGGTTCCGCCGTGCCCGCTGCAGCGAGTTCGAGTCAGCCCCTGCAAGACAAAGATTCGCCTCGACTACGGTCGCTACGAAGTGGATATCGTCTCCCGCAAAGGACTCATCGAGATTGACTACGACAACTAACTACTCTTGACGATTCGCGTTAATCTCATGATAGAGCGGCCGCTGTTCCAGCGGCCGCTTTCTTGTTGCGCGGGCTGCCGCGGATTTCTGTTTTGTCGTTAAGGGAATCGACTCAGGTGAGTCGACCTGCGATGAGAGTTTCGCTGGCGGTTCGGGCAATAAGAGGAGGGACCTGATGCTCCTGAGTTTCGTGCGTGCGTCAATCGTGACTGGAACGGAATGGCCCACACAGCCGTACCTTGGTTTCTTCGCTACGGCCTACGGGTGTGCCTTCTATCGCAGGGCTGTCTGGCATGGTATGCTAACGCCCCACCCACGAGCCCGCCCGCAGTAGCCATGCGATTCTTCCTCACAACTTCAGTCCTTGCGATTGCACTGATCTCAATCAGCAGTGCTGACGACCGGCGGAAGCTGTTTGAGGAGACGATTCGGCCGACCCTTGTCAGGAAATGCTATTCCTGCCACTCACAAAAGGCGGGGAAAAAGGAAGGCGGACTGCTGCTCGACAGCCGCTCAGCGATTCGGAAGGGAGGCGAACAGGGGCCTGCCGTCGTTCCTGGGAAGCCAGAGCAGAGTCTTCTGCTGGTCGCGATCGGTTATCAAAACGAAGACCTGCAGATGCCTCCGGACAGGGCGTTGCCGGAACACACAGTGCGTGCATTCAGAGACTGGGTTGCGGCTGGTGCGTGGGATCCTCGTGAGACGCCGGCTCCTGCCAGTGAAATCGTCAATCCGTCAGATCCGGTGGCTGGAAAGTCTCACTGGGCATTTCAGCCTTTGCAGCAACAGCAGCTGCCTGTCGTACGAGATGCAGGCTGGCCATGGATGCCCATCGATCACTACGTGCTACATCGGCTCGAGCAGCGCGAACTGCACCCAGTCTCAGACGCCTCGCGACTCACTTTGCTCAAACGTCTGTGTCTGCAGATTACGGGTCTGCCACCGACCGCAGAGCAGTTGAAGGCCTTTCCCGGTGACATAGCGGACGATGCGACAGAACGGCTGGTCGATGAGCTTTTAGCGACGCCTCAGTTTGGAGAACGCTGGGGCCGACACTGGTTAGACCTGGCGCGTTACGCAGACAGCAACGGACTGGACGAGAACTTTCTTTTTCGTGAAGCGTGGCGTTATCGCAACTGGGTGATCGACGCGGTCAATCGCGATCTTCCGTATCCTGAATTTCTGGAGCATCAGATCGCAGGAGACCTGCTTCCATTTGATTCGATCGAGCAGCGTGATCAGCAGCGGATTGCGGCTGGTTTCATGGTCATCGGGCCGAAGGTGCTGCTCGGCAATAGTCCCGATGAACGCATCATGGACGTCGCCGATGAGCAGCTTGATACGATCGGGCGAGCAGTCCTCGGCCAGACGCCAGGCTGTGCCCGCTGCCACGACCATAAGTTTGACCCAATTCCAACGGCAGACTACTACGCAATGGCAGGCATCATGACCTCAACATCGGTGATGCAGCAGCGTTATATGCTTGGTTCACAGCGGAATATGGAACGGCTGGTCGGACTCGGCGAAAACGGCGACGCCGCCAATGGGGAATACGAAGCGTACTGGCGTGAAAAGGGGCAACGTGAGAGTCGGCTTGCAGACGGTCGGCGTGCGCTTGAATTGCTCAAACAGGAGAAGCAGGCTGAGCTCGAGAAGCTCGCGTCAGAAAAGAGCAAAGCTGTTGCTGAACGGGCATTGGATCTGGCACTCGCCCGAGAGGACCGCATCGCCGCTCAACAGACGCGTGTTAAAACCCTGGAAGCTGCCGCTAAGCCCCCGTCGATTCCCCCGCGCGCCATGATTCCTGGCGAGACTGAATCCCCTCGAAATGAGCCGATTCGAATGGCAGGTCGGTTTGATCAGCATGGTGAGGTAGTACCTCGTGGTGTCCTCCAGGTCCTCAGC
>CAJWGB010000329.1 GCA_913031625.1 uncultured Planctomycetaceae bacterium | reverse complement strand
TTGCTCAATGCCCGAATCGTCTTCTGCTTCTCCCGCCTCTGTCAGTTTTTCTCAGGGACTGACGCCTGAGCTGCTGAATCAGCTCACACACGGGGCAGGACTGCTGCTGTCGATACCCGCGGCCATCCACCTGATTTCTCAACCAATGGACTCAGTCGTCTGGGTGGGAAATCTGGTCTACGTCTTTGCATTCGTATTGCTGCTGGCCGCCTCCACACTGTCACACACCTATCTGACGGATCCCGACCGTGAGTGGTGGCGCACCGTAGATCAGTGCTGCATTTTCCTGTTCATGGCAGCCGTCTATACGCCGGTGAGCCTGCACGTGTGCCGCGACGGACTCTGGAATATTCCACTCATACTGATGTGGGTGACTGCCATTGCCGGCTGCCTGGCCAAAGTCCGAGTGACCGGCACAGAAATGGTGCCTGTTTGGTACTACCTGCTGGTTGGATTTCAGCCATTGATCTGTGTCACTCGGCTCTGGCACATGGGACCGGGAGCGATCGGATGGATTGCCGCTGGCGCAGCATGTTACCTTGTCGGTGTCTGGTTTCTGATGAACGACCACCGTCGCTGGTATTTTCATGCGATCTGGCATGTGCTGGTCATGAGTGGCATGACGTGTCAGTACATGTTGATCCTGAAGTACACGACTCTGTAGTCGGCCGCACTGTAGCTGGGCCCGACGAAGCTATGTCGTGACTGAGGCACGCTCCACAAACCACCTGGCGGTAGCCCTGAGCCCAGGCTCAATTCCGACGACGTTGCCCAGGAGTTCTTCCAACCGGTCGGCGTTCAGGAGTGACCGTTCAATGTCACCCGAACGCTTCTCGTTTGGAAGCACTTCCACTTCGCGACCGATTTCCTTCTGCAGGATCCTGGTCAGCTCTCGTGTCGTCGTTTCGTGGCCGGTTCCAACGTTCAGGATGGAATCAGGAATCCGGTTCTCGAGCGCCGCGATATTTGCCTTTACGACGTCTTCAATGAACACGTAATCGCGAATACAGCCATCGTCTCCGGACTCAACTCGAGCATTCACTTTGATGGAGTCCCCGGCGATGATTCTGTTGCAGAAAATTGCAACAACACCTGCTTCTCCGTGAGGATCCTGTCGCGGACCGTACACGTTGCCGTATCGCAGAACCGTGTATTGCAGGCCATGCTCCTGCCGAAAGCACTCAAGGTACTTTTCGACAGCAAATTTACTGCAGGCATACGGACTGATTGGGACGGGGCTGAAGTCCACTCCGGCCTTCTCGCCGGATGGTACTTCCCCATAGATTGCTCCGCCCGTACTGGCAAAGACCATGCGTTCGACGTTATGACGAACGCAATTCGTCATAATGTTCAGTGACCCCGTGATGTTGATCGCAGCGTCGACCTGCGGCTCACGAACACTGATGGCGACACTCGCCTGGGCAGCCTGATGACTAACTGCTGTTGGCTTGAATTCGTCAAACGCACCCGCCACCGCATCCTGATTCCGAATGTCCACTTCGAAAAACTGAACGCCTTCGGACACGTTTTCGCGGCGTCCTGTGCTGAGGTCGTCCATGACGGCCACCGTCCAGCCCTGAGCGAGCGCCCGGTCTGCAATATGACTACCAATGAAACCAGCTGCACCGGTGATCAGTAAACGCATTGAATCTGTCCTGTGAGAAAATTCGCTCCACGGGGAACGCTTGCTGCTATTCGTCACCATGGTCTATCGAACTGAGGTGCGCCGGGTTGTGTCAGTGAGCGAAAGCGGATTTCCTGACTGCTTCTGAACCCGTTCCGATTTTGATGCCCTTAAGGATTATTGTAGATTCACGGCGGCAGAGGGTTAAACAGCAATTCATCTGGATCAGCATGAGCGTTCGCAAGAATCGCCGCTGCATCATGAACACCATTCGCCGGAGTCTCCGGCTGAACGTCGCTCTCGGACAGCATACGTTCGGCATCATCAGCAACTCGTGACATGTCTGTGCAGCGGATTCCGTGCCGTTTCAGCCGAGCATGTTGTTCGTCATAGAGACGGGGGCGCGGTATCGCAAGCAGCCTTACCCCGGAGAGGCGGGATTCGTACACGGTGTTGTAACCGCCAGCGCCAATCAGCAGATCACAGCCGGGCATGAGTTCGACAAAGGGCCAGTGCTGCAACTGCTGCATACTGCCGGAGTCAGTGGCTCGGGCGGTCCTGCGACACGCATCAACGAGGGTCACGTGTACCCGATGTCCAAGTCGCTGCTGCAATGAAGCAGCAAGGTGACGCAGTTCCCTGACTTCATCCGGAGTTCCCGTGGCGATGACTCCCACAGATGTTTGCCCAGGATGAGCGGAACCAGTCAGACTGTCAAGACTCGCAACAGAAACAGCCGACTGGAGCAGTCTACGGCACCGTGATTGAGACCTGACAACCTGCAGTTCTCAGTCATCAGTGTCTGGCATCGGAACATTAATCTGGGTCAGGATCTCGATCATCAGTTCAAACAGTCTCAACACCTTGTCGGGGTGGGTGCTGCCGGCGCGGATCAGAATCGAGGTGTAAGCAACGCTCAACTCAATCCATGGCTGTTCCTGAATCAAAGCGCGAATTCTGTCCGACGCTAACAGGTGCTTCATAGGACGGGCGTCACCCGAAACGACATATTCTTCGTCAAATTTCTTTTCACCGATTTCAATGTCCTGCCCCCCCCAAAGAGGCCGAAATGCGCGGCGGACAAACCCATCCTGAGACACTTGTCCCTTGAAGCCAAACCGGCCGTGGAAAGCTGCCCTTATAAGTGTTGCCGGGCCAACCTCATCCTCATCCTGTGAAGTATCATCCTTCACGTGAATGACATAACCGTTCCATTTTCCGGCCAGACTATGTGTCGAAAATGGACCGGTGACCCGGTAGGAGCATCCTGACACGTCGGCCACTGCCTGCCAGATCTCTGATGGTCTGTGCAACATGGTGCCGGTCGGGCTTCGATAAAACCTGGGAATGTCGTCCAGGGACAGAGTGAGGCCGACAAACGGATTGCCTGACATCGTGAGCGGCACCTGGGCATTCGGTTCGCTCCCTCGTAAGACACCGCTGTCAAGCAAATGTTGACCATCAAAACTCAGCCCATATGCATTCCCGGTCGGGTACCAACTGTAGCAGTAGACGACATCATCAAGAGTAACACTCGGATGATCGAACACAGACCTCCAACTGTCCGGCACAGACTCAGGGATTGCCTCGTTGGACAGAATTTGAGGCGTCCAGAACATCCTTGTCTGCTCCGGTGACATAGTGGCATCAACAGCATCGCTAAGCTGGCCAAGGAGTTGCTGGCAATCTTCACCAGCCGATCGAACGATAGCATCATGACCTGCCTGGTCGTGGAAGATCTCGTCCAGAAGTTCCTGCTGTGCTCGGGTCAGGACCCCATTAACGGTGGAGAACTCCTTCATGAATCCGACCAGTGTGATAGCGATTGCGAACTCAGTAATGCTGTGAACTCGCTCAATCTGCACATCGATCACAAACCGAAGCAGACGAGTTTCGTGTTCCAGAACGAGACGCAGCGTGTCGAATGTATTCCTGGTTTGGGCCGTACTCCTCAAGGCAAACTCACGGACAGCCGCAGTCAGATCATCAGTGGTACCAGTCTCGTCAAGGTAAATGAGACTTCCATCATGACTGAGCTGCACCGCGTTCCGGATGCCCGCAGAACGCAACGACCGGGTGATCTGCTGGAGAATCCGGCTGGTTGAAAATGTCTCTGATTCCGTTCCGTTCTGCTCAACTGTCACTGGATCGGATGGGTTAATTAAGAGTCTGCCTGAAACGAACACCGACCATCCCTTTTTGCTTTGAGCCAGTCCTGCAACCCATGCTGTGAAGCCTGTGCATTCGGCTGCCAGCTCACTTCTTGTGTAAATTCTGCTGCCTGCTCAGGCCGAATTTTGAGCCCGGCGGCTGGGCTTTCGAAAACAAGGCCGCCACATGCAGATCTTACCATGACCAAGGCTCTGCTTATCAACAACCTGGCGGCCCGTGCAGCTGAGCCGCGGGAATCTCCTCCCATACTAATGCGGGCAAAAATCGAATCACCTCCCAACGACTCCTCGGTGACAGCGAGTGCGGCGGCGACCACGCATAGCAGAATTGAAGCTGAACAAACGACTCACTGCAGAGAATCACGGAGAATGCAGGCCCTGAAATGAAACAGAAGCTCCTCAGGCAGAGCCCAGAGCAACTGGACGTCCTACCGCCCTGTATTCGTCGCGGAAGTCAGAGACTGACTGCGTCTCCTGGACCAAATGAAGAAAGCAGCTCTCTGCTTCCCCTGCGCGTTCCCTGACTGTGTCCAGTGCGACTGCGTTGACCTCTTCGGCTGACTCTTCCGGCATCCCCGCCGTCTCCTGCTGGCATTCGGGCTGCGATCTTTAATACGCAGCAGCAAGAGGCAATTTCACAGACAGCTGCGGCGTCATGGAACAACTGAGACAGACAGCCTGTTATTCGTGGCGAAGAGCTTCGATGGGGTCGAGTTTGGCAGCCGAATTTGCCGGGTAGAGTCCGAAGATGATGCCGATTCCGACTGAGATAAAGAATGCCAGAGGCAGACTTGCCGGGACGATGATCGGGTTCATCTCGAGGAACATCTTGCCCATGTCACCAGTTGGCTCGCCACCATCAAGAATGATATACATTCCGACTGCGCGCAGCACACTAAAGGCTAACGGGGTGAGCAATCCAAATACGATCCCGATCACCCCACCGGTCCCGGAGAGTACCATGGTTTCGGTCAGGAACTGAATCGTGATGTCTCTGCGCTTTGCGCCAAGGGCTCGACGAATTCCGATCTCACGGGTGCGTTCGGTGACGGTGGCCAGCATGATGTTCATGATGCCGATACCGCCCACGAGCAGGCAAAGGCCGGCAATGAATCCAAGGACAACATTAAAGATCTGGCGGATCTGTTCAGCCTGTTTCAGAAGCTCCAGCGGAACGACGATCGAGTAGTCTTTGTCCGACTTATGATTCTGCTTGAGGCTTTCCCGGACTACATTCGCAGTCTGAACGACATCTGCTCCGGGCTTGATTCGCAGCGTGATCTGAGACAGTTCCCACTCTTCTGCGCTAAAGGAACCCGGTTTGCGGTCAATGTGCAGATCCCCCATGCGAACCCGCATGGTTTCGTTGGGAATGTAGATGTCCTTATTAAATTCCTGAGCCGACATACTGCCGCCAATAGCGGCGCTGTCCTGGCGGTGCTTGGTAACTCCAACGACCGAATAGAATCTGTCAGCAATTCGAATCGCCTGCCCGACCGGGTTCTCATACTGAAAGAGCATCTCAGCGGTATCAGAGGCAAGGACAGCTACGTTCTTTTTCTGTCGTCGGTCGTCGTCACTGATGAACCGTCCGGTCGCCATCTCGAGGTGATTGATGTCGATGTATTCGGGCGTGCAGCCGACAACTCGCGCGTTAATATCGAATTCCCGCCGACGTGCAGTCTTCATCATCTCCCGGATGGGGATGGCCTGGTCGACGGTTGGGATTGTGCTGGCAAGCAGCTCATAGTCGGCACGCTTTACTCCGTAACGGAGAACGGAACTGGTTCCGCTTGTCTTCGCAGTCTCCGGTGGCGGCTTCACACTGCGAATGATGATGTTTTCGGCGCCCAGTTGGCGCACCTGACGCTCGGCCTGCTCACTGGCTCCTTTTCCACCAGCCAGCATGGCCACAACGGAAAAGACTCCGATGATGATGCCAAGCATGGTGAGACCTGACCGCAGTTTATGCAGCATCAGGCTCTTCATCGCCAGTTGAATTGTCCGGAACAGGTTTATCATGGGTTCATGTCAGGATTGGAATCCTACTTGCCGGGAAAGACACCTTCACCAGCAACGACTCCGTCCTTCATATAGATCTGTCGCTTGGCAAGTTTGGCAACCTCCGGTTCGTGAGTCACCATAATGATGGTCCGACCTTCCGCGTTCAGCTTCAGCAGGATCTCCATGATCTCGGCTTCCGTCGTGGAATCGAGGTTACCCGTGGGCTCGTCAGCCAAAATGATCTGCGGATCGTTCACCAGCGCTCTGGCGATTGCGACACGCTGCTGCTGTCCTCCGGAGAGCTGAAACGGGCGGTGATCCAGACGGTCGCCAAGCCCAACAAGATGTGCCAGTTCTTCGATGCGTTGCTGGTCGGTCGCAGAGATGGTTGGGTTCTCACTCCGGTAGTGAAGAGGAACCTCAATGTTCTCGACAACGGTGTATTGAGGAATGAGGTTATAGGACTGGAAAATGAATCCAATCATCTCGTTGCGAATCGCCGACAGGTCATCATCCGAAATGGTGGAGACCGAG
>CAJWGB010000328.1 GCA_913031625.1 uncultured Planctomycetaceae bacterium | reverse complement strand
AATCGTCGCGAAGCCGGGCGTAGACCGCGTGGTCGATCGGCCGGCCGTCGATCCACTCCGCCGCCCGGCACGTCCCCTCGAGCCGGAACCCGAGTCTCTCCGCGACCGACCTGCTTCGCTGGTTGTCGCCGGCGGCCCGGATCTCTTCCGGCAGCATGTCCCAGCGTGGATCAAGTCCGACTAAAGCACATGTGTTGAGCTGGCGGCAGCGAGTGTGAAGACGTTCGGCGTATCCTGGCATAGACTAACTCCCTCTTAGAATTCGCCCGCATTCTCGCAACACAAATCATGTGGTCAATGAACTCTCATTCTGTCCCGCAATGCATTTCCGGAGATTCCCGTGGCTGAGTGTGCAATTGCATTTGGCGGCAATATGGGTGCTCCGGATGAGACCTTTCAATCTGCTGCCAGGATGCTGGCAGAGCAGGGCATTTCTTCTCAGGAAATGAGCAGCCTGTACTCGACGGCAGCAATGGGAGCAGATGCCGGTGAGCAGTTCACAAATGCTGTCATGGTCGGACAGACAGAACTCGCGGCAGATCAGCTACTCGGATTGCTTCACTGGACAGAATCTCAGCTGGGCCGCGAGCGGACCATCCACTGGGGCCCGCGAGTCATCGACCTCGACTTGATCTACCTTGATCAGATCGTCATCGATACACCAGATCTCGTCGTTCCTCATCCTGCAATGTGGTACCGCCACTTTGTCCTCAACCCGCTGGCAGAACTACGCCCCGGTTGGGTGCATCCGATTTTGAAGGAGACCATACAGACCCTGAAATCGTGTCTGTCAGATTTGACGCTGCAGCTTCACCTTGGTCCGGAACTGACACCGCAAGTCAGCGAATTGTCAAATTGGTTTCCAGATGTCGTCTTCACTGATGACTCAACGAACTGGTCATTTGCACAAATATGCCTTGCCGAGCCAACGGAAGAGCGGAAACAGCCACGTCACGAGTCTGGCCGAGTGATCCGGGTGTCGAGTCAGAATCTTGAATCGGCCGTTCGCAATGTCATTGTTGCGACCGGCCGAGACTCGAATCTCGGCTGACCTTAACGTATTGGATGACCACCAGGGACACGGAGATTCTCGGAGCCACGTAGCGGTGAACTGAACAACAAACCGAGCGTTGGCTGCAGGTAACCGCAACTTCAGCCCCGAGTGACTTGATCGACAGAACCTACGCCAGCAGCTGCTCAACCACTTTGCCCGGCTGACCGTCGGTCAGCGTCTTGTCCTGATTGCTGCGTCGAAACGTCAGTGACTCGTGATCAAGCCCGAATAGATGTAGCAGGGTCGCGTGATAGTCGAAATGATTTACCACATCGTCCTGCGCTTTGTGGCCCCATTCATCAGTCGTACCATGGACATGCCCGGCGCGAAATCCACCGCCTGCCACCCACATGCTGAATCCATACGTGTTGTGGTCACGACCAATCTTATTGTAGCCGGCATCGTTCTGAATCACCGGGAGTCGGCCCATTTCTCCCCCCCAGTGGACGACCGTGGAATCCAGAAGACCTCGCTGTTTCAGATCTTTCACAAGAGCAGCTGATGGCTGATCAACTTTCTGACATGCTTTTGGCAGGTTTCCAACAATGGAACCATGACTGTCCCACAGCTGGTTGGCTGTGTACACCTGGACAAACCGCACACCTCGTTCAATCAGGCGACGAGCAATCAGGCAGCGGCTCCCGTATTCGGTGGTCGCCGGGTTCCCGATTCCGTACATACTCTGAGTCGCCTTCGTCTCGCGGCTCAGATCCAGAGCCTCCGTTGCGGCAGTCTGCATTCGCGCAGCAAGCTGGTAACTGGCAATACGAGCCTGCAGATCCAGTTGGCCGGGATGGTCGGCGATATGGCGAGCATTCAACTGCTCCAGAAACTCCAGCGCGCGTTTCTGGACTCGCCCTTTTAGATGAGCCGGAGGAGTCAGGTCCAGAATTCTCGGTTCCGTCGGCCGAACCACGGTTCCCTGATAGATGGACGGCAGCCAGCCGTTGGACCAGTTCTCGACCCCCAGAACAGGCAATTGGCCGGGATCGATCAATGCCATAAATGCCGGAAGGCTGTCGGCTTCTGAACCCAGACCATAAGTGAGCCAGCTTCCGAGTGAAGGACGTCCTTCAACGACACGACCGCTCTGCAGTGCGCGGATCGATTGACCATGGTTATTGACGCCGGTTCGCATAGAACGAATGAGGCAGATCTCATCGGCGATACCAGCTGTATGGGGGATCAGTTCAGACAGCTCCATGCCGCACTGACCGCGTTTCTGAAACTTCCATGGGGAAGCAAACACCTTGGAGCTTGCCTGAGCAGCGTTGTCGTACTTGATTTCGCCCGGGAAAGGCTTGCCGTCGTACTTTTCGAGAAGCGGCTTCGGATCAAACATGTCGTGATGGCTGGGGCCACCCTGCATCCACAGACTGATCATGGCATCGGCTGACGCCCGTTTTTCCGTCTGCTTTGGCAGCGTGTCGAACGTCTGACGTTCGAGAGCCGGCTTCTTTGTATCCGCAATCGCCTCCTGCTCTGCGAACCATGCGGCTGCCAGCGTGCCCATACTCATGGCGCCAGACGCGAGCAGGTGTCGTCGAGTTCCCGGGGAATTGTGCATGAGGTCCGATTCCACTTTCATCAGTCGACGTAAAGAAACTCATTGCTGCTGAACAGCATCTGACAGAACACTGAGAGCGACTCAAGTTCCGCCGATCGCTTTGGCGGATTCTTAGTGTCTGGTTGGTACTGAGGCTGCTCGATGAACAAAGCAATCTGCTCGTCCAAAAACCGCTGCGCAAGCTGCAACTCAGACTCTTCCGGCGTGCGGCAATAGACCAGCTCCCATGCCCGCCGGATCTGCCCGTCTCGAGTGGACTGTTCTTTCGCCAGCCGATCCGCAAGATGCCGCGAGTATTCCACAACAAGATCGCTGTTCATCATAAGCAACGACTGAGTTGAAGCAGTCGAGGGACGACGTCGATCACAGTTTGGGCTCATTACCGGCCGATCAAACGTTGCCAAAACGGAAAGCGGGCGACTGCGACGAGCCTGAATGTAAATACTTCGACGAAACTCTTCGCCGTTCATTTCGATCTTCTTGCCAGGACGTCCAGCGTTCAGATTCTCCTGGCCAACGACAAACCGACCGACTCGATCTGCCATAACGGGTACGGGGGGGCCACCGGCTTTAAGATTAAGCTTTCCACAGATCTGCAGCATGCTGTCTCGGACAACCTCCGCGTCCATTCGCTGGATCGCTGCACCCGCGTAGAGTGCATTCTCCGGGTCAACCCGATCAAGTACATCACTGTCGCGCGGTGTCTGCTGCCACGCCTGGGACGTGAGGATGAGTCGGTGCAGATGCTTTATGCTCCAGCCGCTCTCCATGAATTCAGCAGCCAGCCAGTCAAGCAGCTGCGGATGACTGGGCTCGGAACCAAGCACTCCAAAGTCAGCCGGAGTTCGAACAAGCCCCCGACCAAAGTGGTGCATCCAAATCCGATTTACGATGACGCGTGCAGTCAGTGGATAATCCGGGCTGGTAAGCCTTCGTGCGAGCGCCAGCCGGCGCCCGCTACTGGCGAGATCTTCATCTTTAACGGGGATATCAGGAATACTTTGTGCAGACAGTGACACGACAGTCAGTCCGGCGGGAGCAAGTTCCTGCCGAGGCTGATCGTGATTGCCGCGGAAGAACAGATGAGTCTTCGGAAGACGACCATTCTCAGTTAATGCACGGACGTAGTTTTCTTTAGGCTTCGTGGCCCGAACTTTCTTCGCCTCTTCCGCCATCTCTGCCAGACGATCCGAGGCAGGTTTGTCATACAGATACAGGGAGCCGGCCGTCACATTCAGACTGGGATGCTTCTGAAAGAGCGACTTCTGCTCTGGCGTCCGTTTTGCGGCCGCCGTCTGATGAGCCTTCCGAGCCTGTTCATGAATCTCTGCCGGCAGCTTCGCGAGCTGTTTTTCAAACGTGGCCTTGATGTACTCCTGTTGCTTTTTCACTCGATCCTTCTCGATCGCCACAGCCTCTGCTTCGATCTCCGCAGCCTGCTTCCGTTCCGCATCGGTGTAGAGTGACACTCGGCGTTTAACGGGAGTTCTCCACTGCTGCCAGTCGAAGGCTGGATCGAAAATTGCTCGAAAGCGGTAATAGTCTGCCTGGGAGACAGGGTCGTAGCGATGGTCGTGACACTGGGCACAACCAACCGTCAGCCCCATCAGCGAAGACGAAACAATCTTCAGGGTGTCTGCGATCGTATCGTTGCGGGCAACCATAGCGTCAGGGACTGCCCCGCCCGTTCCATCCGGTGCCATCCGCAGGAATCCGGTTGCCGTGAGCAGTTCCGCATCGGTCGCCGACAGGTTGTTCAAGGGCGAGGTCACCAACTCGTCCCCCGCCAGTTGCTCAGTGATGAATCGGTCAAACGCACGATCTTCATTGAAACAGCGAATGACATAATCACGATAGCGCCATGCGTCAGAACGAATCGTGTCCGCGTCATTGTATCCCTCGCTATCTGCGTAGCCGGCGGTATCGAGCCAATGCTGCGCCCAGAATTCGCCGTACCGAGGTGACTCCAGCAATTCATCAATGACTCTGCCTGGATCTGCGACACTGATAAACGATTCAATCTGCTTTGGAGTTGGTGGGAGGCCATGCAGGCTCAGATACAGGCGACGTGCTAATGTTGGAGCAGAAGCTTGTGGACTGAGCACAAATTCAGTTCGCTCCTCGACCTGCTCATGTTGGCTGGCCACTTTCTCCAGTCGCCGACGAATGAAAGCATCGACCGGATTGAGCTGTCTTTCAGAGTACGGGACCGCAGGCCGCTGGATTGGCTGGAACGACCAGTGAGATCGTTCTTCGTCCGAGATAAACGCAGCTTCCGTAACGACCTCCGGTTCAGGACGCAGAGTCTCAGCCCCCTGAACAATCCATTGTTGCACGATCTCCAGTTCTTCAGTTGTCAGTTTGGCTGTTTCACCGGGAGGCATCTCTCCGTCACGTAATCGCTGATAAAGAAGACTCTCTTCGGGAGTCTCTGCGATGACAGTTCCGGAATCGCCCCCTGCGCGCATGAATCGCACCAGCCGCAGATCGAGTCCCGCCTGGACTTCATCCTCTTCACCATGACACTGCCAGCAGTGCTTCTTGAAGATCTTTCGAACATGACTTTCGAAACGGATGTCATCGGCCGACGACGGAGCGACGGTCAGGAGGTTCGCCAGCGTGGCGAAACAGATGATGGTTCGCAGGTACGACATGATTAGATGGCAGGAAGGTGAGGCGGGTCCATCTATTGTGACGTCTGAAGCGGGATGATCCAAGACAGTCTTGCGTGCCGGTACCAGGCAAGGCCTCAAACGGTGGCGGGGGGACGGCATTCAACACTGGCAGGAAACACAGAACAAGTGGCACCGGCCAGTTAGGGAGCGCTGCCGCCTGTCTGGCAATTACGTCCCAGATACAGATCACGCCCTTTTGCCAGAGCAGCAATCTTGCGGTCAGCAACGCTGCGATTGAGCATCCAGAATCCACAGTCAGGATGCACCCAGCGAACTCGACCAGCACCCAGAACAGATTCGGCCTCCTCGATTCGGCGGGCAATCTCATCTGCGGTTTCAATGTGGTTCACTTTGATGTCCACAACGCCAATGCCAATTCCAATTCGCTCATCGACTTCTCTCAGTGCCAACAGATCGTCGTCCGGGCGATGAGCCAGTTCCAGCACAAGATGATCACAGTGAAGCTCATTCAGGAACGAAACCAGCTTCTGCCAGTTTCCCGACTGAATCGTCTGGCCCCCGTAGTTGCCGAAACAAAAATGGACGGCCGTTTCCGTACCCTCATCAGTCGCGTCCAGAAGTCGATTGATGGCAGTGGCAGCCAATGGACCATGATCCGGATTACCGGGAATGTTGGCTTCATCGACCTGAAGACACTGACAGGGAAGCCCAGCCATCTGTTCGGCAAGGACATCGGCGACAGCGAGGGTCAGCTCTTCAAAATCAGAGTAATGACGGTCCAGCAAAGTTCTAGCCAGCATATACGGGCTGGTTACGGTAAATTTGAATTTCCCTCCCGCAACAGACGCGGCTCTTGAGCAATCATCAAACAGATTCAGGCTGCCTTCTCCGAGAACATCCGTCACGACAGCGGCGGGCTTCGCTCGAAATGCCATTTGAGTCAGCTGTTGATACTGCAGCGAATCCGTGCGACTGATGCGATCAGTTGTTCCTCCAAAACGCGAAGTAAAGTAATCAATCATTCCGTTCGTATCGGGATGATTGATGTCAAACCGATAAAGCTCTCCATCGGTTGGCAGGTCGATGCCAGCCTGCCGCTGGGTATCGAAGA
>CAJWGB010000327.1 GCA_913031625.1 uncultured Planctomycetaceae bacterium | reverse complement strand
GCAGGATTTGCTGCCAGAAACAGCCGCCGCGGACTCAACGCAAAGATCAGGTCACTGGCCCCCTGAAACAAACTGTCACATCGCTCTGATAGTTGCCCCTTTTCTGAATCCTGTCTGTTGATCGTGGCGTTCTGGGCGGTCACCCGGGTCTTCAGGGTACGGACCCAGACGAGGAAGACGAGTACAGAGGCTGCAAGGACGGAAACAATCGGAACTACATATCGCTGATTCCACCATGGCGCAGCTCGAACAACCATCGGTCGGCGGTCTACAGGAACGAGTATTCGAAATGAGTCAGAAGAATTCCATTCATCTGCCTGCGCGATATAAACCCCCTCCAGGTTGATCACCGTCCCCACAGGGAGTGCCGCCATTTCAGAATCAAACTGAAATGCGGACATGTCGGCCGAAAACAGGAGTCCGCCCCGTTGCAGGGTGAAGCGGGGGCTATGCTCAGACAGATGATTCTCAAGAATCGTTGCCTCTACATCCACAAGCACACCGTGATACTGCTGATCTGCTTCTGCCAGCTCAACAGGTGCAGGATACGCCAGTGCGGCAACGCTGTGCTTCCACCGTGGTGCTGTCAGCGTTGGCGATTTCTCCGTGACCAGTGGAAAACCAACGACCTCAACACGGTCGCCTGGCTTCGGCAGTGGACGGCGCTCGAGCGGAATAGTGATTCCTGCGACACCGTTCTGCACAGTCGTCAGGCCACTGTCACCAACATAGGTCACCATGCCCAGGATTCTGACAGGATCGCCTTCCGAGTTCTCTGGCGAAAACTTCAGGATATCCTCAATCTCTGTCAGAGGAAGCTCAAAGACGTCTGTCGGTGCTCCTTTGATTATTGACAGCTGCTGAGTGGTCTGGACGTGGATTCTGATTCCTGTTGCCTGACGATCCGCACTCGCGAGCACCCCACAGACGCCCTAGAGGGACACGCGACTCCCGACGAGATTCGGGGGCAACTGTTTGTCCGTCACGTTAAGAATAATTGCCTCGAACGAAACGTCTTCGTGACGTAGCGTTAGTTTTGCATGCTCGTCGTTCCGTGTGACCTGTAGAACGTTGCCGATGACACTTACCCATTGGCAGTCTTCTGCCCCTGACGCCAGGCGAGAGATTGGAACCGATCTTGGTTCAGGAAAACGCTGCGGAGCAGCCGGCCGGATTGATTTTGCGCGAATGGTGGGGGCAAATCCGCCGGGGTCAGACTCCCCAGTCACGCGAATTGAATCGCCAGGTTGCCAATGGGCGTTCTCTGCAAGATCATCTGCTCTCACGTAAATACCGCCTGTTTCGTCCGCAATAAACATGACGCACCAGTCAGAATCGTAGAACGTTACAACTCCAGTCACGTCGACCGGGAAATTCAGTCTTGCCTGTGCCTCCGAGAGCCCTCGAACAGCCAGGGTTGTCATTAGTTGCGGCAACTCCGTATCCGGCTGTGACTCTATTGCCGGGTCAAAGACTCTGGCCTGCGCGAATTCAAGTTGGAAGTCTCCTCCTGAGCGACCTACGAAGCCCGCGACATCAATCTGAGTCTGTGATGGGAAGGTAGTGGGAGCATTAAGCAGGACACTCAGTTGACTGCCGTTCGACGAGATTGTCAGTCTGCCGGGCTCCGGCTGGCCAACTAGTTCGCCGATGAGTCGAATGAGACGGACATGTTTACGGCTGCGAAATTCGACTGGCAGATCCTGTGCGCCAATCACCGGGACCTGAAATGGTCCTACCGGACCTCGGTTGAAAACACTTACGTCCAGCATGTCCGGCACGAACAGCTGAACCGGGCCAACCGGGAAGCTCAGTTTTTCGCGAAACTCTGCAGCACAACCCGCGACGCTCACGTAAGCCCCGAGGAGATGTTCTTCTTCTGCAGGCGTTGCCTCTTTGATGATCGCCCTGACACGCAGATCTCGATCGGTTGCCAGAATGATTGTAAATGGTGTTCATCAATTCTCTCGACATTAACGACCGTGCCCGTCGCCGTGACTCTTGAACTGGTCTCTTCCTCACCCCTTAGTATTTCCCGCGTCGCGATTTCAGACGGAGACAATTCGCCTGTTTTCCTGAGTGCGGTGACTTTGATATTGTCAATCTGGAGCTCACCATTCCGATAAGCACTGATTCCCTCGATTCGAACAAATCATCGCGCGGAAGGAAGACCTTCTCCGGAAATTGTCTGAAAAAGCCGTCCTGTAGAATCGCTGAACCACAGCAGACGCCATTCCGGGTCGGCATACTGGACTATTCCTTCCACGGAAATCGTCTGGCCGCGATCGGCTTCCTCAGCGGTCTGAGCATAGAACTGCTCGACCGTAAAAATGTCGGGCTTGTCCTGACATTGTCCTGTTGGCGAGACAGCACCCAGTACAAGACACAGGTGCAGCAGTGGCTGGAAGCATCTGTATATCGCTGATTTCATTGTCGTGAATCAATGAAGGGGAGTGGGGGAACCCGCACTCCAAGTGTGACAGCATTGAAGTTTGCTGGCAATCCGACTTCTTGAGAGGTCACGTCATTCAGGCTCCGGCCCGTGCCATGTTGACCGTCCGTATAAAAGGTTGTCTGGATCCTGAACGTCTGATCTGCCCTGCGCTGTTTCTGACTGCCGCCAGGTGGCTGACTGCAAAACCTGTTTCAGTAGTTTTCTGCGAGACCATTTGTGTTCGTGAACAAGCTGCCATGCCAGCCAGTCCAGCAGTTCGGGATGGGTGGGCGGGTCCGTCGTTGGGGCAAACCCGGACTCAGTATCCACCAGGCCTCGACCAAAAGCTTCCTGCCAGACGCTGTTGGCGATCACCCTTGCTGTGTACGGATTAGTGGGCTGAGTGATCCATTGGGCCAGCTTCAGTCGAGCATTCCTCGATGTAAGCACGGGGAAGCCTGTCGGCATGCCGACACACGACTCCTTTTGCTGCGGTGGGGCGTCATTCGAGGAACCGCCTGTGAGCCCTGAAAGGAATGACTCCATGCGATCGTTCTTCTGGTCGTCATGGCACTGAGTGCAAAGCAGGTTGCGCCCAGTGAATATTCGGCCAATCAACTGCAATCGCGAAGCAGGATTTGGTGAAGCAACGACACTGCCTCGGTCAAGAAACAACAACGCCCCCGGCTTGCCCCTCATTCCTTCAGGCAGCAGATCGTTTGCCAGTTGTTCATTGATGAACTGATTAAACGGTTTGTCTTTTCTGAAGGCATCGGTGACGTAAAGAAAATAGCGAAGATGTGTTTTTTGAGCGATGTCTTCGCGGGCACGAAGCTGATTGATCCAGTCAACTGCCCGCAGAGTGGCGTGGCTTTCAGAGACAAGCAGTTCATCCAGCCGCTTGTCCAGCGTCTGTTGGTCAGGAATGCCTTCCGATTCTTCCGGCGTCCTCGAGATCAGGATGCGACACAGTCTGTGATATTGAATTTCAATCGAAGCTTCGGCTGCAGGACGAAGCTCCGCTTCCTCCAGCCGTCTAAGAATGAAATTGTCAATCGCATTCAACGGCCAGCGGTCGTCTTTCACCTCCGGGACTTTGGGCCTTACGACTGCGACCGACGCCCAGTGTGGATCAGCCGAATCCGAATCATTGTCCTCACGAGGGTCAGGAGCCCCCATCTGAATCCATGTTTCGAAATGCTGAATGGTCTCTTCGTCGAGCATCTCTTCCGGTGGCATTTCCAGATCTTCATAGTGGATCGCGGAGACCAGCAGACTCTCTTCGAGATCATTGGGCACCACCGCTGGCCCCGTCTCTCCGCCTTCGCGAATGCCCCTGCGTGTATCCAGCAACAGTCCGCCCGCTGGTTCTTCGGACTCGCTCGAGTGGCATCGGTAGCAGTGATCCATCAGTACCGGTTCAATGTGATCTTCAAAGTATTCGATCCCGGCTTCCTCGTCCGCAATGACTGCCGAGGTCACCAACAGGACAGGAAATGTGATTCGGAGCAAAGTCATGATTCAGGAGAAGAATTCAAATTGAGTCGCGCAGGCTGGGGGAAACAGCCGGCATAATACGATCAGGCGTTGAAAACGAAAGAGTTGTCTTAGTCGATGCAGCCTGACCGGCAGTGGAGTACCTGCAACTGCCGGACGATGACAGGAAGTGGAATGGTGTAAATTCAGCTTCCGCAGAGCCCTGAGGCCGAAGAAAGCCACGCGAAGTGTGGGGATCGAAATTCAGAAGTGGAATTCGGTCTGAATGCTGAACACCATATCTGTTTAAGCTCTCAGGAAGCAAACTCCGAGTGGATCGCGCGCTGATGAAATTCTCTTCTCCTCGACTGACTAGTCTCTTTCTGCTGACTGCTGTCGCCCTGTTTGTGCCGGACCGGGTCTGTCTGGCACAGGATGAGGACAACCGAGCAGTCGACGATCTGTTTTTCTTCAAGCCGGAAACGAATTCAGAACGAGTGAGAGCTGCCGTCCTCGCGGATCAGCTGGACCGCCCGACGATTGCTCTGCTGTATCTGAATGAACTGATCACACTGCAGCCAGATGCCAGCACCCTGCTGGAATTGCGAGCAGAGTACGGGATCGGAACATTTCTGAGGCTTTCGTCGCGGGAAGAATTGCTTCCGACCTCCCGCGACCTTCTCACCATGATCAATCAGGCGTCACGACAGGCCGCGCCATCCGAGGATGGTCTCCGAAATGAGATTGGCCGTCTGGGACAATCCCCGCAAGACACGCGGGAAGCTGCCCTCCGGATTCTGACCGCAGAATCTGCCGCGGCACTTCCGCTGCTGGAAGCTGATCCATCGACACCATCCGGAAAGCTGGCGGACCAGCTGCTAAGTCAACACAGTCGTCGTTTTCGGCATGGCCTGCTGGCGGCACTTCCTGATGCCGATGAGGCCGGACGAGTAAGAATTCTGAACCTGCTGGAAACTTCCGCAGATGGCGGATTGATCCCGGACCTGCTGCTCTATCGATTCAGTGCCTCTGAGGCGGTTGCAAAGGCTGCCACGGACGCATCAAGCAGTCTTGCTCTGTTCGACGATCCGCGACCAGAGGTCTCGACAGCTGCGGAAGCTGCCGCTGAACTACAGACGGCTGCGATCGATCTCCTGACTCGTGCCGGACAGACATTCCCGTCGCAGGCAGATCGCGAAACTGAAGGGATTCTGCATCGACGCACAGATATGTTTGCAGAACCTGCGATTTACGGTGCAACATATGTCGATCGAGCCGCTCAGCTTTCAGCCGACGCTGCTCAGATAAGTCCGGATTCGATTTCCGCACTCGCAACAGCAAAACTGGCGGTTGCCGCCCAGCAGGCATGGCCGTTGCGATGGCCTCAGGACATGGCGCCTGTCACTTTTGACAAACAGGCAGTTGCGGATATCTCAGATGTTGATCAGCTGGCAATTCAGTACGCCTTCGACACCAACAATGCGGCCGCTCAGTTTGCATTGCTGGCACAGGCACAGACCAGCATCCCGATTCTGAAGAAGAACCCCATGCTCCTGCGAAAGTGTCTCTACGCAGGCGATGTCAGAGTGCGTCTCCTGACAGCGGCGCTGCTGAATGCTGCGGGTATCAACAGTCGATTCAATGAACGAGTTGTCACAGCGGCCGTGAAAGGCGGGCAGACCGCAGAAACTGTCGTGATTGATTCTCAGCAGGGAATGAGTGTCAGCAACGCGGCATTGATGCGGGATCTGAAGTATCTCAGTGCGTCGTCCAGCACGGGCCGCGGCGGATTTGACGGCGCTGTGACCCAGCTGAATTGTGAGATGATCCTGCTGCACAGTCGTACGATGAAATGGAGTGTGGCAGAAACCATTGCCAACCTGCGAGCCGACTACAGAACGAAAGAAACTCCCATCGTTATCTATGGGCCGCTGGAGGATCAGGAACGCATCACTCGAATTCGATCTCGCCACAATGGAATCTGGTATCTCCAGGAACCACTTTCTGAATTCACCTGGGCCGATTCCACTCGACTTGCGGGTGTACCTCAGCCGCGACTGACGGATGATGAACGGCTCAACATGAAGCGATTTGCGCGGACGTTGCGTTGAATCGCGTTGGTTCGGTAAACCTCAAAGCCCGCATCGCAATACATCGCAAGGGCTCGAGGATGGTCCAGCGTACATGTGTGTAGCCAGAATCGTCGGACTGACAAGTCCTGCCAGACAAGATCGATTGTCCACTGCAACAAACGGGGGCCGAAACCGAGGCCCATAGATTCCGGCATCAGTCCGAAATGAACCAGCTCCGGCTCTTCCGGAATCCGATAGCTGAGTTCAATCATGCCAATCGGAGTTCCATCGAGATACGGCACGTAGAGACGCATGCCTGAGTCGTGGACAATCGCACGCAAAGCCGCGTCCGACTGCCCCCGACGACGTTCCCAATGCCACTTCGCGCCCATCGTTTCATAGAGAAACC
>CAJWGB010000326.1 GCA_913031625.1 uncultured Planctomycetaceae bacterium | reverse complement strand
ATGGTCAGCCTCAGAATGGTCAGCCTCAGAATGGTGAACCTCAGAATGGTGAACCTCAGAACGGTCAGCCTCAGAACGGCCCAATTACTCCCCAGGAAGCTGCTCGAGGTGCCCAGTTGGCGCAGACGCTGGATGAATTGGATCGTCAGTTGGCGGCCGCTCAGGCGGCCGAAGGCGCCGAGGGACAGCCGACTCCTTCGGCATCTGCTCTGCAGTCACTTGCTCAGGCCGCTCAGGCTCAGCAGCAGGCAATGGCGCAGGCACGTGCTCAGGCACAACAGCAGGCCATGGGAGCTCTCGGCGAGGGACACGATTCTCAGGGAGATCCTCCGGCAACTGGAGCAGAAGAGGCTTTTACTCTGAAGACTGTTGACCGAACCCAGAAATCGGATTGGGGCGCATTGCGGAAGAAGGCCGCCGAAGGCGTTACTCGCAGTGAGGCGGCATCGGTGTCATCTGAGTATCGACGCAGTGTGGAAGCCTACTTCCGAGTCATTGCGGAGCGATCGCGACAAAAGAAATAGTGTTCAGACAGGCTGCGGGCCTGAGTAACGCCGCGGTCTCGTGCACTCACATCCGGTCTCGACGTCACAATCGTTACAGCCTGCCTTAATTCCACGGGTAGACGTTAGGGGAATTGCCAGGTTTCGGCTTTGTGTCAGACGTGACTTAGATTCCGGCAACACGCCGCTCTTCGCAGCTTCTGCAGTTGTTGTCAGATCTCAACTATGCTGGACGTCCTCACCAAGCTCTTTACGCGCCGGAATCCTCGACGGGATGCTGAGGATGCTCTTGCGCGAATCATGAATAGATCGGGCATGGATCTCTTGGAATACCAGAGCGGCATCAGCACTGACCGCCGGAGTCGCAATGAGCGGCACGTGGTCATGGGAGTGTGGCTGTTTCCCTGCGATGCGGAAGAGTCTGGCGAGACCCTCGATCTGCACACGGGGCTGCTTGCAGTGACTCATGATCTGCGGGGTGGTGGGTTTGGAGTTCTTACCCCAATTGCGCTCGAGCAGCAGCATTTTGCCGTCGCGGCCTTGGACGAACACTGGCAGTTCTTCCGCTGTGTCGTGCGACACAATACTCGGAAGCCCGGTGGCTGGTATCACCTTGGAATGGAAGTCGAACGAACGCTGAGCCTGGATTCCGAGCAGCTGAATGCATTCAGTGTTCACGCAGAGTCGCTTCAGTAGGCGCAGGTCGCAGGCGTTGCAGAGCGGCGATTCCGTGGGTGCAGACCGAAAAAACCTCGTCCGGCTGAGCAGATTCAACTCATGGAGAGGTCAAGAATCAGTTCCTGACGTACACCTCGTACGTCCATTTCAAACTCGATTTCTTCAATCGGCGGTCGGGTGAGGAACCACTGCACGCCTCGCTGAGCACAGGCAGGAAGCCCGGCCAGAATGATATCTTCCAGCAACTCCTGAAGCGGATGGGCTGTATACACATCAATCGCCGAAAGCATGTCCAGGTCAGCTTCCAGCTTTCGCAGCCGGTGCTGCATGATTCTAACCACACATTCGGCCTTCTGACGCATGGCGTCCGGTGAGGTTTCTCCCCGACGGAGAATATGCACGCTGTCAAGGTCTCGATGAGGTAACTCACCACCGCCGGCGACTACAAATGTGCGTTCTCTGACTTCTGATGGCTGGCAGAAAGAAAACCCGTACAGCACAGTTTCGGTCGGCGGGGCAACGACTGGTGCAACGTTGGTGCGAGCAATCGGATTCATGTCGTCGACCGGCAATCCCCAATCATTAATCAGGTTCCGATAGTCTCGGTTGAACTCAACAAATCCGCCCATGGAATGTGGCTTCGGGCACCGCAGCTCGACGCCGCACAGAGCGTCGATTGGCAAATCTCGAAACTTCAAAAACTGTCGTGCGTTATGCAGTCCTTCAAACCACGGAAGAGCCTTTTGCAAAACGACGTGAACAATCTCAAAGCCGGGCTCAGCGATGACCCCGGAACAATACGGTTCGATTCCGGGTAGAAATCTGTAGCCGCCACTGGGCTTGCTGATGAGTGGTGAAGACATGTCTGCGGATGGCATCTGGTGATCTGTTCCAACTTGTTCTGGGGGGAGTGGACTTTGTCAGAAGGTGAATTCCACAAAGGCAACTCATGAGTTTAGGTGGGATAAACGACTAATGGTTGTGTCGAGGAATCTTTTCGGCGAGTTGCCGATACTGAGTGGCGAAGTCAAAACATCCCCCGGTGCCAAGCTGACCGACGCATCCACGATAGATCTCCTGCCATGGGGTCTCGTTGACGATCCGGGGAGCCACGTAATCATTCCGTCGCTGCTGTAATTCCTCGTCCGAGATCATCAGGTTGACCGTGCGTTCGTTCAGGTCGATCCGGACGGTGTCACCTGTTTCCAGCAAAGCGAGGTTACCTCCAGCGGCTGACTCAGGCGAGGCGTTCAGCATGGAAGGGCTGTCTGATGTTCCACTTTGGCGTCCGTCACCAAGTGTTGGCAGATAACGAACACCTCGTTGCAGCATTTCACCGGGGGGCTGCATGTTCACAACCTCTCCGCTGCCTGGATACCCAATCGGCCCGCAGCCGCGAATCGCGAGCAGGCAGGATTCGTCGATGTTGAGAGCCGGGTCTTCGATTCGCGCGTGATAGTCTTCGGGGCCATCAAACACGATCACACGTGACTCAAAACAGTTTTCGTTGCCGGGTTCGCTCAGATAGGTTGCTCGAAACTCATCACTGATGACACATGTCTTCATCAGTGCGGAATCGAACAGGTTGCCCGAGAGCACCAGAAAGCCTGCCTGCGGCAGCATGGGTTCGTCATAGCTTCGAATGACAGCGCGATCTGTCGTCTGTTTTCCCTCGACATTTTCGGCGAGCGTCTTTCCCGAAATTGTGAATGCATCCGTGTGGATCTTTCCGGCGGAGATCAGTTCATTCACTACTGCTGGAACACCACCGGCACGGTGGAAACCCTCGCCAAGAAAGTCGCCTGCCGGCTGGCAGTTGACCAGCAGTGGAATGTCGTAGCCAATTGACTCCCAGTCCTTGATGTCCAGTTCAATCCCCATGTGCCGGGCAATCGCGGCAAGATGAGGCGGAGCATTTGTCGATCCTCCAATGGCAGTGTTCAGGACGATCGCGTTTTCGAATGCCTCACGAGTAAGAACCTTCTGTGGGGTCAGCTTCTCCCGGACCATTTCCACGGCCCGCTGACCGGTGAAGTATGCGTTCTGCATGCGTTCGCGGTACGGGGCCGGAATTGATGCGCTGCCTGGCAGAGACATTCCAAGTACTTCCGCGAGACTGTTCATTGTCAGCGCGGTGCCCATCGTGTTGCAATGTCCCGGGCTGGTTGTGGTGGAACACACCAGGTCCATGAAGCCCTGATAGTCAATCTGCCCGGCTGCATAGCGTCGGCGGGCTTCCCATGTCGCCATGCCCGCCCCTGTGAGCTTTCCTTCGTACCAACCATCGAGCATTGGTCCCCCCGAGAGAACGATCGCCGGAATGTTGGTCGTGGCAGCTGCCATCAGACCCGCTGGCGTCGTCTTGTCGCAACCTGCTGTCAGGATGACTGCATCAAACGGATAGCCATGAATGATCTCGACCAGGCCCAGGTAGGACAGGTTGCGGTCCAGCGCTGCAGTGGGACGTCGGCAGCTTTCCTGAATCGGATGGACGGGGAACACAAACGGCACACCTCCAGCTTCCCGAACTCCCTCTTTGGCACGTTCGACGGTCTGCAGATGAATGCGATTACACGGAGCAATGTCGCTGCCTGTCTGGGCGATTCCGATGATCGGCTTGCCGGACTGGATTTCTTCGTGCGTCACTCCGTAGTTCAGGTACCGTTCAACATAAATTGCCGTCATGCCCGGGTCATTGGTGATATTGAACCACTGCTCGCTGCGGAGCCCATTGGGAGTCTGCGGTTCTTCTGTGCCCATCTATCTACTTTCGAGGAGACGTCTTTGTATGATGACTGACTTATCAGGATCATCGGTTAGCGGGAAGGACAGACAGTGTTACGCTTCGACGGCAAAACGGCAATTGTGACAGGTGGTGGCTCCGGCATCGGTCGGGGGATTGCAGAAATGTTCGCAGAACAGGGGGCCCATGTTGCCATCCTTGAAATCGATGGCGAGACAGCTGGAGAAACCGTCGCGCACATTAGAGACTCCGGAGGCGATGCGTCTGCCTGGATCTGCGACATTACTGATCAGCGGGCCGTGAAGTCAGCCGTTGATACACTGGCCGAGCAGCAGGCCGGCATCAATGTCCTTGTGAACAATGCCGGGATCGCGCACGTCGGCAACGTCACCACTACGGAAGAAGAAGACTTCGACCGAGTGATGGCCGTGAATGTTAAGGGGGTCTACAACTGCTGTTACGCCTCGATTCCGCACATGCTGCCTGGATCTGCTATTCTCAATATCGCATCCACGGTCGCATGGTTTGGACTGGCAGAACGATTTGCTTATTCGACGAGTAAAGGAGCAGTTGTTGCTCTGACGTACTCCGTGGCAAAGGACTTTGTCGACAAAGGGATCCGATGTAACGCCATTCTGCCCGGACGGATCCATACTCCGTTTGTGGATGGGTTTGTGGCGAAGAATTACCCGGGACAGGAAGACGAGGTCATGAAAAAACTGGCCGAGTTTCAGCCGATTGGCCGGATGGGAAATCCCAGAGAGATCGGGATTGCGGCGTTGTTCCTGTGCAGCGACGAAGCCTCTTTTGTGACAGGCAGTGTGCATCCAATTGACGGTGGTACGCTCAGCATTCGCTGATCCGCCGCAACGTTACGCGATGATGTCCTGCACGACCTGCCCGTGTACGTCGGTCAGGCGGAAGTCGCGGCCCGCATAACGGTACGTCAGCCGTTCGTGGTCGAATCCCAGCAGATGCAGCATGGTTGCGTGAATGTCGTGCACGTGGACTCGGTCTTCAACTGCCTTCCATCCGGTCTCATCGGTTGCCCCGTGAATGTGGCCGCCCCGAATTCCTCCGCCAGCCAGCCATGCAGAGAACCCGTAGTGATTGTGGTCTCGCCCCTGCTGTTTTCCAGAATTAAGCAGTGGCCGCGGAAGCTCGACTGACGGAGTGCGACCAAACTCCCCACTGCACAGAATCAAAGTTTCATCGAGCAGCCCTCGCTGTTTCAGGTCTCTGAGCAGCGCTCCGATGCCCTGATCAATGTTGTCAGCCAGAGTCCTGTGGATGTGAATGTTGTCGTGATTGTCCCATGGCTGTCCGCCGCTGTACCAGACCTGAACAAACCGGACGCCGCGTTCCACCAGCCGTCGTGCAGTCAGAAGAGTTCGGGACTGCACTGAGTCTCCGTACATTTTCTGTATCCCCTGAGTCTCCTGACTGACATCAAACGCTTCCGCTGCTTCCGCCTGCATGCGATATGCCAGCTCAAATGACTGTATCCTCGCCTCAAGGTCGGGAGAGTATCCTCGCTGCTTCAGATGAGCTCTGTTCAGTCGCAGCAGGAGGTCCAACTGTGTTCGTTGACGAGATTCAGGAATCGCAGAGTTACGAATGTTCTCAATGAGCTGTTCAATATTTTGGAACTGAGTGTCTACGTGGGATCCCTGGAATGCCCCCGGAAGAAAGGCAGAACGCCAGTTCTCAACGCCCTGCGTGGGCAGCCCATGAGGGCAGAGCACGACAAACCCAGGCAGGTTTTCATTCTCACTGCCGAGGCCGTAAGTGACCCATGAGCCCATGCTGGGGCGAGGTAGTCGAGCGTCTCCACAATTCCATAACAGGAAAGACGGTTCATGATTGGGAACATCGGCGTACATCGACCGGACAACACAGATATCGTCGATCGACTTTGCCGTATGCGGAAACAGCTCACTGACTTCAATTCCGCTCTCTCCATGTTTCCGAAATCGAAATGGTGAAGGGAAGGCGTTTCCCGTGGCGCGTTCCGTGCTGAGATTCCCTGAAGGGAGCGATCGTCCTGCATATTTTCTGAGCAGCGGCTTAGGGTCGAATGAGTCGACGTGCGAGAGTCCGCCATTCAGAAAAATGTGGATGACTGACTTTGCTTTTGCCGGGTGGTGGCCCGCTCGATGTGTCTGGGGAGTCGATTCTACGGATTGTAGAACACCGTCGTCGGCGAGCAGCGGGGTCAGCCCCACCATTCCCATTCCCATCCCCAGGTGGCTCAGTGTCTGTCGGCGATTGATCTGCATCTTCAGTCCACAAACAGAAACTCATTGGAAACCATCAGGATCTGAGCCAGTTCTCGGGGCTTCAGGCCCTGTTTGAGTGCGTCACTGCACTGATTGACTTCACTTACCGTCGGTTCTCGCTGCAGGACAAGTCGATAGAGTCGTGCTGCCACCCGCGTGTTTGATTCATCAGGCGCTTGATTACGTCCAGCGAGTGCGGCTGCCTGTTGTTGTACGAATGGACTATTCATCAGATAAAGAGCCTGCTGTGGT
>CAJWGB010000325.1 GCA_913031625.1 uncultured Planctomycetaceae bacterium | reverse complement strand
ATACCATGCCAGCGGTCATTGCCCCATCGCCAATGACGGCGACAGTTTGACGAGGCGGCTGTTCATCTTTATAGCTTATAGCCATACCCAATGCGGCACTGATACTGGTGCTGGAATGGCCTACACCAAAGCTGTCGTATTCACTTTCGCTTCGTTTAGGAAAACCAGCCAGGCCATCAGTTTGTGCAGGATCCGGCTCGCCTCCTTCTCCCGGCACATGAATTACGTCGTTGCCGGCAGTCACGTCGACAGTCTGACTGCTGCGTCCGAGCGTAACATAATTCGAGACCTGACCGGTCACGCGATACACATCGCCAATGTCAGCCGTTCGAATTTCTCGACGTCCACTGGCGTTATCGTCTGCCCGGTTTTTTGCTTCACCCAACGCGTCCATTCCATAGAACACACCAGCATTGAAGGTGACGTCATTCATCGTCGCCCGGTCACCGTACGCGCGGATCGTGCCCAGTGAATCTTCGTCGTGAGCACTCCCTCGACGTCGTGTGGTGTGATGACATGTGAATTCAGAGCGCAAGGAGTGCACCTGCTGTATAAATCAGCATGCTTCTGTCCTATCAGAAGCAGTAGAAATAACGAAAGGAAGAAGTGCAGCAGTAACTCGGCCCGCCCTCTGCCTCCAGAGTAGAAACAGACGACGTGAAACGGCTGCACTGAGGGAGCGACGTGAGCAGAGGCGAATGCATGACTCACAGAGACCAGGAGCGAGCGGAGAGATCGTTCGTGTCAGAATGACGGGTGGTCCGCCGCGGTACTAAAATCGCAGCCGGTCACTGACCGCCGCCCGATTTTTCGAAAAAACACGAATTTGGGGGCGAAACTGATCCGTCACAGGAGCAAAAGCCAGCGTTTTCGCAAACCCTGAGAATTCGTCATTTCTGAATGAGGTCAATCGAATGAACATCAACTACACCCCGCCCTCGAATTCCGGTCGCTGATAGACGCAGAGTGCCGCGTCCCTGCTTCAGGCGAAGTCGCCCCAGATTCAGCGGCCTGAAGTCTTTGACGAAATAGTGCGACTTCTCCACGCGTTCTTTGGACTTGTCGTACAATGGCGGATCGAAAACCTGCTTAACGACCGCCTCAGTAAAATCCCCGTCGTCGACTCCAATGCGGATCCTGACATCCTGATCACCCTCTGCACACGTGTAGTGCAGGATCGCTTCATAGGAGCCGGCTGCTCCGACATCTACGTTCCACGTGATCGAGTCCTCTTCACTGGTCCATTCCTTAAAGAACGAATTGTTGGGAGCCTTCGAGCTCCGCTGGATACCACCATGAGGGACACCGTCGCGAGCTGTGAGAGTTGTTGACGGCCCATAGCCAACTGTAAAGGGTCGGTCTGAGTTCTGCTGGAAAAACGCACGCATCTGAGACTCGTGAGACTTTGCCAACTGAGACAGCCTCTTCGCCACATCCGGATAATCATTCACCACATTGTGCTTCTGCCTTCGGTCCGTCTGAACATCGAACAGCGCGCCAGCGGGATCGAGCCGAAACTGCTGCGACCGCACGCTCACCTGCTTCCCCTTGATCGAATACAACACCCGCGGCGGCCATTCCACATCACCGGTCGTCAGAAGCGGCTGCAGACTGCGGCCGTCAACCGGATGAGTCCCACGAGCCTGACTCATGTGTGCCTCGACCTGCGGATATTTGTCAGCCCCGGTCAGTTGCAGGACCGTTGGAAGGAGATCGATCGCTCCCGCGATTTGTTCTGAATTCAGGCCGGCAGACACTCGCCCTGGCCACCGAATGAAGCAGGGCGACCGAAGGCCACCTTCATCCAGAGAACCCTTCCGGCCCTTCATTCCGCCATTCCAGCGCCACGAATTCGGCCCGTTGTCCGAGAAGTAAATCACGATCGTCTTCCGAGACAGCTCGAGGTCATCCAACTGCTTCAGGACCCTCCCAACATTCCAGTCGATGTTTTCACATAGCCCCAGGGCGGCCCGGGTCATCATGAGGTCCTCTTTGGAAGCATCTCGATGACGAAGACCGGGCTTCCAGTCTGCAAACTTCTCGTAGAAATGATCCGGTACCATCATTGGAGAGTGAGGCGTGTTGTACGGCAGGTAGCAGAAGAACGGACGCTCCTGATTCTCGGCAATGAACTTCAGGGCATGATCCGTGAAGTCATCCACCACAAACCCATTGCCGCGAACACGCTTGCCGTTGTGATCGAGTGGAGGACTGAAGTAATGCCCCCAGTGCCCGGACGTGAATCCGTAGAACTCATCGAATCCGCGATTGTTGGGATGGTAGGGAGGCTGTGTTCCGTTGTGCCACTTCCCAAAACAGCCAGTCGCGTATCCTGCAAGTTTCAGATAATCAGCCAGCGTCGTTTCATCGTAGTTCAGCCGCCCTTCTCCACGGCTGACACCACTCACCCCGGTCCGCGGATAGTATCGCCCGGTGAGAAATTCAGCCCGCGTTGGAGCACAGACCTGACACACGTAGAAGTTGCTGAGCCGAGTGCCCGCGCGGGCCAGCTGATCGATATTAGGCGTAGCAAGATTTGTATTGCCATGAATGCCAAGGTCACCCCAACCCTGATCGTCGGTCAGAAAAACGACCACATTGGGCGGAACAGCGTGCAGGATACCTGGGAGCAGGAAGACGCAGAGAAGTAGATTGAATCGATGCATACTTTGCGGAGCCTTCATACGGAGCAGCACTTATACCAATCCCACGCCCGAGACTCGAACAGACTTCAGACGCCGTCGTGTCTTCATCGACGCCCACGGGAATCGTTGCATGATTGACGATCATGCACCATGCCGCCGGCCCGCCGGCTAACACAGACGGCTCGAATGAAAGCCAATCCAGCTGCCGTCGCCAGACGGCAAGGCTCGTTGATCAGCACGAGCAGGAATCAACACGCTGCTCCCTGCGAAACGTTTCACAAAGGCCCCCTGGAGTGTGTGCGGCTGCCGATTAAACAAGTGCTGCGGATCCCGGAGTTACGCAAAAATGTCTGTCACAACCTTGCCACCTTCCGGACCAGTCAAGCGGTGCCTGCGACCCTCGAAGTGATAATCCAGCGCATCGTGCTGGAGGCCCATTAGATTCAGAATCGTGGCGTGAAGGTCACGAAAGTGCATCCTGCCTTCGACAGCCCGAGCACCGGTCCCGTCCGTCGCGCCCCATGTGAAACCGCGTTTGACACCACCGCCGGCCAGCCAGAAGGTGAATCCTCGCGGGTTGTGTCCGGTTTCATCTTTGCCATCTCCCGGCACCAGCCCCGGACGTCCAAACTCACCTCCCCAGACCACGAGCGTCTCCTCAAGCATGCCGCGCTGATCAAGATCCTCAAGCAACGCTGCAACCGGCTGATCGGTCACTGAGCAATTCGCTGTCAGGTCACGTCGGTGCCATTTGTGCTGATCCCAGCTTCCGTGATTCACTTCGATAAAACGAACTCCGGCTTCAGCGAAACGTCTGGCAAGCAGACACTGGCGTCCAAAGTCAGATTGACGGCAGGTCCCAACCTCATTGTCAAAACCGACGTTGTACCGTTCCAGGGTATGTTTGGACTCCTGACTGATGTCCATGATCTCAGGAGCCGTCGCCTGCATGCGAAACCCAAGCTCCATTGACCTGATCACACCTTCCAGTCGGGCATCCTCCGGTCGCTGTTCGAGATGTTTTCGATTCAGGGCCTGAACAAAATCGAGCTGCCGTCGCTTTGCGTCTGGCGGCAGGTGGCGCCCGGCGATGTTGGGAATCGTCGCCTTTGACATATCCTCACCGTTGACTCCGATTGGTGTTCCCGCGCACGACGTTGGCAGAAATGCTGAGGTATAGAACTGAGGCTTGGACGTATTGAGGCTGATGTAACCCGGGAGGTTCTGATTTTCAGTGCCAAGGCCGTAGTTGATCCATGCACCCAGCGTCGGACGTTTTCGAAGTCGTTCCCCGGAATGCAGTTGAAGCGACGATTGAGCATGATTGCCGGTGTCACAGTACATGCCTTTGAGGAGACAGAGCTTGTCAACCTGTCCCGCAGTGTGAGGCAGCAGCTCGGACACCCACGAACCACTTTCGCCATGCCGAGCAAAATCATAAACAGAACCCGGATGAGGCTTCCCGCCCGTCTGAGGTTTGTAGTCAAACGTGTCCAGATGTGCAGGGCCACCGCTCATGAAGAGAAAGATGACACGCCTGGCGCGCGCCGGCAGCGGAGGCGCCTGCGCACGCTGATCACGCGGTGCGCCCGTCGCATTTCCGGCAATCAGCCCCTGCAGTGCCATGAAGCCAAATCCGCATGAGGCGGTCTGCAGCATACTTCGACGTGATCGGTCCTGCTCAGTCATGTTCAGTCCACAAAACGGAATTCACTGGTCAGCAATAATGCCTGACAAAGGCTCGACCAGCTCTGGTGTTTACGGTCCGAGGCATCGACCGCGAGATCTGCCTCAATGGCACGAACGAACGCCAGCGACCGGTTGATCTCATCCTCGCTCGGCGTTCGGACGAGGACTCGTTCATAGGCGCGAATGACTCGCTCCCGTTCATCATTATCGGTTTCATCAATCAAACGAGTTGCCAGGATTTCAGCCTGATTGACAAGGAATTCACTGTTCAGGAGATAGAGCGACTGGGTTGGGCGAAGTGTCACATCCCGACGGCCCTTTACTTCCAGGGCATCAGGCAGGTCAAATGCTGCGAGATCCGGTGGAGGCGAATTCCGCAGCATACACAAATAGATGCTTCGGTGATTACTCGGCTTATGAATCGTGTCTCCAACCTGGTTGACCTGAATGTCCAGAAACTGAACATCGGAGCCGATTCCCGGCTCGGTGTTGAGCTCGCCAGAGGCCCGGAGAACGCTGTCCCGGATCGCTTCAGCATCAAGCCGACGGCGATTGTGTCGAGCCAGCCAGTTATTGTTTGGATCAACACTTCGAATTTCCGGGCTGCAATTACTGTCCAGTCCATACGTCCGAGTGAGCACAATGCCGCGGATCAACCGCTTGATCGACCAGCCACCTGCCCTGAAACGAGTGGCAAGGTGATCGAGCAACTCCGGGTGTGTGGGTCGCGCGCCGTAGATTCCGAAGTCATCCGGCGTTGACACGATCGGCTGCCCCATCAGGTGATGCCAGACCCGATTCACCATGACTCGTGCTACCAACGGGTGACGGTCGTTGGTGAGATGGCGAGCATAGGCAAGTCGACGGCCGCTGGTAGATAAATCGGGGTTATTCGCCGGAATCTCGACCGAGACTTTCGAATGCAGAATCTCCATCTCCCCGGGGGCAATCGGTTCCTCCGACGGACTCGAGTGATTACCTCGTTTAAAGAGATAGGTGACGGGTTGATGGTTTTCCGGTTCGGTCAACGCCCGTATAAAGTACTCCCTGGGAATTTCATCTCGAATCGCACTGATGCCATTTTGTAATTCATCAAGTTCTTTTCGAGCATCCGTCTCGCGACAGACTTTGGCAGCCTGCCGGTAGGAGGCCACTCTCTCAGTAATCTCCGGCTGAAATTTCTTTAGTGTTTCTGCCGTAACCAGCAGTGCCTCATGCTCACTTAATCTAGTTTTCTGTTCATCACTACGCTCGTTTTCCGGAATGTCTAAAAGCGTCTTGAGTTCTCCGCGAAGTGGTTCGTCTATGCCCTCCAGATATTCCTCCTGGGTATCGGCAATTGCCTCGGACTCCAACTTATCAGCAATGGCTTCAATATCGGTGGCTCGACGGCTTCGCTGTCGGCTATAGAGGTAAAGCGATCCCGCACTAATGTTTTGAATGTAAGGATGCTCTTTCAATAGAGCCACCTGATCATCTGTTCTTTCTGCAGACGGCGTTCTGTATGCAGTTCTTAATGGCTCCTTCAGATCATCCGGAGCTTTAATGAGTTCTTCAGATAATGTGCGTTCAATGTGTTGGTCGACGATTTTTTGACGAGCATCGGTTGCATCCTGAGCTCGCTGTTCGATCGCAGCTTTACTATCTCGATCCTGCTGTGAATAGAGACTGATTTGACGTTGTGACGGTGGTCGCCATGATTGCCAGTCTAAGGCCGGAGCCAATACGGCTCGTAAGCGATAATAATCCTCCTGACTAATCGGGTCATAGCGATGATTGTGGCAACGAGCACATCCCACCGTCAGGCCTAGTAGCGAGGTTGTCATGATATTGATGCTATCGGCAATCGCTTCGTTTCTTGCCACCATCTGATCAACACCTCCGCTTCCCGTACCATCAGGAGCCATCCTCATAAATCCTGTGGCGATCAGGCGGCGTTTGGCATCCGGCGTGAGATTATCATAAGGTCGCGCTGTCAATTCATCGCCTGCAAGTTGTTCGGTGACGAATTGGTCATACGGCATATTGTCGTTGAAGGACTTAATCACATAGTCACGATAGGCATAGGCCCACTGACGTTCTGTATCCGCGTCTGTATAACCTTCTGAGTCTGCATAACCGGCGACATCCAACCAATGCCTTCCCCAG
>CAJWGB010000324.1 GCA_913031625.1 uncultured Planctomycetaceae bacterium | reverse complement strand
GGCCAGACGGCGCGTTCCACCCGGATGCTCACGCGTCTCACCCGGACGCTCACGCGTCTCGGCTAACAATATGCATGGCTGCCCAACGACTTATGTCGAGGTCAGTGTCAGCTGCGGAAGACACCACGGCTATGGTTTCACCACACTTCCGTCTCGCCGTCGGACGGCCGGCCAGGCGCCATTGTACGGGTGCTCCGGATACGGAAACTTCGCAGCAAGCCCTTCATTGAGCTCAATTCCCCAGCCGGGTGACTCACTGGGCCACAACATTCCGTCTTTGAGCACAGGGCAACCTGGGAACACATCCAGTGTCGCCTGGTTGAAGGTTGTGAATTCCTGAATACCAAAGTTGGAAACGCTTACGTCCAGGGCAAGGTTGGCCGCGTGGCCAATGGGAGACGTGTCTCCCGGTCCGTGCCAGGCAGTCCGCACTCCAAAGTACTCGCAGAGTGCTGCCAGTTTTCGAGCGGGTGTGAGTCCTCCAATGTCCGACAGGTGCACGCGGATGAAATCGATCAGCTGCTCATTAATGAGCGGCAGGTAGTCGTTCACATTAGTGAATAGCTCCCCCATCGCGAGTGGAATACTGCTGGCGGCGCGCAGGTTGCGAAAGCTGCTGATGTCTTCCGGAGGCAGCGCGTCTTCCAGGAAGAAGAGTCGGTATGGTTCCAGGTCTTTCGCCAGCTGCATCGCCAGAGGTGCGGGTACTCGTTCGTGGATATCGTGCAGCAGCTCCACTTCGTCGCCCAGTTCATTTCGAGCGTGTTCGAACAGCTGCGGGGCGAGACGAGCATAGTCAGCAGGCTCAAACAGATTGTGAGGCGTCAGCGGTCCGTCCACCGTTTGGTGCGTATGGAGATCAGACTCTGTCCCGTAGGTCGCCTGTCCTGGCACTTCCACCTGTAGTCGGACATGCCGACAGCCATCTTCCATCAGCGCACGGGCACGATCAGTGACTTCCGAAAAATCGCGGCCAGACGCATGCAGATAGACGGGAGCCGCCATTCGGGTGCGCCCACCCAGCAGATCATACACCGGCATGCCTGCCTGGCGACCTTTGATATCCCACAGCGCCATGTCGACTCCTGACAGTGCGTTGTTCAGGACCGGACCGGAACGCCAGTACGAGCTGACATAGGCTGTTTGCCAGATGTCTTCGATTTCACTGACAGCTCGGCCTCGCAGCAGTGGATCCAGGTATTTTTCCACGGCTTCGATCACGGCCAGAGGACGTTGCGTAAACGTCGCGCACCCAAGGCCGTTGAGCTCCGGCTCGGACGTTTCCACTTTCACAACAACCAGCCGGATATCAGCGGGAGCGGTAGCGATGCATCGAATTCGGCGAATGGAGACACTCATGAGGGAATTCCGCGGCGGCGAACGGCTGACAGTGAACCGGGATTGTAGCGGAGCTGCCGCCGGTATTCCGTCGCCAGAATCTGTCGTTATTTTCGGCGAATTTCTGACGGGCTGGGTGGTGCGTAGACCTGGAACAGGCCCACCATAAGTGAGCAATGGGTGTAGGTTTGCCACACCGAGCGTGGCTGAACATCACGAAAATGCCGGTGTTTGAAGCATCTTTCTGTGAATTCCCCACTTTCTTTTCCGGCAGGATCTGCTTGTTGCGATGTGTTCGGTGCTTCGAGGAGCAAATCCCCAGTGTTTTTGCCTGGCTGAGGTATTGAAGGCCGTTTGGCGGCGCTGCGAAAACATATTGACCCGTTTTCGGAATCCTCATACGTTCCCTGCAGTTGGAGCACACGAGAGTGTGAGACAACCAAATCTGGGCCAATCGCCCCCGGAAGCAACTTGAGTCCTCCGCCCCCCTGGGATTCGTTGCTTCCGGGACTTTTAAGAACCCCCAGCGTTTCGGGACGCTGGGGGGTTTTTTAATGACCTCGGATGTTCGCGTTTCCTAAAGCCAGTCCAGGTAGGGCCGGTTCCCACCGGCCGATTGCATTGGGCTCGTTCCGGCGGCCGGTTGGAACCGGCCCTACGATCAGTGTTGATCGATCTCCCAATATGCAAGCGCAAGCCTGACGCAGGAAGGAGGGCGACTAACATTGTGTTGGAACGTGCACGCCAGAATCAGAAGAACAGCTTCTGCGACTCCAGGACGAGCGGCACTTCGATCTCAGTGTTGGCTCGAATGATGGTCAGTTTGACCGTATCCCCGGGCGATTTGTCTTCCAGCACCTGATCGATGTCCTGCTGGTCCCGTACCTTCTGCCCGTCGATTGCCGTGATCTGATCGGCCATGACCAGACTGTACCCGTAGAGACGAGCAGGCTGCAGACCTGCAGTCGCTGCCGGCCCATTCGGGACAATCTGAGCGATATAGGCACCGCGTTTGAGGAGTTCCTCGCGGACTCGGATACGCCGCAGCATGTCGGGAGGAAACACGGTTGCCCCCAGCACAGTGGGAACCTTTTCTGTGGCCCGTTCCAGCACAAGGTTGACCGAAGAGATAACGCTCCCGACGGGAACTGCAAAACCCAACCCAGAGTAAGCTCCCGTTGGTGAAACAATGGCCGTTGTGATTCCGATCATTCGTCCGGAAGAATCAAGCAGCGGACCGCCTGAGTTGCCCGGATTGATCGCAGCATCCGTCTGGATCAAACCAGCAAGGATTCCGCGATTATCATTTTCCACGTTCCGATTCAGGCCACCAATCACACCCGTCGATAGTGTCTGGTCAAAGCCAAACGGGCTGCCAATGGCAAGGACCTTCTGACCAACAAGCAGATCATTAGAGGTCCCCAAGGTGATCGGGACGAGCAAATCAGGATCGACATCGACTTTCAGGACGGCGATGTCGTGCTTCAACACTCCGCCGACGACTTCGGCACGCACAGTTGTGCGATCTGCAAACTGAACCTCCAGTGATGACTTGTCCTTCTGGATGCTCTCCAGAATCACATGCAGGTTTGTAATGATGTGGCCCTTGTTGTCCCAGACAATGCCCGTGCCGGATGACTGCTCACTGGAAGAACCATCCTGGGAGCGGGGGGCATCCTGTTCACGCAGAGTCTGGATGAAGACGACTGACGGAGACGACGTCTGAAAGACACTGATGTTCTCCTGTTCATCAGGTGTCAGGCTGCCCCGAGGGGTAACTTTTCGAGATTGAAAATCTGACGAATCTTTGCCGTCATCCCCCTGCCAGACCTGCCAGCCGAGTACCCCCGTGAGTCCGATCAGGATCACGACCAGGACCATATTGGCAGGCGGCATTTTCTGAGAGTAATCAGTGTCGGACATCGGCAATCCTGAAGAAGACAGGCCTCACAGAGACCTACATGGCAGCTAAGATTCGCTTACTCGCGTTCTATTATTCTGCACTTTTTCTACAGATTGCTCCAGACCATCGAATTGTCCATCATTCATTTCCGAATGACGTCCAATTGCTGTGATTTTGGCTTAATGACGGCGGCCGCTAAACGACTCCGCTGAGTTTCTGCTGAACATCTGATAAGGCAGCCGTCAGACGCACCTGAACTTTCTCCGGCTGGTCATCCCAGGCCTTGAGGACACTCGGTGTCAGGCTCTTATTGAGGCGCTCCAGCATGGAAATTGTCTTCTTCCAGACCTGTTCAGGAGTCGGCTCATTCCGTTCCAGGACTGCAACTTCTGCGGGCTGTTCTGCAGGAGCCGGTGAGGCGGCGCCACTTCGAAACGGAGCATATTCACCAGAGTCACGTGCAGCTGCGGTCAGAGTCTCGCCCGAAGCAGACACAGGCTCACTGCTCATGCCAGCTCGTGGACCTTCCCCGGAAGGAACGAATGACGACGGGTCCTGCACTGTCGTCAGCGGCATTTCGCTGGTGTCCATGATCAAAGGAGCGGCCCATTCAGAATACGCTTCCTCCGGCTCAGCGAACAGGTCTTCCCCATTCTGAGCACGACGCCACGCCCGCATTTCAGCAACAGTGGCTTCGTTTTCATCTGCCCAGTTCAGGCAGCGTGTGGCGTCTTCCCAGTTGAGGGCCACATAAAAGAAACTCCATTTCAGGTTGGAGTAATTCTCCCATGACTTGCCGAACGTTTCCCAGACGCGACGGCGCTGGTAGATCTGGTCGCCACTCAGCCCAACCATCTGGCCAAAGTCGGCATCTGTGCGACCACGTGCATATTTCTGCGTCCACTGTGCGGCACACTCTCCAACAACCCAGTTGCACTGGCTGACGGCATCGCGAGCAATGGAGATAAGATTTTCTTCTGTTTCGGCAACCACTACGGACTCCTGAAGGCTCCGCCGTCCGTAGCGGAATTAGCTGAACTGATACCCTGACACGCGACGACTCCATCACAGCTCCGTCTTTGTGTCACGCTTCCATGCTATCGGTCCCAATTCGAGGCATCTACCAAAGGTGGGATGAACCTGGAAATTCGGAAGGTGTCAGGTTCAGGGCGGGTGTCACATACTACCAAGACATAAGGGGAGCGATTTTCCTCGGTTTTCCGCTTCAGCGGAGTGGATCATCTGCCGATACCTCACCTATAATCCGCGCCGCTGGCACAGGCCACAATCTTTGTGCAGTTTGCCCAGCGTGATCCGGATGGGGCGGTGGCCAAGTGGCTAAGGCACTGGATTGCAAATCCAGCACGCGCGGGTTCGAATCCCGCTCGCCCCTCTCAGCCCAGTCTTTCACTGGGCTTTTTTTGTGCGCCGGCATCTTCGAGGTTAATCCTTTCGAAATGGGACTTTGAATGTCTGTGGATCTGCCCCCTCCACGGTCTTGAGACGTCCAAAGTAACAGTAGACGCGGTTTTGTCGCGGTAGTAGCCGAACTCTGAAGTGCCGATTCGTTCGAAGGCCTCTGGATCCACGCAGCCCAAATACCTCGCAGCAACGGCTCGTTACAGCTGCGAGTCGATTCAGACATGACGGTCGTAGTCGGTCGACGTTACCTGTACTCACTAAAGCGCAGACCGTTCATTGCCTCAATCACGCCATTGATTGCAGTCCCCGTCAGGCCGAGCCCAAGGAAAAATCCGATCACACTGGCACCAACTTTCCATGCAGTCGCATCAGGAATCGTGGCTCCCCCGATCGCAGCGGCCACACCTGAAGCCACGGCAATGTAAAAGCTCAAACTGCTCACCGTACGCCAGAAGGGTGAAATCAGGTTGTTCATTCGGGCGCGAAACGCAACGAGTGACTCGTCCGTGTCTGTCCAGGTGAATTCCGCAAGAACATCCATGTCGTTGCAAGTGGAGCACCATGTCACCGGCACTGGGGCCAGTGGGTTGCAGACTGCGTCCAGAGTGTCAGCACTCACAACGGTCGTCTCACCACATTTGGTGTGTTTGTAAGCCCGCCAGTTGAGTTCGCCTGTCCGTTTTTCCGGATACTGGTTTGTTTCTGCCATCGACTCTGTATTCAAATCCTGCTGATCTGCAAGTGGCATAGGGAACCCCTGACTGTTCCCGCCCTGTTTCCGTGGCGCCGGGATGTTATTTCAACGCTGAATCAGGACCAACGATGCGACTCATCAGATCGGATAAACACCAGGCCGTACTTTCCGGTACTGGAAACAGCTGAAGTCCGGGCGATGGATCCCGGGAGTGTCGCCATCCAGAATCACGGCCGCCTCACGCCCGATATCGGCTCGAAAATGAACTGCACTCTTCACGACCAGCAACCGAATTGAATCAAGGTGAAGCCCGACTGTAGCCAGCATGCTCCGGTCAAGAAGCTGGCGGCGGTTGGTGCTGACAACCACCAGAACACGATTTACTTCAAGCAGAACAGTTGGCCCAAGTGAATCCTCCAGCCCATGTGCCATGGGGCCCACGTGTTGATAGTCCCCGTCACTGACACGAACAACGGTCGCGTCTGCGTGCAGCGGGCTGCCGTGGCGGTCGTCGGTCCTGCCGCCAATTTCAGCAGCAAAAGTGCTTCCAGCCCCGGCATGAACAGCAGCTCTGACCGTACCAGGATCACAGAGTACGCCCACCACAGCCCCTTCAAAGCCCGCACTCACCAGGGCTCGCAACGCGACAGTCCCATCACATGGCGCGCCGCCACCGGGGTTGTCAGAGCCATCCGCAAAGACTGTCAGACCATCGGTCGCTGCCGAAACCTGCATCGCCCGTTCAATCGTAGTCAGTTGCGGCTGGAGTTCGTCCCGCATCTGCCAAAGCCGTTCGGCGAGATCGTCAGCCGTTCGATCTGCGAGTACCTGATCATTGTCTGTTGTCGCGAGCACACTCACCCCCATGTCCGGGATGTCGGCAAACGGGAACCCCATCGCGATGCTCGCAGTCAGCAGCCCCGACTGCTCTTCCTGATCATGAACATATTTCATGAACGACTGCATTGGTTCACGCAGAGTGCACTGCATCGGCAACGGGTTCCGGTTGCTGCACCGTCGCCTCGTCTACCGACTCCGCCTCCGCAACGCGGTCACCGTCTGCAGCGAGCTCCACCTCGGCGGGATTATCCTCGATGAGCTCCACCGACTCCTCGACTGCGGCATCAAACTC
>CAJWGB010000323.1 GCA_913031625.1 uncultured Planctomycetaceae bacterium | reverse complement strand
GCCATGACGAAACCCGGCGCTTTGGGTCAGCATCAGGACGCGAGTCTTTTCAGCAGCCGGTGCAGCGGCGACCAGTAAAGTCAGTGCGAGCAATGAAAAAATCCGACGCATTTATCTTCTCCGGGTGTGATTCGGTTTAGTTCTGGTCAGTCTGCAACAAGTGGGGTTACTCATCATCAAGCGACGGTCGTTCTCGGGCACCGCCCACAGGGCCACCGCCTTCGACAGGACCACCACCGCCTGGCGGACCGTTGGGCCGAAGCTCATCCTCAGTCAAAACACCGTCTTTATTCCTGTCCAGTCCCATCAGCGAATCGGCTGCTTGTTCAATCTCTTCGGCGGAAAGCTCATCGTCCCCATCCTTATTGACCGCAGCCATCACAGGATGTCGTTTCATGCCCTGCCACAGTCGCTGGGTGAAGTCGCCACCACCGCCCCCCTGGCCATTATTCATGCCGGGCACAAACCCGCCAGCTCCCATCGCATCGGGGTCCATTCCACCACGCGTATTATCGCCAGCGATGAATGCATTATCCGGGTCTTCACCAAAGTTTCTCGACCAGCCCACATCCACACCATCTTTTTCCGGCGTCTTGAACTCGATCGCAGTCAGTGTTTCATCCGACTTGGCATACAAAACTTTTACGGACGGTGAAGCGCCCGAAAGGATGGGCTGAAAGACGGAATACCAGGTGTATTCGCATTCGACAAGATTGTCGTCCTCGTTCGTCTTTTCTTCAGTCGGTGAGAACCAGAGTTTGTCCAGCAGTGCGTCTTTCGAAAGCTCCGCTTCTTCAAGGCCTCCCTGCTCCCCAAGCGCCGCAAGCGTGGATACCGTCTGGCTCTGGCCAACGCCCGCCCGGAGCTCAATCACAAGAATTACCAGCAACCCCAGCAGCAACACTATGGAAACCATTTTGCGAGCCGGGGAAACACCCGAGGCTGGTGGTTTGTCAAACTCAGCTTCACTCATGAGAAAGTCCAGACAGGAAAGAGAGAGGCAACTCTAACCAGACACAAATTGTAAGCGTCCCCTGTCGCACATGAAACTGTCAGGATCGTTTTCTCGGTCGCGCAAACAGGGCAATACCCGCAATGACGGCAATCACGGGAAACATGTATTTGAGCTGCCGAATCAGCACAGCACTAATGATTCCGCCGAAGATCACCCAGTTTGAATAGAGTTTCTTCCAGCGCGGAGGCCGTGCCAGCACCAGCCAAAAGGCACCAAGCAGAATCCCCACACGTAACAGGGCTCCACGTATGCCTTCGTGTTCGCCCTTTCCAAAGGAAAGCGCGATTCCACCGGCCAGCAGCAAAACTGAACAGATGCCGGAAATCCGGCGTTTTCGTCTGGTTTCGGGATCCAGTTGAGTCATCCTGTCACGTTACACAAACCTTCGGTCGCTGTCACCTGGTGAATGCGTAGCAGATCGGTGTGCTGAGATGGAAAATGAGTATCCGCCATCCAGTTCATCGGGTATTATTGCGGTGGCATTACAGACGAGGTGAATTGTGAGCGACAAGACGATTGTTGTCATCGAAGATGATCGAGAAGTATCCAACACCGTTCAGGCAGTCCTGAAAGGGGCTGGCTACACGGTGGCCGCGGCAACCAATGGGAACGATGGAAAGAAGCTCATTCAGTCCCGACGCCCGGACCTCGTCCTGACGGACATGATGATGCCTCGCATGGGCGGCTTCCCGGTCCTTGAATACATCAGCGAGCTCGACGAGCAGCCGAAAGTCATCATGATGACGGCCAATGAAGGAAGCCGCCATAAGGCGTACGCAGAAATGCTGGGGGCAGTCGACTACCTGCGAAAGCCATTCGCGATGGAAGTACTGCTCGAGTCCGTCGCCAGAGCACTCGCTGACGAATAACGCCGATGTCACTCCTCTGATCATCCCTGCATCGCTGAAGTCGTAAGATTTCAGCTCCCCCGGATGTTGGCTAAAGTCTCATGACTTCAGCGACAAAAGCGACAGTCATTTTCCGGCCGTGACACACCTACTGTTTCTGCTCCTGGAGCCCTTTCTCAAGCTCTTCCTGACGATTCCGAACTTCCGGCTGCCGCTCTTCCGCCTCAGCTCTCATGGCTTTCATCTGAGCATCCTGCGATGCGATCGTCCGGGCCAGATAGTAGTTCCCGATTGCTTCCCCCATGGTCGCCTGCGCCCGAACCCCGCTCTTGTCCGACGTGACCACAAATTCCAGATTCTGACCGCCGCCCAGATCAATACACTTCTGCAGCAGCGGAACAGGCTTCACATTTCGTCGCCCAAATATCATTGCCACAGAGAATGGTGATGGCGGAAACATGATGGAGCTTTCGTCTGCCCACGTCAGCATTCCCGCAATTCCGGTGGGTTCATCCTGAGGGTAGGCCAGCCAGCGTTCCACGTCGACACGAGCTGTCAACAATGGGGCTGTCGTCGCGAGCCCGCCACTGTTGCATTTGCGAATACAACGTGACAACGCCAGCACGGCGTTCTCATGGCCGGCAGCGAACCAGAGCCGGCTGCCCTCGTGCGTTAAAAAAACGTGAGAGATCTGAAGACCCGTTGCCTCACGCATCTCCCGGATCGGCCCTTCCGGCAGAGAAACGGTCAATAGCGTGCGGCCATCCAGTTCAGAAACTCCCACCGCCTGCTTCGCTGCTGATGGAATGTCTGCGTTGGTAAATGCAGCAACGAATGCATCCAGGAGTCCAGCGTCATTGGGAACTGACATCCCACCATAGATGACGCCCCCCGTACTTCGGTCCAGCCTGCTTTGACCAGCAACTCAACGTGCGGATCATCGCCGTACGCACCGACAAACGACGCGAGATGCTTAATGGGGCCTTCCATGTTGTCATTGATCTCCGGGGTGATCGAAGCCTGATGAACAATCCATGCGGCAGCATCTCGTGGAATCTGAGCAGCATCTTCTGAAAGCCTGAAGCAGGTATGCAGGGTCAGGGCTGATTCGTCGTTGAGGATCGGCCCAAAACGACTGACCGACGAAGACATGTCGCTGAGCTGTTTTGTGAGTCCACTGTTCTTGCGTGCTTCGAACATGATTCGCGCAACGATGTCGGGACTCTCGTCGCTTGCAAACCGAATCGATCCGTTGGTCTGCTGAACATCAAACATCACGGATCGCAGGATCTCGACAGCGCTGGTCAGGGAGGACTTTCGCAGATCGGCGATTGTCTGCTCTTCTTCATCGCGTCTCTGCATTTGCGTTCCGACGGACGCATTCAGCATATTCCAGCCCAGGGTCTTGATCCCGAGCGGAATCCGATCAAAGAACGCTTCCATCCCGAGATCATTCCGGCTGCTGATACTGCTGGTCAATGATTCGCGAGCGGGCAGCTCCATATCCCAGAGTTCTTCAAACTGAGCGCTGAACAGCAGGTTTTCCTGAAGCCGGTAGTACTCAATAAAACTCCAGGACTGCTCGATCATCTTCTTGCCATCTTTTTCAATGACGCGAGCACTGAACTGGCGACTCCCTGTGTTTAACTGGTTAATAGATTTCACCTGGGCTTCCGCGTCGACCCCCCTGGGAGGCTCCCACGAGCTGGTATTCGCCATAACAACTTTGTAGCGGCCGTCACCGTCAATCTCGAGATTGCCCTGATCGCCCATCATCTTCTTTCGCGCCTGGAGATATCTCCTTGCGTCCGATTCATCCACGACTTCCTGAAAGTAAACGGCTTCAAAACTGGGCACCAGCCCCTTGACCAGGTACCACGACACACCCATCAATGGCTTGTCAGCTCCGGTCTGCAGTTCGTTCACCGGCGTTTGCCGAATCTGCTCCATCATCGAAGCACCGATGCTCAGTCTTTCGGAGAGCGTTTCAAAGTACTTCATTACCGTGACCTGGCTCATGTCTCGCATGTATCCAACCCCGATCGGCCGTTTATCGATCTGGCCGGTGATCTGAGCAGATGCCGGGGTACACGACGTCAGGACAAGCAGTCCACACAACAGGGGAAAGGCGACTCGGGGACTGATCTGAGCTAATGAACAACCACGTTGGACAGTCAGGCCAGATCTGGAATTTGCACCAGGGAAGGATCGCATTGGTTTGGCTCGATTGCTGATATGAGGGAAGCCGCTTGAATCAGCCCGGAACCCACGTGGTGGTCAAATCGGAGCGGCAAATGTTGGTCGGTTTGGGGGAACTGGTGCCAGGAATCCTCCCTTACGAAGCAATTTCCGGCAACACCGTTGACGCGAGTCGTCAGCACCGTTGTTTTGTCTGATGATTTCCATGAATGTTGCCACAGGTGGCGACAGACGGAGGATTTCGCCAGACTATTGGCATGCTTGAGCCCGCAGACACTCAGCGTATGATTCCCAGCGTATGACTCCCCGGCAAATCAGCCGACCTGCCCGACGCTTTCTGGTGAATGGGGCTGAATCCGGTATCAGGCCACAGAAATCATGGTCGCACTTTATCGTTTCCACGCAACAATGGTTCAACTTTTGCGTGGACGCCGCCGCAGATTCACGTTTCTTTGTCAGGAACATGGTTTTCGCCTGACCAATTGACAACCGGGTCGTGCATGAAATCCTTAGTTGACAATCAGGAATTGCTGCCAGATGGCCCGAATCCGGAGACCATCCGGAGTGCCGGGTTTGGCATGTTTGTCAGCCTCATCGTACATGCCGGCATCCTGATTATCCTGAGCCTGATTGTCCTGACCACATCTGCCGACTCCCCCCTGGAAATGCTGGTTGAGTTTGGTGATGAAGGCACCGAAGAGGAGTCGAGCACTCTTGAGCAGGTCGCTGAACTAAAACTGATTGATCCAGCGGAAGAACAGCTCATCGTGCCATTAAATCTTCCGGTGGATGACCTGCCGGAACCGGTTCCCGATCCAGGCTCAATAATCGACAGCCTGTCCGGCGATGTGCCGATTGATGTCCCCGGATCAGTTTCCGACGAGGGGACAGGAGGGACGGTGGATCCAGTGGTCGCTCGGATGATTTCAGATCGCGTTCAGCAGGCAGGAGGGCGACGGGGCGAAGTTCAGTTTTCTCTCGCATGGAAGAATGTCAATGATCTCGACCTCCATATTGTTGCCCCATCCGGCCAGCACATCTGGTGGCTGGAGAAAGAGTCCGCCTGCCGCGGCATGCTGGACGTGGACATGAACGTAAACGGCGAAAGCAAGACACCCGTTGAAAACACACGCTGGCTAAGCAACGCCCCCGCCGGGCGTTACACTGTGATCGTCCACCTGTTTGGCATAAACAACAATCAGTTCCGCCCGACCGACTTTCAACTGCTGGCGCGACTGGGCAGGGAATCTGAACTGGTGACTGAGCAGGTATCCGGTCGCGAACGCCTTATCGTCAGCCGATTCATCTATCCAGGTCGCGTCACAGGCAGCAAGCGGCAATCGGTCATACGACGCTGGACACAGAGACAGCAAACGGAAGAAAAGCTCGCGTCCGCAATCCTGACCAGAGCAATCGATTCGCAAGGCGAACGACAGCGTACGCTTCTGCAGTCGATCATCCAAAAGTATCCGCACACCGATGCTTCCATAGAAGCACGCAGCCTGTTGAAGTCCAGTCTCGGAAAAGACTGACCGCGTCTATTGAGTTGCGTGAACTGCGCTCTCGTTGCTGAACTGCGCTCTCGTCGCCCTCGCCGAATCGCCCAGGGTTGAGCAACACCAGGTCCGAAGAGGCTCAGCACGGCAGAGCCACGGCCACCAGGGCGGAGTGCTCCGATTCCGCGTGTCACGGTCAGATCCCTTCTCCCCAACGTAACACGAGAGTGTCGCAACAGATCGATGTTCAGCCGATCTGCAAGGGAAGCAGCCCGCTTACTGCATGCCTCGTTGGCCGACAGGACACGAACGGCGTTCGTGGTTGCCATTCGGCTTTGGCGGCTCGGCGATTCCTCGAGCGCCGGCGTTCCTGTGCGCCCTCACACAATGGGCCGACAGTCTCTACCGCACCCAGATCCTGAAGGACCGGCATTTTACCTAACCGGTACAGCCTGTTTACTCGGACGTCCCAAGGGCGCTGTTTCGGTTGTGCCCATTGTTCAGATTGTGCGTCCCGCACTGGTTCTTCCGATACCAGAGATGCAACCTGCTGCGTCTGAGCCAAGAGTGGAACCAAGTGAGCGGTCATCGCCCGGAACCTGTCCTGCCTCCGATTCTGCGTCTCTCTCACGCAGTTAGGGCATTCCTTGCGCAGCAATTCAAATCAACAGGCGGACAGCATCTTGCTGCCGTCCTGCTGAGCGCAGTGGCCCTGGTGTCCCTCTTTCCGGTAACCAGCGGACAGGATCTCAGCATTCGTACAACGGGGGCCCGCAAGGCGGGGGACTCTTCCGCACCACCCAGCCCACCTCGTGAAGCCCCACAGCGACCAACCATCGAAGATGCGGTCAGCGCGGCGCGGCGCGGCCACCCTGCACTCAGCTCTGCGTCAGCAGAAATCCGGCGTTCACAGCATCTGGTTTTTCAGGACACTCGA
>CAJWGB010000322.1 GCA_913031625.1 uncultured Planctomycetaceae bacterium | reverse complement strand
GCAGCTGACGGAATGCCTGAACCGGCCTGACTCCGTCGCGGACAACTCGATTCATCAGGCGAGCAGCCTCCAGTCCTCGGTCCCCCATGTCGACGTGTGGGTACGTATCGAACCCGATGATGCACGTCGAACGTCTGGCGAGGTCTTCCGAAATATTCGCATGCAGATCCAAAGTCACGATTACCGGGAAATCGGGCCCTGCCAATTCACGGACACGCCGAAGAATCTCGGCTTCCGCGTCCGGGTGATCCTCAGTCACCATCGCGCCGTGAAGATCGAGCAGCAGACCATCCGCAGGCAGTTCTTTCTGAATTCGTTCAATCAGCAAACCAGCAAGGTGTTCGAAAGCGTCACGTTGAATGATGCCGGACGGGTAGGCTCGGGCATTGAGGACTGGCGAGAGCGAAAAGTCTGCTTCCAGCGCACCGGCAAGGTAGCCTCCATGGATGGTGGCCGTGTTGAAGTACCGTTCGACGACCGCTTCACCGCCCGGCAGGTCCGCACCAAGGTGACTGTCGCGAATAAAGTCTGCCAGAGTCGTGGGGACATCGGCAAACGTATTAGTCTCGTGCTGGATTCCGCCGCTGATGATTTTCATGCGGTCAGGATACCAATCAGGCGGGTCGAGTGCCTCCGTCGCACACGAGCAACTCTCCGAACACGCGTCAGGTTGTGTATTCGGAATTCAGGCGAACGTATTCCTGAGTCAGATCGCTGGTCCAGAACCGGACGGACTCACTTCCAGAACAGGGGCCACCTGCCAGTTCGAGCAGCAGGTGAACATCTTCCTGAGCCATTTTTTCAGACAGGGCTGCTTCGTCATATTTCACGGGTGTTCCGGCCCGATACACCTCCACGTCGTTAATCGTGAGTGAAAGATGAGCGACGTCGAAGTTGATTCCTGCGTATCCAGCAGCGGAAGTAATCCGCCCCCAGTTCGGGTCGTTACCACAGATCGCCGTTTTGACGAGTGCACTTTCAGCAATCTCTTTCGCGATTCGAAACGCCGTCTCCCGCGTATCGAATCCCTGTACGTCGACGGTCACAAAATGAGCGGCTCCCTCCGCGTCACGAATAATGTCCGTTGCCAGCTTCTGGCAGATGCGTTGAACAGCGTTCCGCACAAGGTCTTCATCCGATCCGTCAACCGAATGACCGGACGTTCCGTTTGCCATCAGAATCACACTGTCGCTGGTGCTCATGTGGCCATCAACAGAAATGCAGTTGAACGTTCTGTCAACTCCGTAACGAATCAGGCTGTCCGTCTGCTCTGCTGTCAGGTCTGCGTCTGTCATGACAACACACAGCATGGTGGCCATGTTGGGAGCAATCATGGCCGCACCTTTGGCAGCTCCTGTGACCCGAACCGAACCCGACGACAGTTCGACCTCTTCCGAAACAAACTTCGCAAACGTATCGGTTGTCATCATTGCCGTCGCAGCAGATTCAAGCGATTCGGGTGAGTCTGCGAGGGCCGCAGCAGCCTGCGGGATACCCGCGGTGATCACATCCATCGGAAGAGGAACACCGATGATTCCTGTCGAGCAAACGAGGACCTGCTCGCCGGAGCACTCAAGTTGAGTGGCAAGCTGTTCCGTCATCTGTCGAGCATCCGCCAGACCCGAGTCTCCCGTACATGCGTTGGCGTTTCCGGAATTGATGATCACGGCGCGACAGTCACTGCGAGGCACGCGTTCTCGAGACACCAGAACGGGCGCCCCGAGCACGCGATTCTGCGCGAACACTCCTGCTGTGGCCGCCGGAACTTCTGAGACAAACGCTGCGAGGTCAGGCTTACCGCTCTCTTTGATGCCGCACGTCACGCCGGCTGTCTGGAAACCCTGAGGGAGTTGATGAGTCATGTCTTAAAGAGACCAAAAAGAGTCCGTGGTTCGCATTCGGAAGTGGGAATGCGGACAGGGAGTTTATCACCAAAATGCGGGCCGACACCTGAATTCCCGGATGAAACCAAACGAACCTGCCCACGGCCACTGAACCTCGACGTCAAATATGGCTCTCTGTAGGTGTGACGCGGGTGATGGCGAGAAGATTCTGTCGGCAGCCGCGTCCTGGAATTCCCTGATTTCCCCATTACGAAAGACGGTACCCCGCGTACTATTGCCCCCATGAGCCTCAAGCTTGCCATCGACGTGTTTTACGACGGCGACACAGCATTCGCCGGCGGACTACTGTTCAGAAGCTGGACAGACAGCACTCCTGTGCGCTCCTCGGTAACGGTTCATGAACACTGCAGCCCTTACGTTCCGGATGAATTCTTCCGTCGCGAACTGCCTCCCATTCTCAGCCTGCTCGACACTTTTTCTGAGTCCGTTGATACGATCCTTGTCGATGGCTACGTCTGGTTGAATGACTCAACGACGCCAGGTCTGGGGGCTTACCTGTTCGACGCGTTGGGACAGACAACACCGGTGATTGGTGTTGCCAGGAATCCTTATCAGCGATCCTCTGCTGCCACTGAAGTGTGTCGTGGTGAAAGTGAACAAAGTCTCTACATCACATCTGTTGGTGTGAACGAGGACTACGCGGCTGAGTTTGTTCGCCAGATGCACGGCCCATATCGCACTCCAACGCTGCTGATGCTCGCCGATCGACTCGGCCGTGATCACGCTGTTCCAGCGCAGGGTTAGTGGCTCATCCCTCAACACGTATGAGTCGACCGGAACAGGTTTCGCGTGGGCGACTTCCAGTGAGGTGCACACCCGACTCTGCCGAAATCACCTGCAACTGAAGCTACCGAACAGATATACTGTCTGACCGCACCCAGGAGCCGTCATGTCGGACAACGATCAGGAAACGCCGTATCAGCAGCCGATAGCCGACGCCGCCCCGTCGAACTCCACAGAACCTCTGCTCTCCGGAAGGCAGAAGAAGCTGGTGTGGCTCTACACCGGCGCGGCTTTTCTTGCCGGATACATCGTCTCGGCCGGCCCCGCGGTTTTCGTCGCGCGGCGGATGAACATTCCAATGGTCGGTAAGATCATTGAGAAGCTCTACCTGCCTCTGGTATTGCTGGTGAAGCGGGAAGTTCCTGTCATTGGTCCGCTGATCAAGGCCTGGGTCGAGCTGTTTCGGTGAATGAAGCGAACTTCAGAGTCGGAATGACCCTCGGGACATTGATGGCCGTCAATGGACTCGATTCAAAATTCTGGCTGATCAAAGAAGTTCACCTCGATACGGGTACTCAGCAGATGCGTGAACAATCAGGCGATACCAATTTCAGGGAACGCACACCCTCACTTCGGGGTCTGCATCCGAATGCCCGAACTACTGCCACCCTCGCGTCCATCTCACTGACCGGGCGGCGCCCGAATACCGCTATTTTTTGATTTTCAGGCACACGATCTCGGTGTTGTCCCGCAGATATAACATGCCATTTGCGATCACGGGAGCCTGACGAGTCTGCTGGCTGAGAATTGTCGCACGACTGACTTCGGTGAATGCCTTCGGGCTGGCTTTCACGAGGACAAGTTCTCCCTTCATCGTGCTGATGAAGAGTTTTCCGTCAGCAGCCACGAGATTCGACTTTCCGAAACGCCGCTGATTCCACATCTGCTCACCATCTTCCGCTCGCACACAGACAAGGTTGGTGACGGGGCCAGCGCTCCCGACGTTGTCCATGCCGTACAGATAACCGTCGAGCAGGACGGGTGTCTGCCATTCGGCTCGCAACACACTGGTGCGCCCAATAGATTCCCAGATTGCTTGAGCAGTCACTCCGGCTGGTGAAGCCGAAATCCTGAGAATAGCACTGCCGTGATTTTCTCCGGATGAAATCAGCAAACGGTCAGGAGTCAGCTGCACGGCCGTGCTCGTGTTGCAGTCGTAGTCCGTGACCCATGGATGTGACCAAAGCAGGATTCCTTTGGCAGCATCAATGCTGTGAACAGCGGCTCCGCAGCAGGCGATGATCTGCTCTCGCCCCGACAGTGTCATTACCGTGGGGGAGGAGTAGCCCGGGGTGCCGGTTCCGGCAGACCAAACAAGTTCACCATCTTCCTGACGGAACGCTGCGACAGCTCCGTTACGTCCGCCAACCTGCACGACAACGTTGTCACCGACGATCAGCGGAGATGACGCCATTCCGTATTCCGCCGGTTTTGTGGAGAGTTCAGCAGGCGTATTTTTTTTCCAGAGCACATCTCCGTCAGCAACAGAAACTGCCGCGAGTGTCCCGCCACCTCCGAAGACAAAGACTGTTTTGTTGTGGACGACTGGTGTTGCACGAGGACCATTGCCCTGCCCGTTCCTGTATGCCGGAGCAAACTCAGCCGACCATTTCTCAGTGCCATCTTTTTCGCTGAGTGCAACGAGGTGCTGACTGCTGCGATCCTGCCAGCAGGTGTAGACAGTGCCATCGGACACGGCAATACCGGCCATGCTGGTGCCAAGGCTGCGCCGCCAGGCAACAGGCGGGCCGTCGTCCCCAAACGAATCAATCAGACCTGTTTCTGAAGAAACCCCCGTGCGATCGGGACCAAGGAACTGAGGCCAGTCTTCTGCTTCGGCAACGGTGGAGAAGCAAATCAGTGTCAGGAGTGCGGTCCAGCGAGTCATTACCAGTCCTCTGGGTATCAGGATTTTTGGGGCAGGCCGGTCAGCCGTTTCGATTTAATTGTACCAGGCGTCGACGTTGAGATGTGAGAAGAGCGTAAGAATGCACTTTGAGGCAGTCCGAAAACCGATCCCGGTTGCACCACAAGCATGCATCTGACTGCTTCTAACTCCGCAGTCCCGCTTCTTTCATCAGGGCAGCCGTCGAGGTGTAGGCTTCCTTCACCCACGCTTCGATGTTGTCGGGATCGGGGCTGTATTCCAGCTCAATCGAAACCGTGCCATCGATTTTCAGGTCAGCAATTTCTTTCAGGTAGGGCGGGAAGTCAACAACACCTCGTCCCGGAGGCAAATCCCCGTGCACCTTGCCATCGCAGTCGGAGATATGAACATGGATGGCCCGCCCTCTTAGTCGACTCACCTGCTCCGGCCCGACGTCTGCCAGCAACAAATGTGAAACATCGATGTTTGCCTTGAATGCGGGATGATCAACATCGTCAATAAACTGAACCATCGTGTTTACATCATTCACAAGCGACAGCTTGAACGGTTCCAGCTCCAGAGCAATCTTCAGTCCGAGACTCTCTGCATATTCCGCGAGGATCCGACAGTTCTCAACTCCAGTCTTCCACTGTTCCGGCGGAGGAATCACTTCCCGCTGCCAGATGTACTCGCCGATCACGAGCAGCAGATTCTCCGCTTCGTATTCGTAGCAGAGATCCAGGAATGCTTTGCAACGGTCCAGATGGAATCTCTGGACGCTGGGATTGAAGTCAATTAGACCGGTGGCGACACAGCAGATCGAGACAATTGGCAGGTCCTGCCGCCTGCATTCGTCCCGGATCAGTTTTCGTTCCCGTGCATCGATATCCAGCGGGTCGGCAAAGATGTCAATGCAGTCAAATCCAATCTCTTTGGTCTTCTCGATCCCCCATGCGGTTTCACGACCTGCCTGAGCCCATGCGCTATTGATCAGTCCCAGCTTCATTCCCTGTCCTCACGTGCCAGTTGGTTGATTGCGGCAGGTCCGCAGTCAAGCCAGCATAGCAGAGCGGTCACTTGCCTGTGAGTCAGCCGAAACCTAAAAACAGCTTCCCTCATCGAACTTTAGATACGGAAAACAACAATGAGTGCAGAACAAAAAGCGCGTGACCTTGGTGTCAATCTGGATCCTCAGGAACCCGGGTATCTCAACCTGTGCATTCGAAGCGGAAACCAACTCATCACCTCAGGCCATGTCAGTGATCTGAAGGGAGTCCACGGGAAAGACGTCACCGTTGAGCAGGGGTATGAGGCAGCCAAAGACTGCGCCATGAAGCTTCTGCGTTCAGTTCATAACACCCACGGAACGCTCGATGGCCTGCGAGTGATTAAGGTGCTGGGGTGCGTCTACTCAGCGGGCGACTTCACCGACCAGCATCTTGTCATTAACGGATGCTCTGACCTGCTGCATGAGATCTACGGCAAAGACGGTGACGGTTATCATGCCCGAAGTGCACTGGGGTTTGCGGCGCTTCCAACCGGAGCAGCCGTTGAGATCGAGGCGGTCTTTGAAATCAAAGAGTAAACGTCACTCCTAAGACCGGATGGCATTGGGATGATCCAATGACAAACGGGAGTCCCCGCCGTCATGGCGGGGACTCCCATAGCACACCCACCGCAGAGATTACGATTGCCCTGAAACCGGACCGGCAACTATACTTTAGTCCATCAGTAGCGTGGGTGATACGACCCCTGCGAGTTCCCCCCTGACGGAGCAGTTGAGTGGAATCAACGTGCCAGGAAGAAACATCGCACGCAGAGGAAGCCGTATTCTGGCATCGCCAGGAACGAATCGTCGCGGTCAACGATCAGGCATGCAGGATCCTCGGTTATAGCCGCAAAGAGCTGCAATCCATGTGCATGGAACAGGTGGCTCCAGGGGTACCGATAAAGACGGGTCACGACAAAGCCTGTCGTAACGGCTC
>CAJWGB010000321.1 GCA_913031625.1 uncultured Planctomycetaceae bacterium | reverse complement strand
GCGGGTCGTCCTGAATACGAGAAGTTATCAGCAGCAGGTCAGCGTGACGCCGCCAGAGGGTGAAGACTTCCGATTCCCGGGCCCGCTGTTGCGTCGCATGACGGCCGAACAAACATGGGATTCGATTGTTCTGCTTATCCGAGGTCCGGAGATCGACCAGCTGAGGACGGACCAGGCTCCGATGCTGGAACGCCTGGTCTTCCCGTTTGAAATCACGCATGACAGGAAAGAAATCGCGAAAGATCGCGAGAAGATCCTTAACTTTGCGAAGTCTCTGCTGCCCAACGGAAAGGTGGCGGATGGTCAGGGCGGACGCGGGCTATTCATGGGCACAACCAAACGTCGTCCCAAACGCCGCGGCGAAGCCTCGTGGCTGCGGGCGTCAGAACTGCCGCAACCAATGCCGCCGACTCACTTCCTCCGAATCGCAGGTCAGTCTGCTCGCGAAGTTGCAGATGACGGTTCCACGGAAGGCGGCATTACCGAATCACTGGCCATGATGAATGGTGAAGTCACAAAGAACCTCATGACCAGCTCCCTCGTGATCAAAGCCGCCCAACAGAAAAGCACGCAGATCGACCAGATCGAATTGCTCTATCGCGCATGCCTGTCACGTGAACCGCAACAGCAGGATACGAAACAGTGTCTGACCGCACTCAGAAAGGGTCTCAACCTGGGCGATATCGCCTGGGCGTTGTTGAACTCCCGCGAGTTCATGTTCATCCAATAGTCATTCTTTATCACCCTCCTAATGAAAGAGGAGCTGAGCATCAGCGGACCAACAGATTCCAGCCGCGGAGCGGCAACAGCAAATAGCCCCGGGCTCATGTAATCTTTTCACACTCTAACCTCGGGCTGACGCCCGCGGCTACACCCATCAGAACCAGCGCTTCAACCAACCAAAGCTCCAATACGTAATGAACACTCTCCTAAACAAATTAGACTCGCCGACTCGGCGAAGATTCGTCGAGCGTTGTGCCGCTGCTTCCCTTGGCCTGACGATTGTCCCAGCCACACAACTTGTTGCCGGGCAATCTGCTGGCAGTAAGCATGCCGCTTTCGGTAAAGCGAAGAGCGTCATCTGGCTGATGCTCAGCGGCGGCCTCAGCCACATTGATTCGCTGGATCCGAAGAAGGGCAGTTCCAGAGGCCCGGCAAAGGCAATTAACACGACCGCCGACTTCCAGGTCACAGACTTCTTTCCAAAGTTCGCGAGCGTCGCAGATCGGGTCTGCGTCATCCGATCGATGGAAGCGAAGATTGGTGTCCACAAGCCGGCCCAATACTACATGCGGACAGCCTATGAGCCTCGCGGCACGATTCTGCATCCCAACCTCGGTGCATGGGGGTCTCATTATCTCGGACGCAGCAGCAAAACCCTGCCATCGAGTGTCTGCGTTAATCGCCGGTCTGATCAGGGAAACGGTTTCTTCCCGTCGAGTTACGCACCGCTCGCGATTGGAGATCCGAACCAGGGGATCAATAACGTCAGTTCCATCGGCAGCCGATCTGCAGCGCGTCAGAGACTCGCTCTGATGAACGATCTCGATGCCGGCTTCCGCAGGAAATTCAACGACAAGGGCGTTAATGCCTACAACGGCTTCTATGACGATGCGCTGGCATTAATGAAGAGCAAAGAGCTGAAGGCATTTGATCTGTCGGAGGAATCTGAGCAGCGACGGCTGGCCTATGGCGACAATTCTTTTGGACAGGGCTGCCTGCTTGCTCGCCGGCTGGTTGCTTCAGGCGTGCGATTCGTTGAGGTGAAGCATGATGGCTGGGATCATCACAAAGCTCTGGCCGACGAGATGGCCGATGTCGCGCCAGTCTTCGACCAGGCATTCGCCACACTCATCACAGACCTTGAACAGCGAGGGATGCTGGACTCGACGCTGGTCGTGGTGGCGACGGAATTCGGTCGCAAGCCAAAGTTCGACGGTGATGGCCGCAGTCATCACCCCGTGTGCTTTTCCACCGCTCTGGCGGGAGGAGGAGTGAAGCCGGGGGTTGTCTACGGCAGAAGCGACACCGATGGTTTCTACGTTGACGAGAACCCGGTCTCAATCGGAGCATTCCATGCCAGTATCGCATTCGCGGCCGGGATGGAAATCGAGAAGCCTGCCATGTCACCTTCCGGTCGCCCAATGACGATCGGTGATGGTGCAGATCCCGTACTGGAGTTGTTTGCCTGATGTTACACCGATCGATTCCCCCAATTACCGTCATGGTATGTGCCTTCGTGATTTCCACCGCAAACGCCCAGGCTCAAAGTAACAGCAAAGGGCGAGACAGTTCCGTGGTTGTCGGTGTGATAAAGAGCGTTGACTCGTCAGGCTCAAAACTCAGCGTTCTCCAGGATGGAGAACATCTGCGCACACTGCATTTGAACTCGGAGTCGAAGGTTTGGTTCATCGGGGTTCCCGACACGGATGAACAGAAGCCAGCTGCCGGTCTCGGAGTGAAGGCAACGTGCAATAAAGACGGTCGTGTCAAAACGATCGGCCTGACGCCTCCGGTTGGTAAACCTGCAATGCTCGGCGAAAAGCGGCTGACAATGACAGTCCGTGAGCTCTTCAGAAGCGTCGACAGGGACACCAGTCATTCCGTTAGCTACGTCGAATTCAGCAGGCATATTTATCACTCACCTAAGCACAGCCCCGACTCATTTCGCAAAGCTGACAGTAATAGCGACGGGGTACTCGATTCGAGCGAGTTCGCGGAAGCGCTCGGCAAGGTGTCGTGGTGGAAGCTCTCCCGAAGAACACCAGACGAATGGTTCAGGCAAGCGGACAATAACGAGGACGAAAAGCTGGACTTAAAAGAATTCGCCATGATCTGCACGAGCGGCAATCACATTGAGAACATCTTCAAACGATCCGACGACAACAACGACGGAAGCCTGACTCAGCAGGAAATCACAGCATACATACGCAGTGTCACGCACGGAAAACAAAGAAAGAAAACGACACGCAAACCCAAACGAGATAAACAGTAGCTGCGCCGTCACTCTCTCACTGCACAGAACAGAATCGCATCCATGAAACGACGACACACACTGACCACTGGAATCCTCTGCTTTGTCGGCATTACCTCGACCGCCCTGGCAGGTGAGAAACCGAATATCGTCATCATCCTCACGGATGATCAGGGTTACGCTGATGTCAGCTACAACCCACACTCCCCGCCTGAAGTCAGTACACCAAATATCGATGCCCTCGCACGTTCGTCCGTCATCTGTACTCACGGCTATACCAGTGGGCACGTGTGTTCGCCGACTCGGGCCGGACTGATGACGGGGCGTTATCAACAGCGTTTCGGCGTCTATACCGCCGGGGAGGGTGGCTCTGGCGTGCCGCTTGACGAAGTGTTTATTCCTCAGCGACTCAAGCCTGCCGGCTACATCTCTGGCGCGTTGGGCAAATGGCATCTCGGGCTTACTGAAGAGTATCACGCCATGAACCGCGGCTTCGATGAGTTCTATGGATTCATGGGGCGAGGGGCCCATCCGTACTTCGACCACTCAGACATGGATCACCCCATCTATCGAGGCCTGAAGCCGATTAAAGAAGAAGGCTACCTCACCACTCGAATCACTGAAGAAGCGGTCGATTTCATTGACCGTCACGGCGAGGAACCATTCTTTCTTTATGTGGCCTACAACGCTGTGCATTCTCCTCCGGAAGCCCCCGAAGAGGACATCAGGAAGGTGACAGGGGACGAGACTCGTGACACTTTAATGGCCATGATCAAACACCTCGACATGGGGGTGGGTGAGATCGTAAATACACTCCGGAAGCACCACGTTTATGACAATACTCTGCTGATTTTTCTCACCGATAACGGCGGCTCCGGTGCCATGCACGCCAACAATGCCCCTCTGCGTGGTTTCAAACAGATGGACTACGAGGGTGGAGTCCATGTTCCGTTCATTGTGTCCTGGCCCGCTCAACTTAAGGGCGGCCGGGAATGCGACGTCCCGATGTGGTCGATTGATCTGTTTGCCACGGCACTGGATGCTGCCGGAGTTCCCCTGCCAAAGGAAAGGCCTCTGGACGGAAAGAGCATCCTGCCAGCACTCAAGGGCGAAACCGACAAACTTCACGACGAGTTGTACTGGAGTTCCGGAGGGCTGAAAGGAAAGTGGGCCGTTCGTTCGGGCAACTGGAAACTGGTCGCCGAGAAGAAACGTGTTGAACTCTTCGATCTGGATAAGGATCTCAGTGAAACAACTGACCTTGCAGCCATGCACCCAAAGGTGGTTGCCGAACTCACGGACAAATACAACGCGTGGCTCGACGAGATGGCAGAGCCGTTAAGCAAACAGCAAAAACGCTGGAGTCCCGAAATCGATGCACCAGCAAAGAAGATGACGCGAGAAGAAAAGAAAGCCGCTCGCGAGCAACAAAAGGCCAAACGCATCAGGGAACGTGAAGCAAAACAAACAACCCTGGTTCCAGAGGCATCAAACTAACGCGCTTTGAGTGGACCACGCTCAATCAAGCAGTCAGCTCATCGAAGAATTCATTATGAAAACGTCAAATGTAACTTCGACACCACTGGAACCCCGGAGCGTCAGCGAGGGACATACGGACGTGAGTCGCCCTACATCCTCACAGCCGCATCGGGTTACAGGACTGTCGTTCTCGACATTCTGCTGCCTTGCTGCTGTTGCCTCATCCGCAGCCATCGCCGCAGCCGCACCAGAGGAGCGGCCGAACATCATCATGTTTCTGATCGACGATCAGAACCCATCGAGCATCGCTGCGTTCGGCGGCGACACCTACACGCCGAATCTTGACCGCATGGCCGAGGAGGGAATGAAGTTCACTCGAGCCTACGTCAGCAGCTCGGTTTGCACGCCTTCTCGCTACAGTTTTCTGACCGGTCGCTACGCGGGCAATTCACACAGTAAGCGTTACGCTGATGCGGTGGGTGGCAAACAGAACCAGGGACTTCCCAATTTCAACGTCGCTCTGGAACGCGACAACATGAATGTCGGCAATGTCCTTCGGGAAGCCGGGTACACCACCGGATTTGTCGGAAAGTTTCACCTCACCTCCAGCCTCGACTTTCCGGAGTTCTACAAAGGCAAAGACAAGTGGATCAACATTCCCAAAGACGCGAGACCGGGTCCCGAAACTTCCGCACAGTTCAAACACAACGAACGCTGGATGCGTCGTTACCTCGAAACACTGGGTTTTTCGTGGGCAAAGAATGTGTACGCGGAAAACCTGCACCAGCCGTATTCGGCCCACAATCCGGAATGGACGACCGTGGCGGCGCTGGAATTTATTGAAGAGCACAAGGATGGCCCCTTTTACCTGCACCTCTGCAGTACCCTGCTGCACGGTCCGGACAGATCGTGGCGAAAATCCATGGATCAGCCACTGATTACGGGCGAGGGTGAAGTGAAGAGCCTTCCGGATGTCATGACTCCGCGAAAAGAGTTGCTTAACACAATTGCGGACAACGGGTTCGATCCCGACAGCCATGTTGCCGGTGAAGCATGGATCGACGATTCCATCGGGGCAATTCTGCGGAAGCTGAAAGAACTCGGCATCGATGACAACACGCTGGTGATCTTCGCGCCCGATCACGGACGCGAAGGCAAAGGATCCGTCTTCTCCCACGGAAGTTGCCGCGTACCGATGATCATGCGATGGCCAAACGGCATTCCCGCAGGACAGGTCTGTGATGAACTCGTGCAGAACATCGATCTTGCTCCGACCTTCTTCGAACTTGGTAATGCAAAGAAACCGGACTCCTACCGGATTGACGGGCAGAGCCTCACACCACTGTTCGAACATGGCAGAGCTAACCGCTGGCGGGATCATCTCTATCTTGAGATGGGAGCCGCGCGAGCAACGGTCACGAAGGACTGGTCGTACATTGCAGTCCGTTACACCACAGAACAGATCTCGGCCATTAAGCGGGCGACTCCGAAGAATCTGCCTCGTGCCATGTCCTACATTGGACGTCTGGGCATAGGAGTCAGAGGCGCAGACCGTCCCGGTTTCTTCGACGAAGACCAGCTTTACTACCTGAGGCGAGACCCAAAGGAAATGAAGAACCTTGCGTATCGCAATGAGCAGGCAGATCGGCTGAACCAGATGCGGAGTCTCATGCAGCAGGACCTTGAGGAGATCGGACGTCCATTTGGCGAGTTCATTCCCGGAGGAAACGCTGCGGCTCCTGGTCAAATCGACGAGCAGATTGAAATCGTCCGGCACCTCGAAATTCGCGGCAAGACCGTCACGGTCCCAGATGCCCTGAAGAAATCTGCGGGAGACGGCAATGCCACACCTCCCGACGACAAAGCCGCGAAGAAAGCAGAGCGCGAAGCCCGCAGGAAGGCTCGCATGAAAGCCAAATCCGACGGGCAGAAGAACTCGGACAGGTAATCCGATCGAATGACAAGGGCCGTTCGGCTGGTTGAATAGAAACCCGAGCGTGACAGGAAATTGCATCCGTCGACGTATGTCGTTTGGCAGCAATGCTTCTGTTAGCCGAGACGCGCGAGCGTCCGGGCGAAACGCACCGTCTGGCTGCTCGTTGACACCCGAGGCCTT
>CAJWGB010000320.1 GCA_913031625.1 uncultured Planctomycetaceae bacterium | reverse complement strand
ACTGAACACGTTGACCCACATGACGACCCATGTCTTTCGGCGACCACTGAAAAAGCAGCTGAGGGCAGCGCACGTCATCATGACCGTACTGCCACCGCACAGCGTGTTGAAGTATGCAGTCTCCTGGGCGACCACAATATCGTTGTGACCAACCGCCCGGAAGACAGCACCGCTGAACAGCATTGGGATCAGCAGCAGGAGCCCCGTAAAAATGGCCACCCAGACAGCCTGCCAGAATGAGGCAATCATCTGTTTGGGTTTCTGTGCCCCGTCGTACTGCGCGATAAATGTATTGGCATACAGAATCACGCCAATGGGGAGGCACGCCACGGTCCAGTGAAGCATGCCCGCCGGTGTCACCGCGGCGATCACGTCCAGTGTCTCTGCGCCCGATGCAGCCCCGGGCACATAGCGAGCAAGCATCATGCGGTCGGCGACACTCATAACTGAGTGAGACCCGGCGCTGATCATCAATGGCAGCGCAACACTAAACAATTCGAGAAACGAACCGCGTTTGTGCAACCCGGCGGTCGCAGGAGACGGAGGCTCATAGGGATCCATGGAGACTCCGTTATGACGCTGGCTCAACCGGAGCCAGACCTCCGGCAGCCAACGTTCCCAGCCAGACCAGAATCAGCCCGACTGTCAGATTGAGCAACACGTTCATCAACGCTGCCCCTGGTCGCCCGGCCTGAGCAAGCTTGAGCGAATCCACGGCAAACGTCGAAAACGTCGTGAGCGATCCCAGTAAACCGGTCATCAGAAAGTTCTGCATCGTCGGTGAGAACCCAGGATTCTTCGCAGCCAGAGCAGCAAGGACTCCGATGGCGAAACAGCCCAGCAGATTGACGGCCAGCGTGCCAAAGTGTGACTGAGTTTCCCCCAGCCACCGAGTCATCCCGGCACTGACGCCTGCACGGGCTAAAGCACCGCAAAAGCCGCCAATTCCGATTGCCAGTGGGACGTTCAGGTTCATAGAGATGTGCCGCAAAGAGGCCAGAGCCTCTTCTAGAATCGGTCCGCGAACTTCCAGAGGTGACCGTCGCTTCGAATATAGAGTGCGTTATTAGAAGCGGCCGGACTGCAGAGAATTGTCTCCCCGAGGTCCAGCTCTGAGATAATCACGCCCTCTTCCCGAGACGGCTTCACAACGAAGGCGAGCCCTCGCTCATTGAAGAAGAAAAGATGTCCGTTGGAGGCCAGTGGCGTTCCACTGAACGGTCCCTTCAGTCGCAGCTGCCAGAGACGCTTGCCACTCTCTGCATCTCCGGCAGACAAAGCTCCGGCAGAGTTCACCGTAAACGTCATGCCATCGAGGATGACCGGGCTGGAAGTTGCGGGTGCAAGGTTAGACGCATTCCAGATTTCTTCCGGACCACCCTTCGGTGTCAGACGAACGGAGGTCAAACCGTGGGATGGAATGTAGATCTTCCCATTCACAACTGAGGCTGAAGGAATCGTGGATGCACCATCACCGAACTCCCAGACCACTTTGCCACTTTCCGGATCAACCGCGGACAGGCCAGCGGATGACTGCAGCAGGACCATCGCTGGTCGCTTGCCTTCTGCCGGCAAAACGGCCGGAGAAGTCCAGTTGGCTTTACGCGGACGTTCGATTCGCCATTTGGTTTCGCCAGTTTCAGCATCAACGCCAATCGCGAACGCTTCGGCATCACTCTCAACCTGAGCGACAACAGTTCCTTCAACAACAATCGGAGATGATGACATTCCGAGACTGTTGCTCGCATTCGGAAACTCTTCTCCGAGGCCGCGATACCACTGCAGGTTGCCGGCGAGGTCCGTGCAGATCAGATCGTTACTGGAGTAAAACGCAAATACGCGTTCCCCGTCACTGGCAGGTGTCGGGGTGGCCACACACATCTTCTCGTGGCACCCGGTTCGACCTGTCGCTTTGAACTGTCGCTCCCACTGCTGTTCGCCTGTTTCGGCATCAAAACTCATCACATGCAGACGCTCCTGCGTGTAACCAGAACTGGCAGTGACGAGAATCTGTTCTCCCACGGCGATCGGGCCGGAGAGCCCTCGACCGGGAAGTTCGACTTTCCATGCCACCGAGCCACCACTCAACTCAGTGGGAAGCTTCTCTCCGGTTGCCACAGAGTTTGCAGCGTTACCCCGGAACTGTCGCCAGTCACCGCCGTCAGCCGTGTTGAAGAAGACGACAACAAATGTTGTAAGAAGTGCGGACAATCTGGTCATTTGGATGCTCCCTTCTGAGAGAGGCTGACAGCGCGTGCAGACGGTGCAACACCGGACCCGGTGCTGTCACAAACACGAAGCTGGAACTGATACTTCTGAGCCCATGGCTGAGTCTGCTCATTCTGACAGACCTTCAGCAGGATGATATTGGCTCCGGCCTGAAGCGAAACAGGGACCTTGTACTGATCCATTCGAGTGCCGCGGTGATACTCTTCACGCTGAAACACCAGCTTGCCATTCACCCACAACTTCCATGCGTTGGGAGTGCCCAGCCGAACTTCAAGGTCCTGTGCTTTACTGCTGTTGTACGTTGTGGTGGCGTACATCAAAGACCCTTTGTAGTTGGAAAGGGCTTCTGCGATATCGACGACACCGTAGTCGTCATCACTCGCAACAGGCTGCCACTTCACTTCTCCTTCAGACCCTTCATAGGAGGCTTCAAGGTCGAGCTTCTTTTCCGGAGCATATACGGCCGCGAATCCAGCCTCGTCCCTGTTGTCGAACGGTCCCGCAATCTTCCACGACGAGAGGAATCCGAAGTGCTTCTGAAGATTCACTTCCACCTCAGAGTCACGAAGCGCTTTGGCAATCTCTTTAACCTGGTCTTCATGGACGGCTCCTCGCAGAGCTTTTTTCCAGACATCAACGGCCGAGTTTCCGCCCGCCGCCTTTGCCTCGATGATCAGACGAGCAACAGCGTCGCGTCGAAAATCAGGACTTGGGTCCAGCAGCATGCCGGGAATCAACTCGTCAGCCAGCTCCGGTCGTCGCTTGAGCAGCCACTCGTAGGCGAGTCGACGTGCTTCGGGCGACTGAGTCGTGTCGGCCACAAACTTCAGCAGCTCACTCTTGGGGAGTGACTTGCCAGCCTTCTGCTCAGCATCAGCGATCGCTTCAAACGCACTACGAAGCCAGTTGGTCGCCAGCGTGGAGCTGCCTTTGAATGCGGTGAGAATTGGAATGAGGTTCTTTGCGCCTCCATCAACAAGCGAGTCACGGGCTGCACGAGCTTTCGCCGCCCCCTGTGCTCCTCCGCCAACAGCGCGGAGGACCGAGATATCGTCAGCCATGCAGGGCGCAAGACACACCGCAAGAGCTAACGGAACAAGTGCACGAATCATGGATTACTCCTTGAATACTATTTTTCAGCGCGACGGATTTCGAAGCGTCGCACGACTGGTTGATTTACCCTGTAGATTTCGTCTTCAATTTTGTCAGCCTCTGCTTCCGCTTCCAGAATCAGGCTGTCAAGGTTCTTAAGATTGTTCCGGACTGTTGCCGCTTTTTCTGCCAGCTCAACATGAGGCGCGGGACTTAACGCCTTTGAGTCCAGAGTGCGTTCCATCCGAGCCCAGTTCTGGAACGGCCTCCACCCGTCACGAAGTTTCCTGACGGGACCTTCATTCTTCTGCTTATTCAAGAGTGCGACCTTCAGTGCCTGCTGGTACTGCGGCGTCTTCTCATTGCCCTGCAGCTCGATATGGCGAGCCAGTGTGGTATGTGGCCATGTGCCGACCAGCTCTCCATCGATCAGCACATCGTATCTGCCTGCCGGCAGCCCATGGATTTCCAGCCCCTCACGCGTGGCCTTGTGTCCCAGTCGCAACAGATCAACTCCCTGCTGCGCTTCCGGTGGAAGCACCCACGGTAGACCATCTGCCAGCCAGCTGAAGGACAAACCGTTCTCCGTCTTCTGCAGGTCGGACACTTTGCCGCCGTTTGCTGAAGCTCTCAGCTCTCCGCGAACCGGTTGAATGCGAATGTTGGACAATGCCTTCCGCTGCCCCAGGTCATCGATCATTGCGTACGCCATGACGATTTGCCCGGGAGGGTCAGGATGAATTGCGTCACGAATCAGGGTGAAGCCAGGTTCTTCCTCACGTGCTTCAACAGTGAGGTCATTGAGTGGACCATACATATCGACGTAAGCAGTTCCGGTTTCCAGAGCAACGTCCTGCAGCCAGCGGCCGTAGTAAGCGAGCACGCTGTTGTATTGCTGCAGCATGTCCGGGTCGCGCTGTCGCCGCGAGTTGCGTGCTGCCCGTGCATCGAACATCGTCGGCGACATCAGGATCGGAGTCGCACCTCCTGCTCGCAGGCGGCTAACCAGTGTCAGCATATCTTTCTGATAGTTGGCAAAGATTTCCGCGTCAAAGGGACGATAGCGACCGTCGTTCATCCCGAGCAGAATGCTGACATAACGAGGTTTGTAGTCGAGCACATCGCGACCTGTTCGAGCAAGCGCGTCCCAGGCCTGCGCGCCACCGATACCGGCGTTATGAAAGTTGATTCTGCGATCCGGATATCGCTGATAGAAGAACGTCTCCACATACTGCGTGTAGAGCCGCTGGTGTGTGATGCTGTCGCCCAGAAACACGAAGGTGTCACCATCCTGCAGATCGATTCCGGCAGGCATCGACGGGGTGGACGATTCGGAGTCCTGACAAAAAGCGGGCAGAACAAGACACGGAAGGATCAGCAGGGACAGCAGAGTGCGAGAAAGCATTGCAGATCTCAGGCGTAGCTGGAGGAAGCAGGCGGCAGTTTGAAGTGGCTTATCGTCTGTGATTAATGAGTCGTTTGCCAGTGACCCGTTCACTGAGTGTCGGTTCGAGTGCCAATTCTGAAGATTGCGATGCAGCTTTGGCGATTTCTGCCGAATTGCACAAGGCGGAGGTGACAGGTGTTTGGGGAGACACTTCCAGAAGGTTGATCCCGTGTTTAGCAGCAATTCGCGACTGTTTAATCTTCCCCGTTGACCTGCTTCCATGAGGAAATGCCATGAAACGCATTCTTTCGACTCTGGCCGTTCTGTCCCTGCTCGTCGTGAGCACCGGGTGTCAGTCAATCATGCATGAACTGCAGCCACATCGGCTCTGGCGCATGAACTACAGCGACCCACCGGGTCGCTCAGCCGCCGGATCATACTTCTCACTGTCTGATGACCTCGACAAGCCAATTCCCGGTCACAAGGGTCAGCTCGCGGAAGAGTCGCTCCAGAAGTGACCGATCGTGACACCGGTCTGCAGCGTGAAACATTCGGTTGGGCACCGCCCAACAATGAATGGGGCGTTATCCAGGCGAGAAGGTGGGCGATGCCCACCCTGCACGAACTGCGTTTAGGCAATGACGTCCCGCACAACACGACCGCCGACGTCTGTCAGTGACTCGTTGCGGCCCTGATGGAAATATGTCAGGAGTTCGTGGTCGAGTCCCATGAGATGCAGAATGGTCGCGTGGATATCGTGCAGATGAACTCGGTCAGTCGCCGCTTCAAAACCAATCTCGTCCGTCTCGCCGTATTTAGTCCCACCCTTCACTCCACCGCCTGCAAGCCACATGCTGAATCCGTACGGGTTGTGATTGCGGCCTGGGGCATTCTGTCCTTCGCTGAACGGCATGCGTCCGAATTCGCCGCCCCAGACGACGAGCGTTTCATCGAGCAGTCCGCGTTCTTCAAGGTCCGTCAGCAGCGCCGCGATCGGTTGGTCGACCTCCGCACCGTGACGCCCGTGATTCTTTTCGATGCTCTCGTGCGCATCCCACGTTTCCTCAAGGTGCCCACCGCCCGAATACAACTGGATAAAGCGGACACCTCGTTCCACGAGTCGCCGAGCAATCAAACAGTTGCGCCCGTATTCGTCCGTCGGCTGTTTGCCGATTCCATACGTCTCCTGAACGTGCTTCGATTCCTGCGAGACATCAACAGCCTCCGGGGCCTGCGCCTGCATGCGATAGGCCAACTCATAGGTCTTCATCCTTGACGCCAGTTCCGCGCCACCCGGTCGAGCATCAAGGTGTTTCTGATTGAGCTGCGCGAGCAGGTCGAGCTGTTCGCGCTGAACGTCGCGACTGATGTGATCCGGCCCTTTCAGGTCAAGGATCGGATTGCCCGTCGGACGAAACAGAGTGCCGGCAAAGGTAGACGGCATAAATCCGCTGCCCCAGTTGGGCTGACCACTGATCGGCCCGCCGCGTTTGTCCATCATCACCACGTAACCAGGCAGACTCTGGTTTTCTGTTCCCAGACCATAGACGCACCAGCTGCCAAGGGAAGGTCGGCCGATAAACGTCTTGCCGGTATTCATTGCCACAAGGGCCGATCCATGAGCATGACTGTCGGTGTGGCAGGAGTTGATGACCGCCAGCTTATCGGCGTGCCGACGAACATTGGGAAAGTAATCGGAGATCAGCAGACCGCTCTCGCCGCCTGGCAGAAAGCGACGCCAGTTGGGAGTCAGGTAGCCCATGCGGCGACCACCCGAATTGATAAATTTCTTATCCGCAGGCATCTGTTTACCGGCGTACTTCTGCAGCTCCGGTTTGAAGTCAAATGTGTCTACCTGACTGGGTGCACC
>CAJWGB010000319.1 GCA_913031625.1 uncultured Planctomycetaceae bacterium | reverse complement strand
TGGTCACATTTCTTCTCAAATACTCTTGAGCCCGTCCCTGGGTAAGTAGTTGGGCGAACAGATATCCGGCAACCAATCCTATCGGCGTCATATACATAAAGCGCCACAGAACTTCCTGCTTACTTACTGAAAGGAATATGTCGACAGATATAGGATTGAAAACAACCAGGATGGGTACGACGATTACGACGACGGGTATGATGAACGGCCGCGCCGGCGCGAACCACGTGCCTCACGTGGGCGACGCGACAGGCATTACGAAGATGATGACAAGCTGGCGCAGAAAGCTCAGAGTGGCATGGTCATTGGCATCATCGCCATGGTGGCATGGCTGTTGCCCATCCTGGGACTGCCAGCGGCGATTTCCGGCATCGTTGTGAGTATTCAGGGGCTGAAAGCTTATCCGAATACGAAAGCCGTCGTGGGGCTGATTCTGTGCATTATTGGCCTGGTCCTGACGATCATCAACGCAGTGGCGGGCGTCCTCATGGCGATGAATGGTGTGGGACCGTTCGGGCGATAACGCTGCGGGCTTATATCACGCTATGGTCTCGTGGAAATCGGGAGTGAATTCTGCACGAGTTCACTGGCTTTGTTGGCTTCGCCTGTGGTGCCCCTCGCCTGGTCAGGCCGCTCGGCGCTCTTCACATTCCGCCACGGCAGCCGAAAGGCTCGGCAGGGACCTGTCACGCCTGGACACTACTCGAATCTCGTGTGGCCATTGAATACACACGGCCGTGTCCTGATGGTGAAATCCCCGGGCCAATGTTGGCTCATAGAAGTCTGACATCTGATAGAGGACTTCGCTGTTTTCTTCCAGAGTGACAAACCCGTGCGCGAAGCCGGCTGGGATGTAGAGTGCTCGGCGATTCTCTGCCGACAGTTCAAATCCCTGCCAGTGCCCGAACGATCCTGAGTCGGGACGAACATCCACAATGACGTCGAAGATGGTGCCGGACGTACACCGAACCAGTTTTGTCTCCGGTTGTGGCATGGCCTGCCAGTGCATTCCCCGGAGTGTTCCCGCGAGGCGATTCTGAGATATGTTGCACTGGACCAACTGGCTGTTAAGGCCTCGGGTGGTGAATTCTCTCTCGCACCATGTTCGGGCGAAGAATCCTCGCTCATCTTCCACCCGATCAGGACAGATCAGCCATGCTGATTCGAAGTCAGTTTCCTGAAACTGCATGACCGTTTACTCCGTCACGCTACGCGGACTTCAGGGACAGGAATAATGAACTGCCCTCCATTTTCACGGTACTGTTCCTGTTGCTTCAGGATTTCTTCGGCAAAGTTCCATGTCAGCAGCAGGCAGTAGTCAGGCTGGTCCTCGGTCAGCCTTGCGGGGTCGTGAATCTGCAGATGAGTGCCGGGAGTAAATCGTCCCTGCTTCACAGTGCTGCGATCAACGACGTAATCAATCAATGATTCATCAATGCCGAAGTAGTTCAGCAGCGTGCTTCCCTTGGCTGAGGCTCCGTAGACTGCAATCCGATGTCCTGCGGCCTTCAGTTTCTCCAGTTGAGAAGTCAGTTCCACACGAAGGGTCTCAACTCGATCGGCGAACTCCTGGTGCGTATCTTCGTCAAACACCCATGCCGACTCTTCCGCCATCAATTCGATGACCGCGTTCGACAGCTTCGCCGTGCCGGCATGAGCCGCGTGAATTCGCAGTGAACCGCCGTGAATGCTGAGTCGTTCGACGTCAACAATCTCCAGACCGTGTGATGCAAATACACGTGAGAGTGCAGTCAGTGAGAAGTAGCAGAGGTGCTCGTGGTAGATGGTGTCAAATTCAACGTTGTCGATAAGATCCTTTAAATAAGGGGCTTCGACTACGACCCGGCCATTTGGTTTCAACATCGCTGCAAATCCAGCGACGACACCATTCAGGTCTGCGACGTGGGCAAGAACGTTGTTGGCATGGATCACGTCCGCAAGAGTGCCTTCCGACGCGAGTGATTGGGCGATGTCTTTGCCAAAAAATTCTGAAATGGTTCGGACGCCGCGTTCGCGGACTGCGACCTCCGCAATATTACGCGCTGGTTCGATGCCCAGGACCGGGACGCCCTGTTTGTGGTACCACTGCAGCAGGTAACCGTCATTGCTGGCGACCTCAACGACAAGACTGTCTTCGTCGAGTGACCGTTCTTCGGTCAGGCGTTCCGCGATGACCTTCGCGTGGCTGACCATCGTGTCAGAGAACGAAGAGAAGTAGGCGTATTCGCGAAACAGGATTTCGGGAGGCACAGTCTCTGTGATCTGCACAAGAGAACAATCCGGGCAGCGCACAAGTTCCAGTGGATAACGAGACTCAGGAACCGCGAGTTCGTCTTCCGTGAGGAGTGCGTTTGCCAGTGGTGTTTCGCCGAGTGAAAGAACCGGGATCAGGCCGCTTTTTCCGCAGGCGCGGCAGGTGCAGTCGTCGGCTGGTTCTGGTTCCGGCTGATAAATTCTGAGTACCATGAGATCGTCCTGGCCAGTCCTTCGTCCAGGGAATAAAGAGGCTGCCAGCCCAGCATCGTGCGAGCTTTGGTGGCATCCAGATATTGATGTTTGATTTCGTTGGCGGCTTCTCCAAGCACAACCGGCTCAATGGCTGAGTCCATCACCTGGAGGATCTTCTGCACCAGTTCAAGGACAGAAACCTGAATCTCCGTTGACAGGTTAAATGCTTCCCCCGCCAGTTCCGGCTTCTCCGCCATCTGTTCTGCAAGGTGCATGTAGGCGGCCGCACCGTCTTCCACGTAAAAGTAGTCGCGGATGAAGGTCCCGTCGGAGCGAATGACTGGGGCCTGCCCGCGCAGAATCGAACGAACGGTTCCCGGAATGATGCGATTCCAGTTGAGATCTCCGCCGCCGTAGAAGTTTCCGCAGCGAGTAATGCAGACCGGCAGGTCGTATGTGTTGGCATACGTCTGAGCGATCAGGTCGCTGCAGGACTTGCTGACGTCATACGGGTGCTGTCCAACCAGAGGCGTTTCCTCTGTGTACGGGAGAACGTCGCAGTCGCCATATGCCTTGTCCGAAGACGCCATCACGATCTGCTTGACGTGAGGGCTGCGACGACACGCTTCCATCAGTTTCCATGTGCCGCCAATGTTCGCTTCAAACGTTGATACAGGGTTGCGGTTTGCAATTCCAACGATGGTCTGTGCTGCGAGGTGAATGACGGTCTCAATTTCATATTCACCCAGGACACGTTCCAGGCAGTCCTGATCGCAGATGTCGCCACGGACGACAATGGTTGATTCGATATTGCCGCTGCGAACCAGTTCTGATTGAGGAGTCCAGTCGCGAATGAGGCAGACGACATCAGCCTGAGCGGCAATGAGTCGTTTGACCAGCCAGCCACCGACCAGCCCGGTTGCTCCTGTCACAAGGACACGTCTGTCTCGCCAGAATTCCGTATTTGTGATCGTCATGCTCATTGTCTTCTCAGGCCGCTCTTTTTGTAGGCATCAAACGGAGTCGCGGCTGTTCTTCTGTTTCGTCCGGAACCCATGGGGCTTCTTCAGCATCCCAGAGTCTCTGCAGGTATTGCTTGTCGCGAAGCGTATCCATGCACTGCCAGAAGTCCGAGTGACAGTATGCGGAAAGCTGACCGTCGGCCGCGATCTGTTCGAGTGCGTGCGATTCGAAACTGCAGGCATCGTCGGTGAGATAATCGAAGACTTCTGGCTCGAGGACCATGAAACCTCCGTTGATCCAGCCTTCGCCTGACACCGGTTTTTCGGTGAAGCTTGAGACCCCACCGTCTTCGATGACCAGCCCACCAAAACGTGCCGGAGGACGGACGGCGGAAACTGTTGCCAGTCTGCCCTGAGCCTTGTGGAATTCCAGCAGGGCACCGATATCCACATCACTGACTCCGTCTCCGTAGGTCAGCATGAATGTTTCATTCTGGAGATACTCTTTCAGTCGCAGCAGTCGACCGCCTGTATTTGTGTGCAGCCCGGTATCAATCAGGTTGACCGTCCAGTCTTCGGTCTCGGCTTCCGCGCGATGCACCATGCCGCGTGCGAAGTCGATCGTCAGGTTCCCGTTGAGGTGATATCGGTCCAGAAACCACGATTTGATGAAGTCGCCCATATAGCCACAGGCAACAAAAAAGTCGTCGACCCCGTGGTGGTAATAGTGCTTCATGATGTGCCAGAGAATTGGACGACCGCCAATTTCAACCATCGGTTTTGGCCGAACAGTCGTCTCTTCCTGAAGCCTCGTTCCAAGGCCTCCGGCAAGGATCACAGCCTTCACAACGTTCCTCCCCCGCCCTGAACGGAACGGATTTGTGGATTGAAAACGGGAGAATATGGCAATTCAGCAATTCGACACAAGACCAGCAATTTGTCCGCAATTCACTGTGTTTTGGGTTCGTCTGAAGCACGAATTCTGCCGCCATTCATGTGCGGAGTCTCTTGCTGTCGGCTGATCGGGCTTCAAAATGCGCCTTTCGGGCCAGGACCTCTGGAAAAAACCTCCGCAAAGCATGCCCAATGGCACACCTGATTCCTGAAAACGTCACAGACACGACGGATCACATCGCAATTCCTGAGGGGCAGTGTCTGTTGGGGCGGCACCCGGACTGTGACATTCACGACCTGTTTGACGGCAATGAACGTGTCAGTCGACGTCACGCGGCGATTTTGCAGCGAGGTGAGAAATACCTGCTCGAAGACCTCGGCAGTCAGAATGGAACGTTTCTCAACGGGATCCGAATCAGTCGCCCTGAATCGCTCGCTGATGGCGACACCCTTGGAATCTGTGGAGTCGAACTGCAGTTTAGCGATGACGCTGGAAAACAGAGGCCCGGCTCGCACGAGGTAGTTATTGATGAAGACGAATCCTCAGCGCATGTGATGGCGTCCATTGGAATTGGCCTCTCTACGATCACTCCGCCGGAAAGAATTGCCGGAGCCAGTGCAGAGCGAAAACTGGAGGGTCTCGTTCGACTGCTCGACGGTCTCGCGGCGTCAGTCGAGTCCGATGTATTGCTCGATAATCTCCTGGAAGGGCTGTTTCGCGTATTTCCGGCAGCGGAGCGGGGATTTGTCGCCATGGGGCTTGTGGAGGACCAACTGCCTGAGATCCGAGCGACTCGGTTGCGGGAGTCGGTCCCGGACTTGTCGCTGCGCATCAGTCGGACGATCACGCAGCAGGTTCTGAATACTCAGCAGGCCATGTTGTCGGCCGATGTTCAAAAGGATGTGGCGTACTCCGGCAGTCAGAGCATTGCTGCAGCCAATATTCGCTCGTTCCTGTGTGCTCCTCTGATTGATAACGATGGAGTCGCCATTGGGATCGTTCAGCTGGAGACTCATGACGCGTCACGTCCTTTTTCGTCGCAGGACCTGGAGGTCCTCGCAGCCGTGACCCCACAGGTCTCGCTTGCTCTCAACTTTTCTGAACTGCATGAGCGTGCAGTACGGCAGGCAGAACTGGATCGCGATCTTGAACTCGCCCGCAAAGTGCAGCTGGGTCTGTTGCCACATCAGTCGGCAAAGCTCGATGGCTACGATTTCTATGACTTCTATGAGGCGGCCTCGCACGTCGGGGGTGACTACTACGACTATGTTCCACTCCCGAGCGGCAGGATGGCTGTGGTTCTCGCCGATGTTTCCGGCAAAGGCGTTTCTGCATCTCTGTTGATGGCGAAAATTTCCGGCGAGTTACGTCTGTTGCTGGCAACTCGGGAATCGCCTGCTGATGCTGTTGCCGTGATGAATGACAGCCTCTGCGAGAGTGGAATCGCCGGACGATTCGTAACACTTGTGGTCGCTGTTATTGATTCCGAATCCGGAGTCGTAACTCTCGTAAATGCCGGGCACCCTTCACCATTGCTGCGCTCTGCAGACGGGAGTGTCCGCGAAGTTGGCGCGGAGATGCGCGGTGTTGCGATAGGTCTGTTTCCCTGCCGTGAATACAGGCCGTTCGACGTCAGTCTGGCCGCCGGGGATTCGCTGTCCATCTTTACTGATGGTTTTACAGAAGCCATGGACGCCGACGGTGAACTGTATGGTGACGACCGATTGGAGGCTGCACTCAGCCAGCCCTCGTCAGACCTTGCATCACTGGGGGCCGGTGTCCTTGCCGATCTCCGCGCCTTTGTCGGTGACCATCCTCAAAGCGATGATATGTGCCTTGTCAGTTTCGAACGACTTGCCTGCGAATGACGGAAGCCGGTGATCGTCGTGTAGGTCGGTGTGAGCAAAACTCCGGGGCCGCCGTCAGCGTTTCAGCTGAGAGATTCAGGTAGACGCAGGATGTTTTGGAAACCAGCTGGGTTATTTCACTCTTCTCTGCCTGGTTTCAGCAGACACAATGTTGTGACAGCGTTTGTTATTTGACGGATTGCTACCATCCGCGTCTGCTTTGAACAAAGGAATAAAATGGAAGTACAGTCAATTGCTCGGACAGACGCAGTCACCTGTGTGAAACTAATCGGCAAGCTCGACATCGCGGTCAAGGCGGTCTTCGCGTGACGTTTGCGGCGCTGCCCGACATCATGGTCGCGCCCAACGGGGCGCGGCGCCCCAGAGCCGATCACCCGGCCCTTCCGGTGACGATCCCGCAAACGGTCGAAAC
>CAJWGB010000318.1 GCA_913031625.1 uncultured Planctomycetaceae bacterium | reverse complement strand
TACAGCTATCCGTTTGCGCTCATCTGCTGCTTGATGGGGGGGATCGGTTTCTTCATTACTAGTTGGGTAGGCTTGGATACGAGCACCTACAAAACGTTTCAACTCAGCAGCTTGCTGGCGATCTACGGACTGTTCGGTGTTCTCTCAGTCGTCGCGAACTATTTGAAGGTATTCTTCGGCCTATACACCGTCGATCTTGTGACAGCCTTTTTTGCAATTCGCGACAACACAGCACGTACACAGGAGTAACGAGAAGATCAGCCGACCTGCGCGAATTCCATCGGACTCCTCTGGTAAATGATTAGAGTTACTTGCAAATGCTGTGGTCAGGAAATCTGAATCACGAGACGAATTTCTACAGCAGAACGTTACGCGTACAGGGCGGGAGCACATAGGCAGCGATTCGCCGGTGGACTGGTACATTCATTCGGTCCTTGACGAAGGCACGCTCTCCTACGTTGTCGTCGAACCCTTTCCGAAGGATGCCGGTTACGACAAATGGGGGTTTGTGGTCTGGTTCGATCCCCAGCCAGCAGAACTGTTCGCCACCTACTGTTTTGAGAATGAAGATTTCCATCGCTTCAGCAGCCTGGCCAGCTATCCGCATTCCCTACCCTACCGACTGCCGAGAGGTAAAGATTACGCCAACTGAATTAATCCCGCGACCGGTGACTGCTTGTCAGGGACGGTGGGACAGTCAAGACGTGGATTGACGTTGAACGCTTGTGCGCAGCCGTTCAGATGCGAAAAGCATGCCCTGTCACGTCTGACGGTTTCCTGACACCAACGGCTCTTAATCGGCGTCAGCTTTAGGCCTCTTCTTTTTGACAGTCTTCTTTTTGGAAGACGCCTTCTTAGCCTTCTTCTTGGCCGCCTTCTTTTTCTTCCTGGGCTTCTCGTTGGCTGAGTTATCAGTCGCGTCGTCCGTTCTGACGGCCTTCTTCTTTGCCGCTTTCTTTTTGGGCGGGGCAAACTCGAAACCAATCTTACCCTTGACACGATCGAGTGTCAGGTGAGCTGCGAATGGCCGGCCTTTTTTGCGCGAGATGAAATTTGGCAGGAGGTCCGTTTTCCCGTCGACAAACAGTTTGACTGCCTGGGCCGGTTCTATCTCCCGCTGCAGAATCGTCTTGCTGAGGCGGACTCCGCGATCATCTGCTTTGGTCGCCATCTGTGGCGCTAGGTAGGCTGATTCTGTTTCGTAAATCTTGATCAGCTCTTCTGAGTCATCAAGTTTCTTTGCTTCGCAGAGAACCTGGTCATCCGACAGGTTCTTCAGCTCATTCTCGCGTTCTTCGTCACCAGCAAAGACGAAGTTGACTTTCCAGACTTTCTTTGGCTTCTCAAGTGTGAGTTCGGCTTCAAATTGAGCGCCAAATCGATTCTTAAACGTGTCGATCGGACCGACGCGCAAATTGGTGACCAGGATCTTTGCCTGTTCCTCTGTGAGCTGATGGCTGGCAATGTGCTTTTTCACGCGGAACGAACATTCAGGATTCTTACATTCGAAGACTCCGTCTGTCTGCTTGAGTTCTGTTGCACCACATTCCGGACAGGGGGCGATCAGGTCCGGGAAGACACGATTCACAATCTCTTCGGTATGGGACTTCGTCTGGCCGACGATTGTCCGTGTCATCTCCTTGATTTCCTGCATAAAGGCTTCGCGGCCGAGCTCTCCTTTTTCCATCTGCTTAAGTTTGTGTTCCCACTCTCCGGTCATCTCGGGGGAACTGAGTGTATCGATGCCGATTTCCTGCAGCTGATCGAACAACGCCAGCCCTTTGTTTGAGCACACCAGATCTCGTCGGTTCATTTCGTGACGGAACAGGTATTTCTGGCGAATGAGCCCTTCAATGATATTTGCGCGCGTGGCGGGAGTTCCCAGTCCACGTTCGCTCATGGCTTCCCGCAGTTCATCGTCATCGACCAGTTTGCCAGCAGTCTCCATTGCCGAAAGCAGCGTGGAATCGTTGTATCGAGCCGGAGGTCGAGTCTCTTTCTTCTGGGCTTCAACAGGCGTCGCACTGGCTGATTCACCCGTTGAGCTGGCGACCAGTTCGTCCTTGTCGCCGGCGACACCCGGTTTACGGCCGTAGACTTCCAGCCAGCCGGGTACGACCAGGACTCGTCCGTCTGTCTTAAACGTATCGTCTCCGATCCGCGTAATTCGGTTTGTAATCTCGTATTCCGCGTGGGGGTAAAAGATCGCCAGAAACCGCTTCAGGACGAGGTCGTAGATCTTCTTCGCATCGTCATCCAGTTTTGCTGCGGGCGTCTTGCCCGTTGGAATGATGGCAAAGTGGTCGCTGACTTTCTTAGTGTCAAAAATACGCTTGGAAGGTGTGATTCGATCGTTGTCGATAATCCACTTTGCGCACTTCGGAAACTCACTTGTGAAGGCCGCATTTGTTTTTGCTTTGGCGAATCCGGCGATCGTCTCTTTGACCGTGTCGACGTAGTCTTCCGGCAGGTAGCGGGAGTCTGTTCTTGGATAAGTCAGCAGTTTGTGGCGGTCGTACAGGGCCTGAGCAAGCTGTAATGTTCGGCGAGCACTGTACCCGTGCTTGCTGCTGGCTTCCCGCTGCAGGCTGGTCAGGTCGAACAGACGTTCCGGAGCCTGCTTTTGAGGCTTCTTGGTCTCTTCGACTGTTCCAGTCTGTCCCTGGCAGCGAGCAACGATGGCGTCAGCTTCTTCCTGAATCCAGACCCGTTCTGCCCGCTTGTGCGGATCAGACTCGTCCTTTTCAAAGTCCTCTTTAAACCAACGGCCGGCGTACTCGCCCTTCTCCACGCCGAATGTGGCATGAACTTCCCAGTAGTCGCGTGGAATGAATGCGCGAATTGCCTTTTCTCGCTCCGCGAGGATTGCCAGGGTGGGAGTCTGGACGCGGCCAGCGGTGGTCACGTTGAAACCGCCGTTGCGTGAATTGAATGCAGTCAGGGCACGAGTTGCATTCAGTCCCACGAGCCAGTCACTCTCGGACCGGCAGAGTGCCGCGTCCGTGAGGTTTCTCATGTCTTCTTCGTTGCGCAGCGAATTCCATGCTTCGATGATCGCGTTATCAGTCATCGACTGCATCCACATCCGGCGGACGGTCAGATCCTTCTTGAGGCCGGCCAACTGAAGGACGTAGCGAAAGATCAGTTCTCCCTCTCGTCCGGCGTCACAGGCATTGACGACAGTGTCTACGTCTTTCTTTTTCAGCAGCCGAACCAGCAGTTTATAGCGGGATTCGTTTCGTTCGATGGGCTGAAGTTCAAAGTCGGTGGGAATGACGGGCAGGTGCGTCATGCTCCATGGCAGCTTTTTTCCTTCCGGGGTCAGCGGCATCTTGAGCTCAACCAGATGCCCGACGGCTGAGGAAATCAGCGCGTTGTCGTTTTCGAAGTAGTCCTTCTTCTTTTCGAACTTCCCGATCGACGGTAGTTTCCCCAGGACGCGCGACAGGTCCGTCGCCACGCTGGGCTTTTCCGCAATGATCAGAGTCCTCGGCATGTTCGCTCCCGGCACCGAACTTCCACATTCGGTCCGTCTTTGATTGTATTTACTGGATATTTGATGACAGGCACACAGATTTCAGACACCTTAGGTATGACGTAACCACCGCGTCTGGTTGACCTTGCTTCGTGTTGACTGCCAGTTAGAATTCGCCGTTTCCGTTTGGGAAAGAGGCGGAATCTGGTGCGTTTTTGCATCAGAATCCGGTCCTGTTTGTTCCCGGCTGGTGGGTGGAATAAAGTCTCGCCAGTCATTCTGTCAAGCCACGCCGGCATTTTGCCGGCGGCCACTGGATCAAATTACGAGCATTCTTATGGCAACTCCGCTGGGTTTCCTGCGCAAAAATTCCACAGGACTGATGGTCATTCTCGTCATCCTGTCGATGCTGGTCTTTACGCTGGACAGCCTGTTTTCCAGCGATTCACAGCAACTCTGGCTTCTCGGATTGCTGGCTGGTGGTGCAATTTTCGGAATCTCTGGCATCAAACAGGGGAAATGGCTGCCGTGGAGTATTGGCGGAGCGGCCCTCGGCTGTGCTCTGGGCATCATTATGCCCCTGATCACCGACAACGGCCTGATCAGCACTTCTTTCGGCACCGTTGACAATGACATGCTGCAGGAGCTGGATGAACGTCGCGCCGTGGCAAACACGTTCGTCGCGGGGATCACCGGTCTGAATCGCGGATTCTTCGGCACCCGAGGAATGACGCCCAGCGACGCCAACGACCTGGTTTTCGGCGAGGTCCTGCGTCAGGAGGCTACCCGACTGGGACTGAGCGCAGATAAAGAACTGGTCGAACAATTCATCGCGCGGGTGGTTGAGGATTCGCAGCGGCAGCAGCAGCAGATGGATATCCAGATGGGACGCTCTCCCAAGGAAATCCAGAAGCTGACCAAAGAGAGATATCTCAAGGTTCGCAACAGCCTGGTCTACAGGAACAAACCCGTTCAGGAAGACCTGCTGTTTGAGATTCTCGGCGAACAACTGCTCGCCCGAATGGTGCTCAATATGACCTATCCGGACGTAACACCGCCGGGGCCAGGTGTTTACTGGAACTACTATAGTCGCACCCGGACGTCTCAGAAGGTGCACGTCGCGGCACTGGATGTGGAAGAATTCCTCGCCGCTCAGGGTGAACCCTCTGACGGTGAAGTAGAGCAGCTCTTTGCAGAGCATGCCTCGAAGCTTCCGGGATCGGACGGTCCTGGCTCCCCGGGATTCATGATGCCTCGCCGAGCAAAACTTGCATGGCTGGAGGTCGACAGCTCTGATCCTGCGGCTCTCGGCGTAGAGCCAGTGACCGACGAGGACATTCAAACGCGCTACGACGAGCTCGTTGAGGAAGAGTCTCCTCAAGTTCGCAAACCATTTATTCCCGAGTCTGATCCTGAAGAAGAGGGTTCCAGCACGGAAGAGGGATCCGGCACTGAAGAGGGATCCGGCACTGAAGAGGGATCCGGCACTGAAGAAGGATCCGGCACTGAAGAAGGATCCGGCACTGAAGAAGGTGCCACGACGGAAGAAGGAACCAGCAGCGAAGACGGATCAGATACCGAGGAAGGGGCGACCACTGAAGAGAAGCCGGAGCCAGAGTGTGGGTTCGATGAATCACAGGATGAAGAGACCAAAGACGAGTCCGACGGACTGGTAATCCCTGACGAGACGAAGGCTGACGAGACGAAGGCTGACGAGACGAAGGCTGACGAGACGAAAGCTGACGAGACGAAAGCTGACGAAACTCCGCTGGTGATTCCTGAGGAAGGCAATGCGACTGACAAGCCTGCACTCCTTGATGAACCAGAGTTTGAGGCACGAGAACTGGATGACGAACTGCGAAAACAGATTCGCGAACAGCTGGAAGCAGATCGGCTCAAAGTGGCAGTCGAAGAGAAGATGCAGCAGGCTCAGGAGATGCTTCAGATCTGCAGCGATAAGCTGACGCTGGAAGCTGATAAGGTTCTGGACCCAGCTGCATTTGTCGAAGGCGACGATGATGCCGTCAACGCTGAGTACCAAAAACTCTACGTTCAACTGCAGGACTTCCGCGAAGGGCTTCGAAAAGAAGTCACGGACTGGGCTTCTGAGAATGGGTTCATCTTTGGTGTGACTCCACTCATGACCGGCTACGAAATGCTGGACCAGTCAGAGGACTATCCAATCGTCGTTGCCGCTGAGAGCGAAACGTCTATGTTCAACCCGAACGCAATGAACGTTGCTCAACAGATTTTTGCCTCCATTCTGACCAATGAGTACAACTCAAACAGCCTGGAACTCTATCAGCCGCACGGTGCCTATCGGCAGACGGATGTCACCGAAACCAAGCACTACTACACATGGTTCCTGATTGACTTTGACATTCGCCACATCCCAACATTGGATGAAGACGGTGTCCGTGACTCAGTTATACGAGCGTGGCAGGCAGAGAAGGCTCGGGAAAAAGTGCAGGCCCGTGGCGAAAAACTTGCAAAGATGGTTGAGGAGGCGTTGAGCAAAGAGACTGAGGAGATTCCAACGATGGAGTCGATTCTCGAAGGTCAGACGCAGACCGGAGAAGATGACAGCCCGGCACTGGATATCGGACATTCAGGTTCATTTACCTGGTTGCAGCCTTCATTTGGATTCTTCCAGCAGCAGCAGGGAGTTGAGCTTGGTCAGATCCGACTTGAGAATCAGCAGAACAGAGTTCTGCCGCGGATTGGCGAAGACTTCATGAAGGTCGTCTTCACTGAGCTTAAGGAAAACGGTGTCGGGGTTGTTCCGAACCTTGATCTCTCGACTTATTACGTTGTGCATGTGACTGATCGCACTCGCCCATCAGAAGCGGCGTTCGCATTGGAAGGTCGCGGTAATCCGCAACGACCGGGCAGCGAGGGATTCGGTGCCAGTCCGTTCGTTCGTGTCATGCAGAATGAAATCGCCGGGCCGGTCTTCCGCAAATGGCAGGAACGGCTTCTGGAACGATACGACATCGACCAGGAAGAATGGCTGTACCTTGGCAGTCCGCAGTAGACCTGCTGCGTCTGACTTAGGCGATACAAAAGAGCCCGCAGCATCAGTTGATGCTGCGGGCTTTTTCACTCCGGCCGCACCACCTTCCGAGTTCGAATTGACCAATTCGGCAGCCAGCTCG